>JBQCHO010000173.1:0-5266 GCA_051954635.1 Sphingomonas sp. | reverse complement strand
TGTTCATCATCACCATTCCGCCCCAGACGCACGCGGTGAAGGTCGATCTGCCGCAGAACAGCGACCAGAATCAGACCGTGCAGCCGGACAAGAACACGATTTCGATCGATGCCGTTGGTCAGGTCGCCTGGAACGGCACGCCGGTCGACAACGTCACGCTGCGTCAGTATCTCGACGCCTCACTGGCGCTACCGACCGAGCCCGAGCTGCACTTCCAGCCCGATCCGAATGCGCAATACGAAAAGGTCGACCAGATCCTGGCGATCATCAAGCGTTCGGGTGTGACGAAGATGGGCTTCATCGGCAACGAACAGTATCGCAACGACTTCTGAGCCTTTCGCGCCAGCGACGGCACGAAGATGGGCGGCTTTCGAGCCGCCCTTTTTTTATGATGCGATGTCGGCGTCGTGCCGGACTTGTTCCGGCATCCAACGGGCCACAGGCGATAGCGCCGGCGCAGGATTGGAGCTCCGGACAAGTCCCGGTTGGCCGGACGTTAGACGCTCCGTGAAGACAACCCGCGCGGCGGGGCAGTTCTCACAGCTTCGGCAGCGTCACCCCGCGCTGGCCCATATATTTGCCGGCGCGGTCGGCGTAGCTGGTTTCGCACGGCTCGTTGCCCTGCAGGAACAGGAACTGGCACGCGCCCTCATTGGCGTAGATTTTTGCCGGCAGCGGCGTGGTGTTCGAGAACTCGAGTGTGACATGGCCTTCCCAGCCGGGCTCGAGCGGGGTCACGTTGACGATGATTCCGCATCGCGCATAGGTCGATTTGCCGAGGCAGATGACCAGCACGTCGCGCGGAATGCGGAAATATTCGACCGTCCGCGCCAGCGCAAAGCTGTTGGGCGGGATGATGCACACGTCGGTCTTGCGGTCGACGAAGCTGTTCGCGGCGAAGTCCTTGGGATCGACCAACGCATTGTCGACATTGGTGAAGATCTTGAATTCGTCCGACACGCGCGCGTCATAGCCGTAGGACGACAGCCCGTAGCTGATGCAGCCGGCGCGGCGCTGACCGTCTTCGAACGGCTCGATCATGCCTTGATCGAGCGCGGCCTGGCGAATCCAGCGGTCGGACAGGATCGACATCGATGCTCCTCTTGATGGCTGCGGGGCAGCTTTCGCGGCTCCGCAGCCGATCGGCAAGGGGTTTCGTGTCAGGCCGCGGTCAGGTCGAACTTGCCTTGCAGGCCGTTAGTCGACGATGTCGCGACCCAGACGTCGAAACTGCCCGGATCGACCGTCCAGCCCTTGTCGCCCCAGAACAGCAGGTCGTCGCGGCCGAGCGTGAAGTGGACCTGCTTCGATGCGCCGCGCGCGAGCGTGACGCGCTCGAACCGCTTGAGGTGACGGATCGGCCGCGTCCGACTGGCCACCGGATCGCGCACGTAGAGCTGGACGACCTCGGTGCCCTCGCGATTGCCGGTGTTGGTCAGCGTCGCGCTCACGGCGACGGTGCCGCCGGGCGTCAGCGTCGGGCCGACCTGCAGGCCGGTAAGCGTGAAGCTGGTATAGCTGAGGCCGTGGCCGAACGGGTAGAGCGCTTCGTTCTTGGTCTCGCGGTAGCGCGCCTTGTATTCCTGCGTACCCGTCTCGGGGGCGGGGCGGCCCGTCGGGCGATGATCGTAAAAATAGGGCTCCTGCCCCGAATAATGCGGGAAGCTGGCGGAGAGCTTGGCGGCCGGGTTGACGTCCCCGAACAGTACGTCGGCGACGGCATTACCGGTTTCGCTGCCGAGGAACCAGCAGGCGAGGATCGCCGGCGCGTCCTTGACCGCACCTTCAAGCGCGAGCGCGCGGCCATGCTTCAGCAGCACGATCACCGGTTTGCCGGTGGCAGCGACCGCCTCGGTGAGCGCCTGCTGCGCCGGCGGCACGACGATCGCGACGCGCGCCTGCGCCTCGCCCGACATGTCCTGGCTCTCGCCGATCGCGAGGATGACGAGATCGGCGGCCTGGGCCGCAGCGACCGCAGCATCGATGCCGCCATCGATGGGCTTGTCGACATCGGCGCCCTTGACGACGGTCAGCGCGGCCTTGTCAGCCAGCTTGGCCCGGATGCCGCTGGCAATATCGACGCCGATCGACTCGTCGTTCATGAAGGCCCAGGGGCCGGCAAGGTTCGCCTTGTCGTCGCCGAACGGGCCGATCAGCGCGATCTTGCCCGGTGACTTCGTGAGCGGCAACAGGCCGCCCTCGTTCTTGAGCAGCACGATCGACTTGCCGCCCGCCTCGCGTGACAGCTTGCGCGTCGCGGGCATCGCTACCTGCGTCTTCTCGGCCTTGGCCGACACCGATCGATACGGGTTGTCGAACAGCCCGAGCTGTTCCTTGAGCATCAGCACGCGACGCACAGCGGCGTCGACCTCTGCCACCGGCACGTCGCCCTTCTCGACCAGGTCGGGGAGCCATTTGTTGTAGAGCCCGCTTTGCATCGACATGTCGACGCCCGCGGTGAACGCCTTCTTCGTCGCGTCGCGATCGTCGGCGGCATAGCCGTGCGCGATCAGCTCCTCGTCGGCGGTGTAGTCGGAAACCACCAGTCCCTTGAAGTGCCACTCGTCGCGCAGCAATTCGGTCAGCAGCCAGTGATTGCCGCTCGCCGGCACGCCGTTCAGATCGTTGAACGCCGACATGGTGGTTGCCGCACCCGCATCGAACGCGCTTTTGAACGGCGGCAGATGGACTTCGCGCAGCGTCTCCATCGACAGGTCGACGGTGTTGTATTCCATTCCCGCTGCGACCGCGCCGTAGGCGGCGAAATGCTTGGGGCAGCAGGCGACGCGGGTGGGATCGGTCAGATCGTCGCCCTGGAAGCCGTGGACGCGCGCCACCGCCATGCGCTGGCCGAGATAGGTATCCTCGCCCGATCCTTCGGAGACGCGGCCCCAGCGCTCGTCACGCGCGATGTCGACCATCGGCGCGAAGGTCCAGTGCATGCCGACCGCGGTCGCCTCGAGCGCGGCGGCGCGCGCGGTGCGGGTCGCAAGGTCGAGGTCGAACGACCCCGCTTCGGCGATCGGGATCGGGAAAACGGTGGCGAGGCCGTGGATCACGTCGCCGGCGAATACCAAGGGGATCTTGAGCCGGGTTTCGAGTGCCGCCTGCTGGGCCTGCTTGGCGCCCGCATAGCCGACGCCGTTGAACAGCATGCCGATCTTGCCCGCCTTGATATCGGCGATCTGCGCGGCGGCGCTGCTGCTCACCGCGTTGGGATTGAACGGCACGCGCGGCGGCCGGATCGCATCGCCGAAGCACGAAAGCTGGCCCGCCTTTTCGGCGATCGTCATCAGGGCGATCAGGCTCTCGATCCGATCGCTTTGCGCGAATGCCACCCGCGGCGCGAGCGCAAAGCCGGCAAGTGCGCCTCCCGCCCCGAGTAGCGAACGGCGGGAGAGCGGTAGCGTCATCAAATCCATCCTTGTCGGCGTTTCTATCCGCGTTGGTTTAGCGCGAACATCGGGCCGATGCACCCCCGGCGACGGCGGATTGAGTACGCGGCTGGCGGCGCTGTCGTTCTACGCGCTCGGCGAAGGCGGCTGCCCGCGATCACCCAGGCGGGCGAGAGCTTCCACGCGGGGGCGCTTCTTTCTTCCACGCAAAAAGAAACCGCCGCCCGGACGGTCCGGACGGCGGCTCTTTTTCGTTCAGTCTCTCGAACCGAGGATCACTCCTCGTTGAGATACTCGCCGGCGGCCTCGTCCGAGCCGTCGCCCGAGGGGACGACGCTGGCCAGCGCGTCGTCGCCGGTATCGTCGGCAACGTCACGCTGCAGCTCGGCCTTGCGCTCTTCCTCCGCCGAATCGGCAGCGATCAGCGCTTCCTGCAGCTTGCGTTGCTGGGCACGCAGCGCGGCGTCGCGGCTGGTGGCGGCGATGCGCATGCGGCCCATGCCGGCGCCCGTGCCCGCCGGGATCAGACGCCCGACGATCACGTTCTCCTTGAGGCCGATCAGCGTGTCCTTCTTGCCCTGGACCGACGCCTCGGTGAGGACGCGCGTGGTCTCCTGGAACGACGCCGCCGAGATGAAGCTGCGGGTCTGCAGCGACGCCTTGGTGATGCCGAGCAGGATCGGCTTGCCTTGCGCAGGCGCCTGCTTCTTGTCGAGCTTGGCGTTGATCGCGTCCATTTCCTCGCGATCGACCTGCTCGCCGGCCAGCAGCGTGGTGTCGCCGCCGTCGGTGATCTCGACCTTCTGCAGCATCTGGCGAACGATCACCTCGATGTGCTTGTCGTTGATCTTCACGCCCTGGAGACGATAGACCTCCTGGATCTCCGCAACCATGTATTCCGACAGCGCCTCGATGCCGAGGACTTCCAGAATGTCGTGCGGATCGGGCGAGCCGCCGATCAGGTTGTCGCCACGCTTGACGTAGTCGCCCTCCTGAACGTCGATCACCTTCGACTTGGGCACCAGATACTCGACGACCTCGCCGCCATCCTCGGGCTGGATGCCGATCTTGCGCTTGGCCTTGTAGTCCTTGCCGAACACGACACGGCCCGAGACCTTGGCGATGATCGCATTTTCCTTGGGCTTGCGCGCTTCGAACAGCTCGGCGACGCGCGGCAGACCGCCGGTGATGTCGCGGGTCTTGGCCGATTCGCGGGCGACACGAGCGAGAACGTCGCCCGCCTGCACCTGCGCCCCGTCCTCGACCGAAATCACCGCCCCCGGCGTCAGCATGTAGCGGCCGCTCTCGCCCGAATTCTCGTCGAGCAAGGTCAGGCGCGGACGCAAGTCCTCCTTCGACCGCGTCGCGGCGCGGTATTCGGTGACCACGCGCTGCGTGATGCCGGTGGCTTCGTCGGCCTGCTCGGTCAGCGTCTTGCCGTCGATCAGGTCCTGATACTTCACGATGCCCGGGTTTTCCGTGATCACCGGCATGGTGAACGGATCCCATTCGGCCATCCGATCGCCCTTCGAGACGATATGGCCGTCGTCGAACATCAGATACGCGCCGTAGGGAATACGGTGCACCGCGCGCTCGCGGCCATCCTCATCGAGGATCGCCAGCTCGGCCGAACGGCTGAGCACCACGCGGCGGCCGCGCTGATCCATGATCATGCGGACATCGCGGAACTCGACGGTGCCGTCGGCCGGGGCTTCGAGGTTCGACTGCTCGTTGAGCTGCGCCGCGCCGCCAATGTGGAAGGTCCGCATCGTCAGCTGCGTGCCCGGCTCGCCGATCGACTGCGCCGCGATTACGCCAACGGCTTCGCCGATGTTGACCGGCGTACCGCGGGCGAGGTCACGCCCGTAGCA
>JBQCHO010000172.1:0-5753 GCA_051954635.1 Sphingomonas sp. | reverse complement strand
CGGCGAGGCCACGGGACCGAGCAATTCGGTCTCGATCATCTCGGCAAATCCGGCGATCGCGTTGGTCGGCGTGCGCAGTTCGTGAACGAGCTGGCGCAGCGCATCGGGCCGCATCCCCGACGTCTCGACCGGCGCCGCCTGCTCGTCGCTGCGCGGCCGCCGGGCGGTGCCGCGATAGCCGATGAAGCGCCCGCTGTCGGGATCGAACATCGGAAAGCCGTCGATCCGCCAGTCGCCGCCGGCATCCGAACTGCCCTCGACAACCAGCCGCGCGCTCGAAAACGACGCGCGGCGCCGGAACGCACCGGCCGCGACGCCATCGACCCGCGAGCCGCCGGGCGACGAGGCAAGGTCGAGCGACAGGCCGATCAACGGCCCGCGATTGACGCCTTCGACCCAGCGGACGATGCCCGCCGCGTCGGTCTCGAAATGAAAGCCGTGGCGAACCGAACTCGGAGCCACCTCGGGCTCGATGGTGCGGTCGCGCTGCTGCTGATAGGCGGCGATCCGCGCGACCAGCTCGGAAATCTGGAACGGTCCCGATGGCTTGGGGGCAGCGGTGTCGCGCGGCTCGGCCGCCGAAAGGCTGCGGCGCGCCGCTTCGCCGAGCGACACGAATGAATGCGGCGCCAGCGGCGCATTCGGCCGCGCGGTCGTGGCGATAGCCTCACCAACCTCGCCCGCAATCACGAAATCGGCGCCGCCGAAGCTTTCGAGCGCGCGGATCACCGGCGCGCTGAGGTCGCGGCGGTGCCGCAACACCGCCCGCGTGCGCGGATTGAGTGCAGGCAATAGCGCGATCCACTCGTCATCACCGAGCCGTGCCGCGCGCAATACCGGGGCGGCGACTTCAGGATCATCCGAGGCGAAGAAGCCAACGAGCTCTATCGGCGGTGCGGCATATTCGAGCGCGCGAGCGCTCGACGCGCGGACCGAGACGGTCACGCGCCCGCGCAGCGTTTCGAGTCGCGCCATCATGGCAGGGTCGATCTCGACGCGTCGCCGCCCGATCAGGTCGACCAACTGCCGCCACGCCGACTGCGCGCCGAGCGGCGAGTCGATGTCGGCGGCGAGCACCGTGTCGAGGCTGTCGTCGAAGCGCAACGCGATCTTCCCGGGTCGTCGGCACCATGCCGGCGTGATCGTGACCCTAGCTTGTCACAAGGCCGGCGTGAACAGGTCAATTATCTCCGTCGCAATGTGGGACAATTGCGTTGCGACGAAATTATCTTATGCTACCACCCCAAAAGTACGTTGGAAAACGTCGAAAATCTGGGGAGTGGCATGACTTTTGACCGAATCGACCGGCAGATCCTCGATCTCCTTCAGGAAGATGGGCGGATGACGAACGTCGAGCTGGCCGAACGTGTCGGATTGACCGCGCCGCCGTGTCTACGCCGTGTACGCGCGCTCGAAGAAGCCGGCGCGATCCGCGGCTATCATGCCGAGCTCGACCCGGCGACGCTGGGCTATCCGATCACGGTGTTCGCGATGGTCAGCCTGAAGAGCCAGGCCGAACATGATCTTGCCGAGTTCGAGCGGCACGTGGCGACGATCCCCGAGATTCGCGAATGCCACATGCTCAACGGCGAGATCGACTTCATACTCAAGATCGTCGCCGCCGATCTAAAGTCGTTCCAGGAAATCCTCACCACGCACCTGACGCCGGCGCCAAACGTTGCGAGCGTCAAGACCTCGCTGACGATTCGCACGTCGAAGCATCAGCCCGGCATTCCCGTCTCGAACCGGAGCCAAGCATAAAAAAGGGCGCCTCGATCGAGGCGCCCTTTCCTTTCGAGTACGGCAAGCTCAGTTCTGTGATGTCGTCGCAGAAGCCGGTGCAGACGGTGCAGTTGCTCCGGTACCAGCTACATGCGCCGTCCACAGGCTGGCAATATCCTTGGCTGGCTCGTTGGTGACGGCCGCGAACTGGGTCGTCGCCGACGTTTTGTCTCCCGACATGGCCTCAGCAATGCCCAGATGCATGTTGACGAGGTCGGTGTTGGCCACGCCCTTTTGAAGCGCCACTTTGTAGAGCTCGATCGCCTTTGCGTAATTGCCTTGGCCGAGATACGCGTCCGCCGTCTGCTGCGCGAGATCACCCTTAGCCGAAGAAGTCGCCTTGGTCGCGAGCGAAGTCAGCGATCCCTCGCTGGCAATGCCAGCAGCAGCGCTTTTGGCGATCGCCGCCGCATCCGAATCGCTCGCCGGAATCTTACCTGCAGCCTTGCCCTTCGCGATCACCGACTTGGCTTCGTCAGGAAGACCCAGGTCGTTCGCATATTGCGCGTATTCGATGTAATCGCCGCGGTCGGCGAGCGACCCAGTCGCGCTCATCAGGCGATAAAGATCGAGCTTCTGCGGCTTGCCCAGACTTGCCGCAGTCGGTCCTTGAAAGCCGAATACGATGATCGCGTTGCGCCAATTGGCCGTGCTCGGATAAGCGGTCAGCCAGCGCTTGACCCAATCGAGCGTCGTCGCGCGATCATTGGTCTTGTAAAGATTAGCGACGGCGTACTTGTAGAAATCCTCAGGCGGCTTTTGGCCCTTGGCTTCGTCCGCCTTGACCACCTGATCGAGGGCCGCGATTCCGCCGGGGATATCCCCCGACTGAACCTTGGCCCGCGCGAGCGCGAGCGTCATATCGGAGTCCGCGTAACCCGCCTGCTGCGCCATCGTGTAATATTTGATGGCGTCCGGATAATTCTTCTCGTTGAACGCGACCTGGCCACGCGCATTGGCGAGTTTGCCGCGCTGATCGGCGGGCGTTTTGGGGTTGCTCAACAGCGAATCGAGCGGCGCCTTATAGGCCGCGTCGGCGCGCGCCATCGCAGCGGCGTCGGTGCTGCCGGCGTTCTGCTTGGCGAGCAACTGCAGCCGGAGCTCGGCCGCGATATACTTTTCGTCGTCTGTCTTGGCTGCAGCTTCAGCCGCCGTGATCCCGGTTTCGGCGGTTGCGAGGTCTCCTGCGGCAAGCGCGGTCTGCGCCGGCGACGCCGCCTTGCGGAATTCGTCGCTGAGCTGGAGCTGCGGCTTCGCCTGATCGTCCTTCTTGTCCTTCGCAGCGGCTGGCGATGCGGCCAGCGCGCTCGAACCGGCGAGCAAAAGCGCGGCGAGCGCGGCCTTCGAAATCATCGTCATTGAATAGTCTCTCCTGTTGCGGACGGTCGCCGCGAGCGGGGCTCGCTGTACCGAGCGCGCCGCCGCGGTTCAAGCAGCGGGCGATGGTGAAATAGGTCGAGGGCGCTGAACCGAATTTGAACGCAAATGCGCTTGTCCGGCTTTGACCAGCGCCCGGCGGACGGTTAGGCGCACGACGATGATCGCCGTGCTCTCGCCTGCCAAGACGCTCGACTACGTGACGCCGTTCCCGCCGGTTCAGCCAACCCGGCCGCGTTTTGTCGCCGATGCGACGAACCTTGCTATGGCTGCGGCGAAATTGGGGAACAAGCGGCTCGGTGGGCTGATGAATATCTCGCCGAAGCTCGCCAAGCTCAATGACGAACGCTTCAAGACATTCGCCGATCAGCCGACGCGGCCGGCGCTCTTTGCGTTCGCTGGCGACGTCTACACCGGCTTCGAGGCGCGGTCGCTCGACGAGCCGGCGGTTGAGTTCGCGCAGGATCATGTGCGGCTGCTGTCGGGGCTATACGGCCTATTGCGGCCGCTCGACGCGATTCGGCCCTATCGCCTCGAGATGGGGACGCGCTGGGCGCCGCGGAAGAAGAACCTCTACAATTGGTGGAAGGGCCGCATCGCTGAGGCGCTGGCCGAGGATGTAGAGGCCGAGGGTTCGGGCGTCGTTCTTAATCTCGCCAGCCAGGAATATTGGCACGCGATCGACGGGCGGCTGCCGGCCGGCATCCGCGTCGTCGAGGTCGATTTCCACGAGCCGGGCCCCGATGGCCCGCGCTTCGTCAGCTTTCACGCAAAGAAGGCGCGCGGGATGATGGCGCGCTGGCTGTGCGAGCACCGCATTACCGCGATCGACGCGATGAAGGGCTTCGACAGCGCCGGCTACGCTTTCGACGCCGCCGAGAGCACCGCCGATCACTGGCGCTTCGTGCGGTCATGACCGGCGCGGTGGTGATCGGCGCCTCGGGCGGGATCGGCGGCGCGCTAGCCGACGCGATTGAGGACGAGAGCGCGCACGATCGCGTGTGGCGATTCGCGCGGTCGTCGAGCGGCGACGATCACCTCGACCTCAATGACGAGGCGAGCATCGCCGCGGCGGCCAAGCGGGTGTCGGCAGGCCCCGCCCCGTCGCTCGTCATCATCGCGACCGGCCTGCTCCACGATGGCGACCGACAGCCCGAAAAAGCGATGCGCGATCTCGATCCCGCCTGGCTCGCACGCCAATTTGCGGTCAATGCGATCGGCCCCGCGCTGGTCGCCAAGCATTTCCTGCCGGTCATGGCGAAGACCGGCACCCCCGTCTTCGCCGCGCTCTCGGCGCGGGTCGGCAGCATTGCGGACAATCGCCTTGGCGGCTGGTACGGCTATCGCGCGGCGAAGGCGGCGCTCAATCAGCTGATCGCGACACTGGCGATCGAGCAACGGCGGCACAATGCGCGGTCGATTGTCGTCGGCCTGCATCCAGGCACGGTCGATACCGCGCTGTCGAAGCCGTTCCAGGGCAATGTCGCGCCAGGTCAGCTCTTCACCCCCGATCGCGCGGCGGTGCAATTGCTCGACGTGATCGACGGCCTCAAACCCGCCGACAGCGGCAAATTGTTCGCCTGGGACGGCACCGAGATCAAACCCTGATCTCCTCGCGCGCGTACGCGCGCACGCGTGGACAGGAGCGGCATCACCCGCTAGAACCGTCACCTTACCGAAACACACATCCGAAAGCGTGAAATCTTGACCGACGAGACCCTGCTCGCCGACCCCTCGGACATTACCCCGATCTCGATCGTCGACGAGATGAAGACCAGCTACCTCGATTACGCGATGAGCGTGATCGTGGCGCGTGCGCTGCCCGACGTGCGCGACGGCCTGAAGCCCGTCCACCGCCGCATCCTCTATTCTGCGAGCGAGAGCGGATTCGTCTACAACCGGCCGTATCGCAAATCGGCGCGCATCGTCGGTGACGTGATCGGTAAATATCACCCGCACGGCGACACCGCGATCTACGACGCCTTGGCGCGCATGACGCAGGACTGGTCGATGCGCGTGCCGCTGATCGACGGCCAGGGCAATTTCGGATCGATGGACCCCGATCCCCCGGCGTCGATGCGCTACACCGAGGCGCGGCTGGCGAAGGTCGCCAACTTCCTGCTCGGCGACATCGACCGCGACACGGTCGACTTCACGCCCAATTATGACGCCTCGGAATCCGAGCCGCAGGTCCTCCCCGCCCGCTTTCCGAACCTCCTGGTCAACGGCGCCGGCGGAATCGCGGTCGGCATGGCGACCAACATCCCGCCGCACAACCTCGGCGAGGTCCTTGCCGCCTGCCGGGCCTATATCGACGACCCGGCGATCAGCTCCGAAGCCTTGATGGAGCATGTGAAGGGTCCGGACTTCCCCACCGGCGGCTTCATCCTCGGCCAATCGGGCATCCGGAGCGCGTACACCACCGGCCGCGGCTCGATCATGATGCGCTCGCGCTACGTGATCGAGGAAGGCCGAGGCGACCGCCGCTCGATCGTGCTGACCGAAATCCCTTACCAGGTCGGCAAATCGGGGCTCGTCGAGAAGATCGCCGAGGCGGCAAAGGACAAGCGCATCGAGGGCGTCTCCGACATCCG
>JBQCHO010000171.1:0-34299 GCA_051954635.1 Sphingomonas sp. | reverse complement strand
TTCGGGATTGCAATCCCGAAACAAGAGTAAAATCCAATTATTTTCGTGAGGTACAGAGTGTCTCTGGAGCCCCTTGCCAATCTGCGCATTTTGCGCAAATTTACGCAAATAACAGTCGCGTTGATTCGCGGTCTGTTGGTGCACAGCTCGCAAACGGGCGGACAGGAGGGGATTGACCATGAAGGGGATGGTTTTGGGGCGTCGTCACGGATTCCGCTGCGGAGCGTCGGTATTCGCTCTCGCTGCGCTCGGAATTGCCGCACCGGCGTTCGCGCAAACTGCCGATGACGGCACGAGCCCGACGGCGACGTCGAGCGATAGCGCCCAGGCGGACGATACGGTCCCTTCGTCCGACATCATCGTCACCGGCGTCCGCCAGGCGCTCGCGACTGCGCAATCGATCAAGAAGAATGCCGCCACCTTCGTCGATTCGGTGACGGCGACCGATATCGGCGCGTTCCCCGACAAGTCTGCTGCAGAAGCGCTGCAACGCGTGCCTGGTATTTCGGTGAACCGCTTGCAAGCGGCGGACGACAGCACTCACCCTTCAGGCGAACCGACCCAAGTCCTGATCCGCGGTCTGACGTTCGTACGGACCGAATTCAACGGTCGCGACAGCTTTTCAGCCGATTCCGCGCGGGGCCTCAACTTCAACGATATCTCGCCCGAGCTGCTTGCGGGCATCGATGCGTATAAGAACGAAACCGCAGAAATGATCGAAGGCGGCATCGCCGGCACGGTCAACCTGCGCACCCGGCTGCCGTTCGACCAGAAGGGACTGGTCGTGACCGCCAACGTCAAAGCCGATTACGGCGACAGCGCTAAGCGCTGGACGCCGGAATTCTCAGGCTTGATCAGCGATACGTGGGACACCGGCATCGGCCGCTTCGGTTTGCTCGCCGACTACGCCTGGAGCCATGTCGTCACGCAGACTGACAGCGTGATCATGGACAAGATCGATACTTATTGCTCGGCCGGCGCGAAGGACGCCGACGGCAAGGCGATCATCTCGGACGGCGTCGCCCAGTGCACGGCCAATCCATTCGGCGGCTCGGGCTGGGCCTATGCGCCCGACGGCGTGCGCTACTCACAGGTCGATTACGATCGCCACCGTCACGGCCTGACGCTAGCCGGGCAATATGAGAACGACGCCGGCACCCTCCACGCGACGGTGCAATATACCGACTCACAATACCACAATGCCTGGCTCGAGCGGGCCAGTCATGCGATCCTTGACGGCACCTATTTCGGCACGCCTGCCTACAATCCGCGCGCGACGACGATCCTAGGCCCGGCCGACGGCACGCCGGCATTCCAGTTCGGCGCCAACGGCATGCTGGAATCAGGCATCATCACCCAGCCGCACGGCGCATGGGCGGGCTCATGGGGCAGCACCGCAGACGCAATCAATACCGGCTCGGCAGTCCCCGGTCTTCCGTTCATCAACAACTGCGCCGCCCCTGACACCTGCACGACATTGCGTGACGGTATGTTCTTTCAGAACGAGTCGCGCGATTTCGATCACCGCGAAGGCACCAAGGATATTTCTGGCACGATCCAGTGGGACGTGACCGACCGGCTGCATCTTAATCTCGAGGCGCAGCACATCAAGGCGTCGACCTTCAACAACGATATTCTCATCGCGACCGGATCGGCCGCCAATTATGATTACAGCGTCAACAAGGATGGCACGCCGCAAGTCACGCTGCTGCCCGGAGACAATGCCAATTACGCCGCTGGCGGTCTCGCCAACCCGCACAATTACTGGATTCCCTTCATTCAGGGTCATGTCGAGGACAATGACGCCGACGAGAACGCCTTCCGCGGCGACCTTAAATATGATTTTGGCGGCGGCAGTTGGCTCGACAGCCTCAAGGTAGGCGTGCGCTACGCCGATCGTCATCAGACCGTGCGCTATTCGACCTTCAACTGGACGCCGATCGCAGCGCCTTACTTCTGCAACGGCCCCGGCTTCAATCTCGATAATAACAGTCCGGCACCTTACCCCGTGTCAAACTCCTATCCCAATTGCGCGCCGCGGCCCGATTTCCAGGGATATGGCGCGAACCTGTTCGGCCCGTATAATATCGGCGGGCTGTACGACGGCAACGTCTATCCCAATGGCGATCTGGTCTTCGTCAACGGTCGGGCCCTCACCAATTACAAATTGCTGATGGCGGGGTTGTCGGGGCAGTTCACCAACTCGCCGATGGGCACCGGCTACACGCCCATCTGCGACCGACCCGAAGCGACGGAGGGTTGCTTCACGCCGTCCGAAATCATGGATCTACGCGAACGCACCAAAGCGGCGTACGCGATGCTCAACTTCGGTGGCGACGACGCGTCGATCGGCAGCATCAACGTCGTCGGCAATGTCGGCGTCCGCGTCGTGCAGACTACCGAGATCAGTCACGGCCAGGTCGGCTTCCCGACCGCAGACGTATTCAACGGACTGGTCGCGTGCGGTCAGCCGCTCGGTTCGGGTCAGGTGGTCAATCCCAGCTGCTATCTAACCGACGATATCCGGGCGTTTGCGGCTGGTGGCGGCATTCCAAATACCTACCGCCACACCTTCACCAATTGGTTGCCCAGCTTCAACGTGCGGTTCGGTCTCGATCAGAAAGATTTTGTCCGCTTCGCCTATTCGAAGGCGATCTCGCGGCCCGACATCGGCTTCCTGCGCAATTATGTCCAGATCGGCGCTCCGATCTACAATACCGGGCCGGACTCGCCCTATGTCGTCTATAGCTCGCCCGACGCCGCTCACACACCGGCCAACGTGGTCGGGTACAATTTCGTGTTCCAGGCCAACGCCGGCAACGCCGCACTGAAGCCGATCAGCGCCGATCAGTTCGATCTCTCGTTCGAGCGTTACATGGGGCGCAGTTCGTCGTTTACGATCGACGGCTTCTACAAGCGACTGACCAATCTCATCTCCTATGGCCAGTCGTTCCGGACGTTCTCCAACGATGGTTCGGCGCCGGCGACGGTGCAGATCAACGGTCCGATCAACAGTGCCGGCGCTGGCAAGCTGTATGGCTTCGAGGCGGCGTACCAGACTTTCTTCACCTTCCTGCCAGGCCTGCTGAATGGCCTCGGTATACAGCTCAACTACACATTCGTGAAACAGTCGGGCATCAACAACTCGAATCTGCTCAATGCCAGCTCGGGCGGTGACGTCGGCGCGCAGGGCGCGGGTCAGCCGGCTGCGGGCGGCACCGGCAATGTGATCGATTCGCACCGCCTTGCCGGAATTTCAAAACACACGTTCAACGTCGTCGGTCTCTATGAGAAAGGTCCGGTCGCGCTACGTCTCGCCTACAATTGGCGCTCGCGTTATCTGACCCAGAATCTCGATTGCTGTATCGGCTTGCCGGTGTTCCAGAAGGCGGCGGGCTTCCTCGACGGATCGATCCGCTGGTCGCTGAACGACCATTTCGAACTGTCGATCGACGGCACGAACCTGCTCGGCACAACGACGGTCTATCAGCAGGAAATATTTGGCGATTCGCCGGCAACGCCGGGTGTCAAGCCGGTCTATATGGACTCCTCTTGGAGCCGGGTGGATCGTCGCTACCAGTTCGGCGTACGCGCCAAGTTCTGATGCGATACCTCCCCTGCCGCGCCGCCGGTTCGCTGACGGCGGCGCGGCATTTTTTCGAGAGGGGACGATGAGCACTGGCCCCGTCGAAGAGCGGCGCTTTCGCATCGTCATTCTTGGTGGCGGGACCGCCGGTTGGATGACCGCGGCGGCGCTTGTCCGGCGTTTAGATTCAAACAATTATGCGGTCACTCTGATCGAATCGGATGCGATCGGCACGGTTGGCGTGGGCGAGGCGACGCTGCCCCATATCAAGCAGTTCAACGACATGCTCGGGCTCGACGAGGCCGATTTCATGCGCGCGACCCGAGCCACCTTCAAACTCGGAATCGAGTTTTGCGACTGGCGTCGCCGCGGGGATCGCTACCTTCATCCATTTGGCGCCTATGGCGAGCCGTGGGGCGGGGTCGCCTTCGAGCACCATTGGCTCCGATTGCGCGCTGCCGGCCGCGCCGTAGCGCCGTTTCCGGCCTATTCCTATGCATGCGCCGCGGCGCGCAGCGACAAGTTCGAATTCCCCAACGAGGATCCGGCGTCGATCCGGTCGACCTATGCCTATGCCTACCATTTCGATTCAGGCCGCTACGCCGACTATCTGCGCGATTGGACCGTCGCGCGCGGCGTGCGCCGCATCGAGGGACTCGTCGAGACGGTCGATCTCGACGCGAAGGGAGCCATTGCCGCATTGCGCCTCCAGTCCGGCGAACTGGTCGCTGGCGATCTGTTCGTCGATTGCTCGGGTTTCCGCTCGCAGCTGCTCGGCAAGACACTCGGCGCGGGCTGGGAAGACTGGCGCCACTGGCTGCCGTGCGACCGCGCAATAGCGGTGGCGTGCAACCATGCCGATGGCGTTGCGCCGACGCCATACACCCGCGCCACTGCCAAGCCGCTCGGATGGCAATGGCGCATCCCGCTGCAGCACCGTATCGGGAACGGCTATATTTTCTCGAGCGAATTCACCAGCGACGAGCATGTGCATGATTCTCTGCTCACCGGTCTCGAGGGTAGCCCGCAGGGCGAGCCCCGGCTGCTGCGCTTTTCTCCTGGCCGCCGCGACGTCGCTTGGGCAGCCAATTGTGCCGCGATCGGGCTCGCCAGCGGATTTCTCGAACCGCTCGAATCGACCAGTATCTACCTGATCCAGGCTGCCATTGACGATCTGATCGTGCTGATGCCGGCGCCCCATTCGCGCGTCATCGATCCGCGGCTTGCGTCCGAGTTCAATCGACGGGCCGCCTTGCAATATGACCGAGTGCGCGATTTTCTAATTCTGCATTACGTCGCCAACGCCCGCGTTGGCGAGCCGCTCTGGGACCATTGCCGCGCAATGGCTATGCCGGACAGCCTCGCACACAAGATGGCGCTGTTCCGCGCGCGCGGCACGCCGCCCGATTATCGGCATGGCTTGTTTTCACGCGACAGTTGGCTCGCGGTGCTGTTCGGACAGGGAGTCGAACCGGCCGCTTACGATCCGCTTGCCGATGCATTCGACCTCGATGCAGTCGACGCGCAGTGCGCCGATTTCAAGGACAGGATCGACCTCAGTGTCGCCTCGATGCCTTCACATCGCGACTTCGTCCGTGGCTATTGCGCTGGCACTGAAGGTGTTGCGGCGTGAGCGACCGTCCGTCCCGGATCGTCATCGTCGGCCGGGATGCACCATTGTGGCTGACCGCCGCGGTCCTCACCCGGGCGCTGAGCCCGATCGGCGTAAGCGTGACCGTGATCGAACTGCCATCGCAGCTGACGCCTGCATCCCTCCATAAAGGCTGGCCGGCGCTCGAGGCCTTGCACAGCAAGCTGGGGATCGAGGAGGCGACACTGCTCCGCACCACCGGCGGCGGCTTCTCCCTCGGCTTCAACATAGTGCCGCACGGCCGCGCGCCGTTCTTCCTTGCTCACGGCGCGTACGGCACGCCGATCGATGGCAACGACTTTTTTGGCCTGTGGCTCAAGGCGCGCCGCTTCGGTCTCGACGTAGCGCTCGACGATTTCTCACCGACCGCAATGGCCGCTCGCCACGGCCGAATGTTATTGCCCGACACGGAGACCGGGACGTTCGGGCGGACCGAGTACGGCTATCATCTGCCCGCTCTTCGCTATGCCGGGCTGCTCAAGGGGCTGGCGGATCGTTTCGGCGCCACCGTTCGACAGGCCGGCGCGATACAGATCGAGCGTACAGCGCCCGGCAACATCCAAGCGATCATCCTCGATGGTGAGACTATCACCGGCGACCTGTTCGTCGATGTCAGCGGCGACAAGGGCGCGCTGATCGAGACCGCGCGCGAGGATTGGCGGGCGTTCCTGCCGATCGACCGCCGACTGACAGCGCAAGCCGAGCGCGGCGCAATGATCCCGGCCTATGCCGAACTGCGCCTCGCTGGCCATGGTCACACAGCGCTTTACGCCAGCCAGGCGGCGACGCATTTCGTTCATAGCTATGCCTCGGCCGAGCAATCCGACAACGACGCCTTCGCTGCCGCGACGCGCGCAGCGGGATCGGCTCTGAGCAACGCGCTAGTTTCACCGGTGACAGTGGGGCGCCGCCGCGCATGGTCCGGTAATTGCGTCGCTATCGGCGCGGCCGCCTGCGCGCTCGACCCGCTGTTCGATTTCGATCTGCATATTGTTCAGCTTGGTATCGTCCATCTTCTGGCACTATTCCCAGCCACCCGGGAGCCCGGGCCCGAACGGGCCGAGTATAACCGGGTTATGGAGTCGCTGTTCGACCGCGTGCGCGATGTGCAGGCGGCGGTTCACGTGCTCGGCCGTTCGGGAACGGCGACGCCTGAGTTCCTGACGCATCGCCTAGCGACTTTCGAAGCACGCGGTGCGATCGGGCCGGTCGACGACGACGCGTTGACCGACGGCCAATGGCGCGCGCTGCTGATCGGCTTGGGGGTGACGCCCGAAAGCTGGCCACCCGCGCTTGACGCTGTGCCGGCCGACACAGTCCGGCACGGCTTGCGCCGCATTCTCGGTTTCGTCGGCGACAAAGTGCGCGCGCAGCCGACGCACGAAGCCTTTCTTGAGAAATTGGGAGCACGGACGGCATGAGCGCCGATCGGCTCGACGCGCTGCCGCCAGTCGCGACTGTCGCGGCGCAATTCGCCGATGTGGATGCGCTGCTGGCTGCCGGCGAGCCGGTCCGGATTACGGATGCGTTCCCG
Source organism: Sphingomonas sp. (assembly GCA_051954635.1). GTDB lineage: Bacteria > Pseudomonadota > Alphaproteobacteria > Sphingomonadales > Sphingomonadaceae > Sphingomonas. The sequence continues at coordinate 27,528 of JBQCHO010000171.1, read as the reverse complement.
ACCTGGCCGGCGTTGGCGGCGGGACGCTCGTCGCCGGCAATGCTCGACGGCTATCTCCGCCGCCATGATCGCGGCGCACTCGTGCCAATGACTGAAGCACCGCCATCGAGCGGCGGTAAGTTCGGCTATACTGCCGACCTGCGCGAGTTCAGCTTCTCCAAACGCACCCGCCCGCTTGTCGAGACGCTCGATCGGATCGCTCGGGCCGCCGCAGATCCTGCCGCAGGCACAATCGCAATCCAGCTTCTGCCACTCGATACTGACATGCCTGGCTTCGTCGCAGATAATCCAATGCCGCTGGTACCGGGATCGGCGCGACCGAGGCTGTGGCTCGGCGGGCCCGTCAGAACGCAGATTCACAACGATCGCGATCACAATCTCGCTTGCGTCATCGCCGGCCACCGCCGCTTTACGCTGTTCCCGCCCGAGCAGGTCGGCAATCTTTATATTGGTCCGCTCGAAAATCCGCCGCCGCTATCGCTAGTCGATCCCGAGGCGCCCGATCTCGTCCGCTTCCCACGTTTCGCCGAGGCGCTTTCGACTGCCCGCATCGCCGAACTGGGGCCCGGCGATGCGTTATTGATGCCGCGCTACTGGTGGCACCACGTCACGTCGCGCGACCGTTACAATGCGATGGTCAATTATTGGTGGGGCAGCAGCATCGGGGTCGGCGAGCCGCAAGACGCCTTTCTCACGGCGCTGCTCGCGCTCAAGCCGCTCCCGCCGCGCGAGCGCGCTTATTGGCAAGCGATGTTCGCCGCGCATGTCTTCGCCGATGAGGGGGCCGCCCATTTGCCCGCGGCGCGCCGCGGCGTGCTCGGCACATTGACTCCACCGCTCCGCAATGCCCTGCGCCAGCGGCTCCGCAACGCGGCACTCAAAACATGACACCATCATCCCGCCAATCGGGCGCGCTGGGAGCAGAAAGCAATGCATAAGATCACACGTCACCTGTTGGCTGCCGCCTTGCTCGCGAGCGCCTCTTTCCCTGCCGCGGCGCACCCCGCGCCGGTCGCGCAGCTGACGCAGCAAGGCGGTGGAATCGAGGCGCGGCTGGGCGGAACGACGCTCCAAGTCACCGCGCTGACCGACGCGATCATCCGCGTTCGCATCGCCCGAGATGGCGCGTTTCCGGAGGATGCCAGTTGGGCAGTACCGCATGACGCGCGCGCCCGTCGCGCACCGGTCATTGTGACTGCGGATGGCTTTCGCACTGCCGCACTCGTGGTCCATGTCGACCCTGAGACGCTGGCGCTGACTATCACCGACCCCGCCGGCAAGGTGATAACCGCCGATGCCGCCACGCCAATTGCGCACGACGGCACAAAGTTCACGCTGAACAAGCGGCTACCGATCGGCGAACATATTTACGGCCTTGGCGACAAGACCGGCGGTACGCTCGACCGCCGGGGCAAAAGCTATGTCGACTGGAACACCGATTCCTATGGCTTCGACAGCTCGACCGACCCGATTTACAAGTCGATTCCCTTCTTCGTCGCCACCGGCGGCGCCGGCGGCAGCTACGGGATCCTGCTCGACAATAGCTGGCGGACTTGGTTCGATTTCGGCCGCAAGGCCGCCGATACCCTGACCATGGGCGCGCCCGACGGCCCCATCGATTATTATGTCATCGCCGGTCCCACGACCCGCGACGTGGTGCTGCGCTACACCGATCTTACCGGCAAGGCCCCGCTGCCGCCCCAATGGGCTCTTGGGTATCAGCAGTCGCGGTATAGCTACATGACTGCCGACGAGACGCGGCAGATCGCGGACACGCTGCGTGAGGACCGCATCCCCACCGATGTGATCTGGCTCGATATCGATTTCCAGGACCGCAACCGCCCGTTCACCACCAACGCGCAGGCGTTTCCCGATCTCAAGAAGCTGGTCGGCGATCTGAACACGCTGGGTATCAAGCTGGTCACGATCACCGATCTCCACGTCGCCGACGCACCCAATCAAGGTTACACGCCTTTCGACACCGGCACCAAGGTCAACGCCTTCGTCCACAATCCCGACGGCTCGGTGTTCGTCGGCAAGGTTTGGCCGGGGCCGTCGGTATTTCCCGACTTCACGGACGCGAAGGCACGCGCGTGGTGGGGAACCAATTTCAAGACGTTCGTCGACGACGGCGTGGCCGGCTTCTGGAATGATATGAACGAACCCTCGGTGTTCGAGACGCCGACAATGACGATGCCGCTCGATACCGTCCATCACATCGCCGGCGACGACTTTGCGACCCGCAATGCGAGCCACGCCGAAATCCACAACGTGTTCGGTATGCAGAATACGCGCGCGACCTATGACGGCGTCAAAGCGCTTCGCCCTAACGAGCGCGGCTTCGTGATGACCCGCGCGAGTTATGCCGGCGGGCAACGCTATGCGGTGACCTGGACCGGCGACAACTCATCCACTTGGGATCACCTCAAGCTCTCCGTCCACCAGCTCATAAACCTTGGGCTGTCAGGCTTCGCTTATGCCGGCGCCGATGTCGGCGGCTTCACCGGCGGGCCGAGTCCGGAGCTGCTGACGCGCTGGTTCGAGATCGCCGCGTTCACACCCATTTTTCGGAATCATGCAGCCAAGGGCACGCCGCGCGCCGAACCTTGGGTCGACGGTCCTGACCAGCTCGCGATCCGCCGACGTTTTGTCGAAGAACGCTACCGGCTGCTCCCTTACATTTACGCACTCGCCGACCACAATGCGCGCACCGGCGACCCGCTCATGCGCCCAGTCTTCTACGATTATCCCGACGCCGCTGACAGCACCTGCGATCAGTCGATGGACTTTACCCTCGGCCACGCGCTGCTAATCGCGCCGCCGCCCAAGATGGAGTCGCCCGAGGCCTATGACGTCTGTCTGCCCAAGGGAGGATGGTACGATTATTGGACCGGACAGGCGGTCACCGCCACTGCGAGCGGCGAGCCAGCCAGCCCGACCAACGAACAGGCCAGTGCGCTGGCGAGCGGGGCAATCCGGCTAACCGAACATCCAGCGCTCGATCGCTTGCCGGTGTTCGTCCGCGCAGGCACCATCCTGCCACGCCAGCCGCTCGTTCAGAGCACCGCGGAGACGCCTAGTGGACCACTAACACTAGACATATATCCAGGGCCTGACTGCTATGGGTCGATCTATCTCGACGATGGTCACTCGATGGCGTTCGAGCGTGGCGACTACCTTCGCCAGACGGTGCGCTGCTCAGCTGACCCGACGGGCAACTTGACAGTACAATTCGGGCCGCGGGAGGGACGCTATAAACCGTGGTGGAGGCAGATCTTAGTCCGGGTCCATGCCAACCATGGAATCGTCGTGATTACGCGACCTGACGCCGCGCCGCTGCGTGTCCCAGAGTCGGCGTCCGGACCGGTCGCCACATTTTCAATCGACGACCATGCGATCGCGAAACGATAAGAAAGGTGGGCAATTAAGCCTTTTGAGTGGCTGCTCTCGCTAGTCGGCTCCGCGTTCGGATCGGCGCAAATATATGCCGGGCGATCCGGGATCGCGGTTAATGCCTCATCACGTCCCAGCCATTGCGGCGTCCAAAGCCGCCATCGCTATTCGGTCATTCGCCTTCATCGGCGGGGCTGAAGTCGGGCTTCTGCGCGGCAACATAACGCTGCCAGTCAGCGCGCGAATGGATATCGAGCCCTTGGCTCCACGCGGCTCCTGAATAATAGACGAACGGTTTGCCGGGCGTCACCTTAACCAGCACAAGATAATCGTCGAAATCGGCGCTGACCTTTACGATCTGACGCGGATCAATCATGAGCGCAACTCCCATCGCGCCCTTGCCCGGTTCATCGGGGCTCCACCAAACGAACTTGCCAGCCTTGGCGTCGGCGTCGAATTGGCCGAGCTTGACCGGATCGGTCGCGCGCTTAGCGATACCGATGCCCACGATCAGCGGCCCCGGCTTGTCGCTCGAAATGGTCGAAACCATGCGCGTGAAGTTGGTGCCGGCCGGGAGTGTGAAGCGACGCGTCTCCCAAACCTTGCGGTCGACCCCGACCGGCCACGGATCGTAGCTGACCTCGAACGAGGCGACGTCGGGGCCGTTCTTAAGGATGCGGTACTTCGCGTAATTGCGCGATACCCACAGTTTGTTGTCCTGCCAGATCCCGAGCCCGCCGGCACCGCGCGAGGTGTTGACATTATAGAAGTCGAGACCCTCGCCGTGGCCGGAATGCTGATCGCCGGTGCGCAACTGGCGGTCGGCAAAGGGGTAGCGGACACTCTTGCCCCAGGCGTCGATGCCCGAGCTCGACGGCGGCTCAGCGGCTTCTAGGGCGACGCCGTAGATGCGGTGCGCCGTGCGATCGTTTTCCCACAAGAGATCGTCATAGCGGTAGGGCGCGAACACCACTTCGGCGCGCTTGACGCGCTCGGCAGCCGAGGGCGGCGGCAGCGTCGACTTGACCGGCACATGTGACTGCGGCCCTGCCGCTGATATGGCCAGCAGCGCGCCGGCAAGGCGTAGCATCATTGTTCGCTCCTCGGTGCTTACCAGTTGAACATGGTGCCGTCTTCGAGCCGGTTGACCGGCAAGAAGGCGCGTTCGTATTCGTATTTCGCGGCGAGGTTCTCGTCGATGTCGACGCCGAGCCCGGGCGCATCGCCGGGATGCATCATGCCGTTTTTGAACGTGTAGTTATGCGGGAACACCGCGTCGGTTTGCTCTGTGTGGCGCATATATTCCTGGACGCCGAAATTGGGCACCGAGAGGTCGAAATGGAGCGCCGCGGCCATGCAAACCGGCGACAGATCGGTGGCGCCGTGGCAACCGGTGCGGACGTTGTGCAGATCGGCGAAGCTCGCCAGCTTGCGCAAATGGCTGATGCCGCCGGCATGGACGACGGTGGCGCGGATATAGTCGATCAGTTGCTCCTCGATCAGCACCTTGGCGTCCCACACCGTATTGAAGATCTCGCCGACCGCGAGCGGGGTGGTGGTGTGCTGTCGGATCAGGCGGAAATTGGTCTGGTTCTCGGCCGGGGTCGCGTCTTCCAACCAGAACGGGCGATAGGGTTCGAGATCCCTGCCCAGCCGCGCCGCCTCGATCGGCGTCAGGCGGTGGTGGATGTCGTGGAGCAGATGCACGTCCCAGCCCAACGCCTCGCGCGCCGCCTCGAACAGCGGCGGTACCGAGCGCAGATATTTCTCGGTCGACCAGACATTCTCGGTCGGCAGATCGGCATCGGCGGGTTCGTAGAAATAGCGGTCCTTCGACACGCCGTAGGTCGAGGCGAGGCCGGGAACGCCCGATTGCAACCGGATCGCCTTATAGCCGAGCGACTTGTAATGCTCCGCGTTGGCGACCGTTTCCTCGATATCCTTGCCGTTGGCGTGGCCATAGACCATCACGCCCTCGCGCGCGGCGCCACCGAGCAATTGATAAACAGGCAGTCCGGCGATCTTGCCCTTGATGTCCCAGAGCGCGGTGTCGACCGCGGCGATCGTTGCCATGGTGACGGGGCCGCGCCGCCAATAAGCGCCCTTGTATAAGAACTGCCAGATGTCCTCGATGCGGTGCGCGTCGCGGCCAATCAGGCAGGGAACGACGTGATCCGCGAGATACGACGCCACCGCCAGCTCGCGGCCATTGAGCGTCGCGTCGCCAACGCCGTGGACGCCGGCGTCGGTTTCGACTTTCAAGGTGACGAAATTGCGCCCCGGACAGGTGATGATGACCTTCGCGGCGGTAATTTTCGGCACAACATTTCCCCCAGATGACGATTCCTTATCGCCCGGCGAAGTTGACATACAACTTTGCGTCGATATTACCAGTGACACCGGTGGAATAGTCGACAACGATCGGTCCGGGGAGAGGGATATGAAGATTATTTTGCCCATGGCGGCAGCCACATCACGCTCTCAACCGGCGCGCCCGGCATGCTGCTGAAGATTCTGACCCACGCCGTAGCGCTGGTCGCTTCGGCGCCGGCGCCGGCGCCGGCATTGCCCAGCGCAGCCGCGATCCTGCATACCACCGAGCGGGTAGCTGACTGGCAACTCTCTCATATCGGCACGACTGCGCACATGCCCGCCGCGACCACCAGTGCGCTCAACCCTCGCGATTGGCAGCAGGCGACCTTCTGGGTGGGGATGGCCGCGCTGGCAAACCGTGCCCCGCGCTATCGCGCCGCGATCCTGAAGGTCGGCACGGCACAACATTGGCGGCTTGGCGATCGCCCATTCCACGCCGATGACCAACTGATCGGCGCCACTTGGCTCTGGGCATCGCGCCACGGCGGCGGCGGCGCTGCGCTGGCGCCGATGAAGCGCTATTACGCTAATCTGCTCGCGCACCGTCCGACCAATGCGCTGACGTTTATCGACAGTCCGAGCGGCCGCGGTGACGCCCCTTGCACCACCCGCTGGTGCTGGTGTGACGCATTGTTCATGGCGCCACCGACGCTGTTCGGCCTCAGCGAGGCGACCGGCGATCCGCGCTACGCGAGATTCGCCAACCAAGAATTCCGCGCGACCGTCGCCTATCTCTACGACAAGCAGGAGCATCTGTTCTTCCGCGACAGCCGCTTCTTCGATCGCCGCGACGACCAGGGGCGCAAGCTGTTCTGGTCGCGCGGCAATGGCTGGGTCCTCGCCGGGCTTGCGCGAGTGCTCGATACGCTCAAGCCGGACGACCCGCGGCGCGTTTATTATCGCGATTTGTTTCGCCAGATGGCGCCGCGCGTCGCCGGCCTGCAGAAGGCCGATGGCTATTGGTCCGCCTCGTTGCTCGATTCGGCCGCCACGCAGCCCGAAAGCAGCGGCACCGCCTTGTTCGTCTTTGCCCTCGCCAAGGGCATTTCGCTGGGCGTGATCGATCGCGCGACCTATCAGCCGGTCGTCGCGCGCGGCTGGCGCGCGCTCGGTCGCGCGATCCAGCCAGACGGGATGCTCGGCTGGGTGCAGCAGGTCGGTGACCGACCCGATACCGCGGCGGCCGATTCCAGCCAATTCTACGGCTCGGGCGCACTGCTGCTCGCCGGCAGCGCCGTTTACGACCTCACGCGCCAGGACCAAAAATGACCCGCACCCACCTGATCGCCGCGCCGCTCGGCGCCCTCTTGCTCGTCGGCGCGATGCCGGCGCCCACCACTCCGTCCGACGATCAGCCGCATGGCCGCACCTACGTCACCGCGCCGCCGATGGACGAGACGGTCGAAACGCGGATCATGCCGCAGGTGGAGGGCCTGATTAGCAAGCTGCTCCGCGACCGGCGCAAGACCACGCTCGACGGTGTGCCGGTGTTCGATTCGGGCGACAAGTTCCTGCCCGGCAAGATCGCCGCGATCATGGCCTATCGCATCGTCGATCTGCCCAAGGGCGATCCGCGCTTGCCGCTGCGATTGAAAGATTTCTCCGATATCGCCGACATGACGGTCGACGACGACAATCACAGCTGGGGCATCTACTATTACATGTCCGCGCTGTACAAGCTGAAGCAGGCCGGGCTGCTGGAGCGCGCGGTGCGCCCCGCGACGCTCGTCAAGCTGCGCGAGCAGCTCGATTGGCGACACTTCGTCCGCCCCGATCTGACGCTGATCGATCTGCCCAACAATTATTACGGCGTCGCCTTTTCGATCGCGCGGTTGCGCTATCTGCTCGGGTGGGAGGATGCGAGCGGCAGCGACGCCTTGTTCAAGCGCATGCTCGATCACTATCGCCGCTATTCGGGACAATATGGCTTCGCCGACGAGACCGAAGGAAACGGCAGGTTCGATCGTTACAGCGTTCTGCTGATTGGCGAGATCGCGCAGCGACTGATCGAGACCGACATGACGCCACCACCGGAGGTCAAGCAATGGCTGCGGCGTTCGGTCGACCTCATGCTGCCGCGCTTCAACCTGCACGGCGAGGGCTTCGAATATGGCCGCTCGATCGGCGCGTACGGTGATACCGCCTTTCTCGAGGTGCTGACCGCAGCCGCGCACTTCAAAGTGCTCACCCCGACCGAGGAGCGGATGGCCTATGCCTTCTCGTCGCGGATCGCGGCGCGCTACGCCGATTTCTGGATCGATCCAGTCACGGGCTCGGTTGACCTGTGGGATCACGGCCGACGCACCGACGCCTATCGAGGCAAGCACCGCGTTCTCGGAGAGAATCTCAGTCTCGCGCGGCAATTCATTTACACCGACGCGATCTGGAACGACCTAGGTTTCCGACACGCCAAGCCCGACCCCAAGTTCGCCGATTGGCTCAGGACGCTGCCGCGCTTCACGCTCACCCGCTTCGCGCGCGGCGCCTATGATCGCGCGCTGATCACCGTGCGCGACGGCAATACCGTGATCGGTCTGCCGGTCATTAATGGCGCCGCCAGCCAGCACATGCACAATCCGTACTTCCCGATTCCGTTCGCGGCTGGGATGCTGCAAGGCTCGGCAGATGCGAGCTTCCCGCAACTGGTGCCCCAACTGACGCTCGACGATGGCAGCGTGCTGATGCCACTGGCCTGGTTCAAAGACGTCGAGGCGAGCCGGCAGGGCAAGACGGTGACCGTCTCCTGGCATCAAGACACGCTCGATCGGATGGGCGAGGATGACGCCGTCAAAGACGATCGCGCGTCGATCGTCACGCGCTATCGCTTTACGCCCGGCGAGATCGTGCGGCGCGATACCATCACGCTCAAGCCTGGCGTCGATCTCGCGAAGGTCGATATCGAGTTCGCCAATTTCTCCAGCGGGTCAAAAAAACAGGGCCCGGCAGCCTTCCAGTTCCGCGCGGGGCAAGTGACGGGTTTCACCGCGAAAGGTTATGGCACTTGTTCCGCTAATCTCGGGGGCCCGGTCTATCGCGCGCCGACCGGTCCCTTCCGCACTGTTGTCGCCTGCCAACGCGATGACGCAACGGCCGGCGCTACGATTGTTCTTGAGTGGCGAATAGATTTTCATCCCGAATGAGAGTTGACACCGGTGCCATCGCATCGTAGTCCATGTTGTCATACAACCTACAAGGGCATTGAGAGGGGAAGACCTGAAGCAGCCAAAGCCTTGCCGGCGGCGAGTCTATTGGGAGGTTAGGTACGCAAGCGCCGGCAGTCGGCGACGGACGAGGCTCCTAGATCAATCTGCATCAGGACAGACAGGCGTGTCGCAGCGTCGGAATCTTCTTCGGTTGAAATGACAACGGTAGACATAGAGCGATGGTCGATCGCCGGCGACGAACGTTGACCTAATGGAGGGCGGGGGATGTTTAGAGGCAGTCTGGATCGTGCGTTCGGCGTTGGTAAGGCCGATGTTATTGCCGCCCTGCTGGGCAGCTCAGCACTGGTGGCCAGCCCGGCTTACGCGCAGGATGCTCGTGATCCCGTAGCTCCGGTCGCGACCAATGCGGGCATCGACGTGCAAGACTCGCCTCCCGCAAACGACATTGTCGTGACCGGCATTCGCGCCTCGCTGCAGAGCGCGCTCGACGAGAAACGCGGTGCCAACAACCTTATCGAAGTCATCAGGGCTGAAGATATCGGAAAGCTGCCCGATCAGAACCTTGCCGAAGTGCTGGAAAATGTCACCGGCGTACAGATCACGCGATCGGCAGGCGTAGGCACCGCCGTTCAGATCCGCGGGACCAACGCGAATCGTACCGAAATCAACGGGGTCTCCACGGTCGGTTCCGGCTCGGGTCGCTCGGGCATCAGCTTCGAGGATTTGCCGGCGTCGATGATCTCGTCGGTCGAAGTGATCAAGGTTCCGGAAGCAAAAACGATCGAAGGCTCGGTGGGGGGCACGATCAACCTGCGCACGATCCGCCCGCTCGACCTCAAAAAGCCGCTGATCGCCGGCCGAGTACAATTCGAGCACAGCGATCTCGCGCGCAGCACGCTGCCCAGAATCTCTGGCACGCTTGCCGACCGGTGGGACACCGGGCTCGGTCAAATCGGTATTGCGGTAAGTGGGAGCTACGCCCGCCAGGACGTAGCAGAATTCGAGCCGCGGGGTGATCGCGACAATCTCAACCTGCCAGGCACGGGCCCAAGCTCCCAGACTTTCCCGTTCTTCCAAATCCAGTATTTCAACCAGGGGACGACGCGGTACCAGTACAAGACCTACAATGCGACCGGTTCGCTCGAATGGAAGCCGGCGCATAACCTGAAATTCTATGCCGACGCGACGCTCAACAATCAGCAACGCGCGCAGCAGAGCAACCGTGCGCAATTGTCCGGGGTATCGAACAAGGGCGTCATCGATTCGACCGATAACACAGGGTTTAAGACGGTCGACCTAGGAACACTCGACGGACCCGATGGCCCGATCGATCTCGGCTCGGCGCAGGAAGTCGTTACTGGCACGCTGGGTATCGGCGTGGATTCGAACGGCAATATCGACAGCAATCTTCGCACATCAAGTGACACGGGTTCGCGGGTCACGCACAGCCGGGTGTTCGATGCCGGTACCGAATGGAGCGGCGAGAAACTGCGCGTCCGCGCCGAAGCCGCGCTCTCGACGTCGAAAACGCACAATCCCAATTTCTCGACCACGCTGGATTTCATCAATCCGCACGGTCCCCAACCGGTGTTCGGATCGGGGAGCTTGGACAACGGCGTGCCCTTGGAATTTGACCTCCGTCATGGTCTGACCTTCGGCATCGACCAGGCCAGCGCTGACGCGCCGACGCGCGATGAGTTACTTGATCCGGTCAATTACAAGCTAAATCAGGTCGCACAGGGCAATAGCTCGGCCGATAATAAGGAAAAGGCCGCGCGCCTCGATTTCCACTACGACACGTCGGGCTTGAACACGCTCGTCCCGTCGATCGACTTCGGCTATCGATGGAACCAGACCACTGCGGTCAATAACATCGTTTCAAACAATATTAGCTTCACCAACAACTCGACTGGCGCTGGCGGCCGGTTCAATCGCCCGAGCGGCGACCTCTTTTCGGATATACTGACTGCCGCTCCAGACAATTTTAACGCGGCCGATGGGCGCGCGCTGTATTTCCCGGATTTCCTAATCATCGACGGCGGGACGGCGTTCCGCGACCCATCCAAAGTCCTGTCATCGCTCAACAACGCCATTACGGCGAGCAATGCGGCGAACCCGCAATATCCGCAAGTACCTTTGCTGGCCGGGCCAACCGAATCGGCTGTCGGGTATTTCAGCGTCAAGGAAACGACCAACGCGGCCTATTTCCAAACCAACCTCGACATGAGCGTTTTTGGCATGCGCTCGCGAGGCAATCTCGGAATTCGCTGGCTCCGGACGAACCTCGTGTCAACCGGCAACAATGTCGCCAACGGCGTCATCACCGGCCAGTCGACTCAAAAGAGTTCGTATTCGTTCATATTGCCGCGATTCAACATGGTGGTGAAGCCGGCTCGGAACGTGCTGATCCGCACCGGGATTTCGCGCGATATCCGCCGGCCGAATTTCGACGACCTGTCGACGTCACGTTCGTTCGGAACGTCTGCCGAAGCGGTCGTGCAGGGCGGCAATCCCGACTTGGTGCCGGAGGTGGTATGGTCGTTCGACCTTTCCGGCGAATATTATTTCGCGCCGTCGAGCTTGATCAGCCTCGGCCTCTTCCACAAAAGCCGCACCAATCTGTTCTCGCCGATCGTAGATTATCCCACGCCGATCGGCTTCGTGAACGGCAATCCCCAATTTTCGATCGATCCCGCCTGCCCGGGCGGCGGCGTTTACAATCCGCTCGCCAATCGAAATATCAACAGCCAGACGCCGGGGAACGGCATTTGTGCGCCGCTAGGGTCAACGTTCAATGTGGCCGGAACGACGACCCAGACAGGTGTCGAGATCGCCTTCCAACACGATCTTTCGGCTTATGAAAGCGCTCTCGGCTTCGCGTCAGGGTTCGGGGTGATCGGCAACTTCACTTATCAAAAGGCGGGTGGATCGGCGAATACCTACTATACCGGCTTGACGACGCGAAATATCGATACTGGCCTCGGCTTCCCGGCGGGATCGCTAAAAAGCAAAATCACGCTGACCGACCTTTCGAAATTCTCCTATAACGCGACGTTATTTTACGACAAATACGGGCTCAACGCCCGGCTCCGTTACACATGGCGCTCTAAGTACGTTACAAATGACGAGTTCCGGTGGAACCTGCCAGTCGTTGCGCATGCCCGCGGCCAGCTCAATGCCAGTATAAATTACAATCTAACTCGCAACATCAACTTCGGTATCGAAGGAATCAACCTGCTGCGCGGTGACCAGAAACTGTATTGCGTCAATGACAACGCGGTTTTGTGTTTCCAGGGTCTCACGGATCGCCGCGTTACTGCAGGCATCAGCTTGAAATTCTAGGCGAGATCGACATTCGAACGATCCATGCACCAGCCGACTTCTCTCGTAGAGGCTGGTGAAATGGTCCTTCGGGCTCTGCTCTCAAGCAACCACTCCAGGATTGAGGAAAAGACAGTGGCGCAGCGCATGGTGAGGACGATGACAACGCGGTCCTGGTTGGCCGCTTCGGCGAGCATGGGAATAGTGCTGGCGAGTCCGGCGCTTGCCAAGGGGCAATCGACCATTGCTACGTCCGCTTATTCGTCAGCAGAAATGACAGCGGTGGACAAAACGCCGCAGGCCGATGCTGAGCAGGCGCAGGTGCCAACGACGGCGGCCGATCCGGTTGCGACGGCCGCCGAGGATACCCAGGCCGGCGCCGACATCGTCGTCACCGGCGAACGCGCGACGCAGCGTACCTCGATCAACCTGAAGCGCAACGCGGACGTGATCGTCGATGGTTTGGTCAGCGACGAAATCGGTGCCTCGCCAGACAATTCAGTCGGTGACACGCTCGAGCGGATCGCTGGCGTCACCGCCGACCGGTTTAAGGGCAATGCCAACGAAATCTCCGTGCGCGGACTCGGCCCGACGCTGAGCTTCGCGACCTTCAATGGTCGTGAGGTATCGAGCGCAGGACCCGACCGGTCGGTTGCGTTTCAGCAATTCCCGTCGGAGCTGGTCAACGGCGTGCTAGTCTACAAGTCGCAGGAGGCTGACTTCCTCGAGGGTGGCGTCGGCGGCATCATCGATCTGCGGTCGATTAAGCCGCTAGATTACGGCAAGCGCCGCATCTCGTTCGAGGTGCGCGGCGATTTTCAGCCGAAGGATGACGATGTCATCGGACATGATGGCCTCGGCTATCGAGCCAATTTCTCCTACACCGATCAATATCATTCCGGCCTTGGCGATATCGGCGTCAGTTTCGGTTACCAACGGCAAGACACAACTGCACCGGAAGATTATTACAACGGCAATTCGGCGTTCGTGCCGTGCAACACCGCGGCCGACGATCCGACGCTTATCATTGGCAGTTCTGCGGCGCTGAAGGCCGCGGGCGCCAGTGTCAACTGCGCACTCGAGGATGCGCCGCGCTCGGGCACCGGCGAAACTGTCGGCGACACTTATTACACCACCTCGTCGCGCAGCTTCCGCGCGCAGAAGACGCACGAGTTGCGCGATGCCGCGATCGGGACAGTGCAATGGAAGCCGTCTGACACGCTCGAAGTCGCCTTCGACGGCGAATATTCGAAGCGTCGCAGCACCGAAAACCGCAACACCTTCGCGATCACTGAAGGGTTGCGCGGCGTGCAGCCGCTGCTGATCGGCACCGGCGACAACGGCTACTCCAAGGGAGCGTTGATCAGTTATCGCGGCAATTCGAATCTCGAGGACCAGCTCGAGCTGCGCGAGCGCGACGAGACCTATCTCGGCGGCGGCAGCACGATCACTTGGCACAATGACCGACTGACGCTGGTCGCCGACGGCTCCTATTCGGGTTCGCACCGCACCGAGACGCAACGCGCCACGCGGATGCGCTCGTCACGTCGGGTTGGCTACACGCTGACCTATAACGATCATGACGTCGTGCCTGAGGTCGATTTCGACAATTTCGACATCACCGATCCGTCGCTGTTCCTCACCACGGCGCCAAACTCGGTCTATGCCCGCAATCGCTTCGTCACCGATCGCTGGGACAAGATCTGGGCAGGCCGAATCGACGGCAGCTACGACCTCGACGGCTTTTTCACGGCGCTGAAGTTCGGCGGCCGCTATTCGGACCACCACCGCACCAATGACAACGCCGCTAATAATGATCTCAATACGTTGGTCGCGGTCAACGGAGTCGCGCCGGCCGATCTGATCGCCCAGGCAAATCAAAATTGTCGCGCGCCTTTCACCACCAGCTCGTACATGGACGGTACCGGCAGCAACATCCACCAATGGGCGACATTCAATAACGAATGTCTGTACCGCACGTTCACGGGCGGCGACGACACGTTGCCCTATCCGACCGACAGCCGCGATCCCAGCGACATCGACGTCCGCGAACGGATCACTGCCCTCTACGCGATGGCGCAGTTCCGTTCGGACGGCGGCGCGATCCCGTTCAGCGGCAATATCGGGTTGCGCTATATCGATACCAAGGTCGATTCGATCGGCTTTCGACTGCCATATGTGATCACCGTCGATACCGTGTCGGACGATTACGTGGTCGACGTCGACGATAGCGGCGTTCCGATCAAGGTCGGCGGCAAAGGCCATTATCACTACTGGCTGCCAAGCGCGAACATCGCCTTCGATCTGTCGTCGAAGGTTAAGCTGCGGCTCGCCGGGTACCGCGCGATCGCGCGATCGGGGATCGAGGACCTCGGCGCCGGCATCAATCTCAATCCGTCGACCGGAACCGGCACAACCGATTTCGTGTTCAACGCGACCACCGGCAATCCCAACCTGAAGCCGCTGCGCGCGTGGAATGCCGATGCTTCGCTCGAATTTTATCCGACGCGCGATACGTTGCTGTCGATCGCAGGCTATTACAAATGGGCCAAGGGCACGGTGATCGACGCGACCGTGGAGCGTCCGACCCAGGTCGACGTCACTACGATCACCGACGGCGGTACGCCGGTCACCAATACGGTGACGATCAATCCGGTCGCGCCGACCAACGACAGCGAGACGCGGCACCTTTACGGTGTCGAAGTCAACGCCAATACGGCGTTCACCTTCCTCCCATCGCCGCTCGACGGGTTCGGAGTCCAGCTCGCCGCCAATCGCGCGTTCGCCGATTTCGAATATCCCGATACCTCGAAACTGGCCGGCTATCTCGATCCGGCCAATCTGATCGGCCTGTCGAAATGGACCGCGAGCGGCTCGCTCTACTGGGAAAAATGGGGTCTCTCGCTACGCGCGCTGTATCGATACCGCTCGAATTACTTCAAGCCGAACAGCAACACCAATCGGTCGGTGCAGGGCAGCGGCTACCTCAACCTGTCGGCGCAGTACGATCTCAACAAATACGTCCAGATCAAGCTGCAGGCGCTCAACGTTACCGGCACCAAGGACGTGTTCTACAAGGGCGGCTACGACAGCATCGCCGAAGTCTCCAACAGTGGCACGCAATATTATTTCGGCTTCCGAGTGAAGCTTTGATGCGGGTTTGCAAGGCGTGATCCTCCCCGTCCTTGCTCTCCTCGCCGCCGCGGCCAATCCAGCCGCGGCGGCACCTTTGTCACTGCCGCAACATGCGACGCAGTGCCGCGGCACCGAAGGTTATGCAGCGGCCTTCGGGGGGAGACGAACCTTTCTGCTGCGGCCCGACCAGCTGGCGTCGATCAAGGCGGCGCTCGGCCATGATGCGCGTCTCGACAGGGCCTATGCCCAGCTGATCGCGCAGGCCGATGCCGCGCTCGCCCATCGCCCGGGCTCGGTGACCGACAAGACCGCCACGCCCCCCTCTGGCGACAAACATGACTATATGAGTCTGGCGCCCTATTGGTGGCCGAACCCAAAGACCAAGACCGGCTTGCCCTATATCCGGCGCGACGGCCGCTTCAATCCGGCACGCGCGACCGCGGCGTTCGATCGTACCGCGATCGGCCGGCTCGGCGACGATGTTCGAACGCTCTCGCTCGCTTATTATTACAGCGGCGACGATCGCTACGCGGCCAAGGCGGCGACGCTGGTTCGTACCTGGTTCCTTGATCCCGCGAAGGCGATGAACCCCAATGTCCGGTTCGCGCAGTCGATTCCCGGCCGCACCGACGGCCGCGCCGAGGGGGTGCTCGATACCAATGCCTTCCAGGCGGTGATCGACGGCGTCGGCTTGATCGGCCCGTCGCATCATTTGAATAGCGCCGAGCTTGCCGAGCTTAAGGCATGGTTCCGCCGCTATATTGGTTGGATGCAATCGAGTACAATCGGCAAGGCGGAGGATGCGGCGAAGAACAACCACGGCATTTGGTTTGACGCCCAGCTGAGCGACTACGCGCTGTTCGCTGGCGAGCCCAAGATCGCGCGCTCGGTGGTCGTGACTTTTCCGGCGCGGCGCATCCTGACCGAGATCGAGCCAAGTGGCGCGCTGCCGCGGGAACTGACGCGCACCCGTTCCTTGCATTATTCGGTCTATGCGCTGCTGCCGGCGTTCGATGTCGCGGCAATCGGCGACTGCCTTGGCTATGATCTTTGGGACTTTCACGATCGAGCTGGGCGCAGCCTGAAACAGGCGGCGCGGTTCGTCACCACCTACCGGGGGCGGCTCGACGCATGGCCCTATCCCGAGTTGCGTCCCGACGGTGGCGAGCTCGACGTACTTGCTGCACGCGCCGCAATCGCCTGGCCCGATGCGTTCGCTGCGGTGCCGCTCACCGATCCCGAAGCGCTGATCTACGCCGGCCCGACACAATGATTGATCGCCGCGCACTACTCGCTGCCGCTGGAGTGCTTGCCGCCGGTGGGCCGGCGATGTCGACCACGCGGTTCGATCTGGCCGCGGTCGAGCGACGACGGGTGTTGCCCCGCGCCACGGCCCTGCTCGGGTCGCCGCCGCGCACGATCACCGCGGTCCGCGCGTCGCGCAGTCCCGGAAGCGCGCACGATTATTATTCCGAAGGCGATTATTGGTGGCCCGACCCGGCGCATCCCGGCGGCCCATACATTCGCCGCGACGGGCTATCCTATCCAGACAAGTTCGATGGCCATCGCGACGCGCTGATTGCCTTCGGCGTGGCAATGCCGATGCTTGCCGCCGCCTGGACGCTGAGCGGCGAGCCCCGCTTCGCCCGCGCCGCCGTTGCCCACCTGCGCGCGTGGTTCGTTGAGCCCGCCACGCGAATGCATCCCGATCTGCGTTATGCGCAGGCAATCATCGGCCGCAACACCGGCCGATCGATCGGGATAATCGATACACTGCAGCTGGTCGACGTCGCGCGCGCCGCGAAGGTGCTGATCGCCGCCGGCGCGCTCGACACCGCGACGCGCGCCGGGGTGCTCGAATGGTTTCGCGATTACACACATTGGCTGACGACCTCGCCGGCGGGCATCGAGGAGGGCGCAGCGACCAACAATCACGGAACCGCCTGGCTGCTTCAGGTCGCTGCATTCGCCGATCTTACCGGGGACGCGGCATTGTGCCGCAGGATGGTGGCTCGGCTCACCGCGACGATCATCCCGCACCAGATCACGCCCTACGGCCGCCAGCCGCTCGAACTGGCGCGGACCAAGCCGTTCAATTATTCGCTGTTCAATCTCGACCTGCTTGCCGGCGCGACTCAATTGCTGGCACGGTATCGGCCGGGGCTATGGACCTATCGCACCGCCGCCGGCAGCAGTGTTGCCGGCGCAGTGGCCTTCATGGCGCCGTTCATCGACAATCGCGCGCGCTGGCCATTCGCGCATGACGTTGAGCATTTCGACGACCTACCTGTGCGCCAACCGAGCTTATTGTTTGCCGGGCTGGCGCTTGACCGCCCCATTTACCTTAATCTTTGGCGACGGCTCGATGGCGATCCGTCGGTTCCCGAGATCGTGCGCAATTTTCCACTGCGCCAACCGATCTTTTGGGTCTAGTCTGCAGCAATGAGTGAAGCAGGCAGAGCGGCGAGGAAAACCAAGGCAAGCGCGCTGGCCGATGCGCTGGTCGAAGATCTCGATCGGCGCGTCCGGTCAGGCGAGCTGCCCCCCGGCGCGCGCTTTCCCACTGAGGCGGCGATGGTCGAAAGCGCTGGTGTCAGCCGCACCGTGGTGCGCGAAGCATTCGCGCGGTTAGCCGCGCGCGGGTTGCTAGAATCCCGGCGTGGTTCTGGTGCTTTTGTCGCGCCGGGCGCTCGCTACTCGGCTTTCCAGATTACCGCCGACGAGCTGCGCGAGATCGATGACATTCACCGCCTTCTCGAGATGCGCACGCCGCTGGAGGTTGAGATGGCCGGGCTGGCCGCGGCGCGTCACAACCAGGCCGATTTGGATGCGATGGCACGTGCGATTGTAGCACTCGTCGAGTCCGAAGAGGTCGACGCCGCGGTTGCAGCGGATACTGCCTTCCACGCCGCGCTCGCCGACGCCACACGTAACGATTATTTTGCCCGCTTCACCGCATTTCTCGGAATCAGGATGGTGCCGCCGCGAACGCAATATCTTCGCAGCCCTAATGCGACGTCGAGAAAGCGTTACATCGAAGAAATCGCTTCTGACCACCAAATCATTCTCGACGCCGTGACGCGGGGAGATGAAGCCGCGGCACGGGCCGCGGCCGCGCAGCACATGCGCAACAGCCACGATCGTCATGAGCTGATGCGCGCGAGCTTCGATTCGGCTCGCTCTGGCATCTAGGCGGCGGGAACGTCGCCCGCAGCAATGTCTTTTCGCTCGATCCTAAACGACGACAATGGGCTCAATTCTCACGCGCGGTGCCGCGTTTTAGTCTCTATGAAGGGCACCGCTAACGAGCGAGATTGGGGCGCTTGCCTGACGGCTGTCGTCCATTGTCAGGTACCAGCAGGATGTCGACACTCAAGAAACCGCCGTCGGCTTGTCAGGCGTCCTTACGATAGCGCAGCGCTTCGATGACGGCCGCGAAACCCAATGAGTGCTGCCTGCGGCTAGGATAATAGAGGTGGTAGCCCGGGAACGGGGGGCACCAGTCATCCAACAAACGGACCAGACGCCCTTCTTCGATCAGCGGGAGCACCTGATCGTCGGTGATATAGGCAATGCCGAGACCGTCCATCGCCGCCTGAAGTGCGAGAGCCGTGTCATTCACGATCAGCTGTCCGTCCACCCGGACATTCAGCGCGCGGCCGTCTTTCTCGAACTCCCAGGCGTAGAGCCCGCCATAGGTCGGAAATCGCAGGTTGATGCAATTGTGATCGCTCAGGTCATGAGGCGTCCGGGGCATCGAACGACGCTCGAAATAGTCCGGCGATGCCGCAGCCGCCATGCGCATGTCCGGCCCGATCGGAACGGCGACCATGTCCTGCGCGATCGTTTCGCCCAGCCGGACGCCGGCATCGAAGCGTTCGGCGACGATGTCGACGAAGCCGGCCTCGGCGCTCAATTCCACCTTCAGTTCGGGATAGGCGGCGAGGAGCGGAAGCAGCGCCGGCTCCAATATGGTCCGGGCCGCATGCGCGCTCGTCGTGATGCGGATGGTCCCGGCCGGTCTGTCCCTCAGCTCTCCCAAGCTCGCCAGCTCGGCCGCAACGCCATCGAACAGCGCCGATACCGTCGTCAGCAGGCGCTCGCCAGCCTCGGTCGGCACCACGCTCCGGGTGGTGCGGTTCAGCAGGCGGATGCCGATCCGCTCCTCCAGCCCCCGCAGCGCGTGGCTGACCGCCGATGTGGAGACGCCGAGCCGCGCGGCGGCGCGGGTGAAGCTTCTCTCTATCGCGACGGCGCGGAAGGCCAGCAGGTCGTTGAAGTCCTTGCGCGCCATTGTTGAATCTGACTCAAAGCCGTTTCCCGATTGTGCAGTCTAATCGTTCCGGCGGCGGAAGCCTAGATGGCTGGCGACGAGGAGCAGCCATGACCGACAAGATCAAGCCGATGCGGGCACCGTGGGACGACATTGCGCCCAAGCTGACCGAGATTACCGATACCATCCTGTTCGACGACGTCTGGCGCCGGCCTGGCCTCTCGGCGCGGGACCGCAGCATGACCACGGTCGCCAGCCTGATCTCGCTCTACCGCGTCAACGAACTGCCTTTCCATCTCGGCAAGGCGCTCGAAAACGGTGTCACTCGTGACGAGATCGTCGAGATGGTGACCCATCTGGCATTTTATGCCGGCTGGCCGACGGCGGGCACCGCGATCGGCATCGTGCGCCAGGCTTTCGCAGAGGCAGACTCCAAGTCAGCGCCAGCCGCCTGATCGACACTGGACGGAGACTCTAAATACAGAATCGCGAACTCGGCCGCAGCGGCCTTCATGTTTCCTCCATCGGCCTTGGCTGCATGGGCATCAGCTTCAGCTACGCGACGAGTCTTTCGACCGCGGACGGCGTGAAGCTCATCCGTGACGCGGCCGAGCGCGGCGTCACCTTCTTCGACACCGCCGAGGTCTATGGCCCGTTCGTCAACGAAGAGGTGGTCGGCGAGGCGTTACGGCCGATCCGCGACCAGGTGGTGATCGCGACCAAGTTCGGCTTCGACATCGATCCCGAGACGCGCGAGAACCGCGGCGTCAGCAGCCGGCCGGAGCATATACGGCGGGCAGTCGAAGGCTCGCTGAAACGGCTCGGCATCGAGACGATCGACCTGCTCTATCAGCACCGCGTCGATCCCGACGTGCCGATCGAGGACGTAGCCGGCACGGTCAAGGCGTTGATCGCCGAGGGCAAAGCGAAGCATTTCGGCATGTCGGAGCCCGGCGTGCAGACGCTCCGCCGGGCGCACGCGATCCAGCCGGTCGCCGCGCTGCAGAACGAATATTCGCTCTGGTGGCGCGCGCCCGAGAGCAATGGCATTCTGGACGCCTGCGACGAGCTCGGAATTGGCTTCGTGCCGTATAGCCCACTCGGCAAGGGCTTCCTTACCGGGGCGATGAGCAAGGACACAAAGCTGCCGGCGAACGACTTCCGCAGCAGCGTGCCGCGCTTCTCGCCGGAAGCGATGGAGAAGAACCAGGCCTTTGTCGACGTGTTGAAGCAGGTCGCCGACGGCAAGGGCGCTACGCCGGCACAGATCGCGCTGGCCTGGCTGCTCGCACAGCGACCGTACATCGTGCCCATCCCCGGCACCACCAAGCTGCACCGCCTGGAGGAGAATATCGCCGCGGCTGCCGTGGCGCTGACCGACACCGAAGTCCGCGAAATCAGCGATGGTGCTTCCAGTCTGCAAACCGCGGGCGATCGCTATGCGCCGCAGCAACTGGAAATGGTCGGCCGCGAGGCACCCGAGAAGCAAATTTGAACCGAGAAGGATAGGATCATGACCAGCAATACGCCCACGGTCACCCTCGCGAACGGCGTCGAGATGCCGATGCTCGGCTTCGGCGTGTTCCAAGTCCCCGATCCCGCCGAATGCGAGCGCAGCGTGCGTGACGCGATCGACGTCGGTTACCGACTGTTCGATACCGCGACATCCTATGGAAACGAGGAAGCGGTCGGCAGCGCGATCCGCAGCCACGGCATCGACCGCCGTGACCTGTTCGTCACCACCAAGCTCTGGATCGAGGACGCAAGCTACGAACGTGCGAAGGCCGCCTTCGAGCGATCACTCGACAAGCTCCAGCTCGACTATCTCGATCTATGGCTGATCCATCAACCTTATGGCGACGTGTATGGCGCCTGGCGCGCGATGGAGGAACTGCACCGCGCCGGTCGTATTCGTGCGATCGGCGTCAGCAATTTCTATCCCGACCGGCTGGTGGATTTCGTGCTACACAACGAGATTGCGCCGGCGGTCAACCAGATCGAGATTCATCCCTTTCACCAGCAGGGCGATGCCAAAGCAGTTCTGGACGAATACGAGATCCAGGCCGAGGCGTGGGGGCCGTTCGCGGAAGGCAAGAACGGCCTGTTTTCCAATGAACTCCTTGGATCGATCGGGCAGAAGCATGGCAAGAGCATCGCGCAGGTGGTCCTGCGCTGGCTGAACCAGTGCGGCATCGTTGCCATACCCAAGTCAGTCCACAAGGAGCGCATGGCCGAAAATTTCGCGATTTTCGATTTCGAACTCGGTGAAGACGATCTCGCCTCGATCGCGACACTCGACCAGAAGAGCAGCAGCTTTTTCGATCACCGCGACCCCGAAAAAGTGAAGTGGCTCGGAACGCGAAAGCTGTAAACGCGCCCGAACGGCTAGATGCTGCGGATCGCCTCTCGCAAGGAATGAAGCTGAAGCGACGGTAGCTTCCAGGATTCCCTCAGTTGATCCCTGACGGGCAGATACTGGGACTCGTTGCCGACGACAGCGATTATTCTCCGATAATCTCACGAATTCGTCGAGCAAGATCCTCCATGGCGAATGGATTGGTCAGCAGATGCATTCCTGCATCAAGCTGTCCGTTCCCGATGACGGACGCGATTGTTGCTCAATCGGCGGCGACGTGCTGCGCGCTCCCCGCCGGACGGCGCGCGAACCAGACCACCGCGATCATCGCGAGCGCGATCCATCCGGACAGCCAGAACAGATCGTCGGCCGACAGCAGATACGCCTGCTGCACCATCTGATGCGTGATGGCGCCGGCAGCCTGCCGCGCGGTCGCGCCCATCGCCTCGAGCTGACCGAGCGCGTCACGGTAGCGGGGTTGATAGGCGGTGAAATGATCGGCGAGCCGGCTCTGGTGCAGCGCCTCGCGGCGATCCCACATCGTCGTGATCAGCGACGCGGCGAAGCTGCCCGAGGTGATCCGCGCGAAGTTCGAGATGCCGGTCGCGGATGGGATGCGCTCGGGCGGGATGCCGTCGAGCTGGATCGTCAGCATCGCCAGGAAGAAGGTGCTCATCGCGACGCCCTGGACGAGCAGCGGCATCGTATAGACCCAGAAGCTCGCATTGGTCGTGAAGTGCGAGCGCATGAAGAACGAGGTCGCGAACGCGACGAACGCCACGGTCGCCAGGATGCGCGCATCGATCCGCCCGCTCAATCGGGCGACGAACGGCGTCAGCACCACCGCCACCATCCCGCTCGGCGCCGCGACCAGCCCTGCCCAGGTCGCGGTGTAGCCGAGCTGTGTCTGCATCCACAGCGGCATCAGCAGCACGTTGGCGAAGAACACCGCATAGCCGAGGCAGAAGGCAATCGTCCCGAGCGTGAAATTGCGCCGCCGGAACATGATGAGGTCGACCGCGGGGTGGCGATCGGTCAGCTCCCAGATCAGCCATGCGACGAACACGACCGCGGCGACGATGGCGGCGACGAGGATAAAGGTGGAGCTGAACCAGTCGGCGTCCTTGCCCTTGTCGAGCACGACCTGAAGCGCACCGACCCAGATCACCAGCATCGCGACGCCGATCGAATCGATCGGCAGTTTGCGCGTCGGCGTCTCGCGCGTCTTGAGCCCGCGCCAGCACATCAGCGCGCAGAAGATGCCGACCGGCACGTTGATCAGGAAAATCCAGCTCCAATGGTAATTGTCTGAAATGTAGCCGCCGAGGATCGGCCCAGCGACGGGCCCGATCAGCGTCGTCATCGACCAGACGCCGAGCGCGGTCGACCTTTTGTCGGGCGGGAAGATCGCGATCAGCAGCGCCTGACTGCCCGGAATCATCGGGCCCGACACCGCGCCCTGCAGGACGCGGAAGGCGATCAGCGAATTGAGGTTCCACGCCATGCCGCACAGAAACGAGGCGAGCGTGAACAGCGCGACCGACACGACGAAGGTGCGCACCACCCCGAACCGGCCCATCAGCCAGCCTGTGAGCGGCACCGCGACGCCGTTGGCGACGGCGAACGACGTGACCACCCAGGTTCCCTGATCGGCGCTGACCCCCAGGTTGCCGGCGATGGTCGGCAGCGAGACGTTGGCGATGGTCGAATCGAGCACCTGCATGAAGGTGCCGAGCGCCAGCGCGAAGGCGATCAGCGCGCGCGCCCCGCCTTCGAGCGGCGCTTGGGCACCGTCGCTCACCGCCCGCGTCCCGCGTTGGCGGCGATGATGCGCGCGATGTCGGCATCGACGTCGGGACTGTCGCTCGCCTGCGTGGCGAACGCCTGGTGCGCCTGACGGCCGAGCAGCGACCCCGAAATGTTCGAGGTGTCGACATCGACATCGACCGACAGGCCGATGCGCAGCGGGTGCTGATCGAGTTCCTTCGCGTCGAGCGCAACGCGCACCGGCACGCGCTGGACGATCTTGATCCAGTTGCCGCTGGCATTCTGCGGCGGCAGCAGCGCAAAGGCGTTGCCGCTGCCCGCGCCGAGGCCGACGACATGGCCGTGATAGACGACCTTGCCGCCATAGGTGTCGGTGGTGATCGTCGCGGGCTGGCCGACGCGCAGGTCGGCAAGCTGCGTCTCGCGGAAGTTCGCGTCGATCCACACGCGGTGAAGCGGCACCACCGCCATCAGCGGCGTGCCGGCGGCGATCTGCTGGCCGATCTGCACGGTGCGCTGGGCGATTGTGCCATCGACCGGGGCGGTGATGTGCATGTGGCTGCGGCGGATCGCCATGCGCTTGTAATTGGCGATCGCGGCGAGCACCGCCGGGTTGCTGCGCACATCGGCGCCTTGCACTTGCGTCGCGGCCTGCGCCCGCTTGCTTTGGGCGAGGTTGAGCGCGGCGGTCGCGGTCTTCACCGTATCGGCGGCGTGCGACACCTCTTCGCCCGACACCGCGCCCTGGCTCGCCGCCTGCTGACGGCGCGCAAGATCGTTGCGGGCGCGCGCAAGATCGGCCTGCGCATTGGCGACCTCGGCATCAGCGGCGCTAACCGCGGAGAAATCGCCGCGCACGCCGCGCACCGCCTGGCCGAGCTGCGCGGCCGCGGCGCTGAGATCGACATCGGCGGTAGCGGGATCGAGGTCGACCAGCGGCTGACCGGCGCGCACCCGTTCGGTGTCGTCGGCGTAAAGCGCGGTAACGGTGCCGGGATCGCGCGCCGTGATCGTTACGGTGTCGCCGCCGACATAGGCGTCATCGGTCGTCTCGCTCGGCGTTGAAAAGAACAGGCGCCAGATCGCGTAGATGACGATCGCGATCACCACGACGGCGGCGAGGATCGTCAGCCACTTGCGGCGCGCGCGCGGATTGCCGCGCTCAACGGGCGCGCTCGTCCGGGGCGGCGCGGCGGGCGCAGCGGTCTCGGCATCGTCCCGGATATCGTCTCGCGTCATGTCGGTCATGGGGCGGTCCTCGTTTGGGCGACCTTGGCCGCGTCGGCGGGAGCGAACCCGCCGCCGACGGCGATCAGCAACTGGATTTGGGCGACGGCCTTGTCGGCCTGGAGATTGACGGTTTCTTGCCGCGCGGCGAGCAGCCGCACGTCCGACCCGATCAGGTCGAGCCGCGAATCGAGCCCGGTCGAGACGCGCACGGCGTTGAGGCGCTGCACCTCGGCCAGGCCGTTCGCCGCGTTCTGCTGCTGGGCGAGATCGTCGCCAAGCGTGCGCACGCGGGTCAGCGCGTCGGCTGTCTCGCGCACCGCGCCGAGCACGGCCTGGTTATAGCCGGCGATCGCCGCATCGACCTTCGCGGTCGCGCCGGCATAATCGGCCTTGAGCTTGCCGCCCTCGAAAATCGGCAGGTGGATGGCCGCGCCCGCGCCATAGGTCGATGCGTCGCTCGAAAACAGATTGCCGATGCCGAGCGCCTGCAGACCGGCGAGGCCGAGCAGATTGATGTCGGGATAATAGGCCTTGCGGGCGACCTGTCGGCCCGCGGCGGCAGCGGCGATCGACGCCTTGGCGCTCAAAATGTCCGGCCGCCGCGCGAGCAGATCGGCAGGCAATGTCGCCGGTAGCGGCAGCATCGCATCGAGCCGCAGCCGGGTCGGCTGGACCGTGCCGTAATAATCCGCGCCGCGTCCAGCCAGCAGCGCCAGCGCATGGATCACCGTTTCGCGCTGGCCCTGCGCCTCGATCAATGCCTGCCGCGCCTGGGCAAGCAGCGCGCCGGCGGCGCGGACGTCGATATCGCTCGACAATTGGCTCGTCTTGCGAAACTCGGCGAGCTGTACAGCATGGTTGCGCTGATCGACCGTCGATTGCGCCAGAGCGATCTGCCGCTCGGCGCGGGCAAGTTCGACATAGGTCTGAGCGATCGTTCCGGTCAGCGCGAGCCGCGCGGCATCATAGTCGAATGCCGTTGCCTCGGCGCCATGCCGGGCCTGGGCGATCTGATCGGCCTGCCGGCCCCAGAAATCGAGGTTCCAGCTTAGATTGGCCTGCGCCTGGCCGACCCAGCGGAACGTGCCGCCATAAGGCGGCGGAATGATGTAGACGCTGCTCAGACGCTGGAATTGCTCGCTGGCGTCGCCGGTGATCTGCGGCCTGCCGGCGGCTTCGCTGCCGGTGAGCGTACTCTGGGCGAGGCGCACGCGTGCCATCGCTGACTCCAGCGTCGGGCTGCCGCTCAGCGCGTCGATCATGATCCGGTCGAGCTGCGGATCGCCGAGGGCCGTCCACCAGTCCGCAGCGACCGCCGGTGCGGCAGTCTCGCCAAGCCCCAGCGCCTGCGGGGCGACGGTCGACACCGCGACGGGCTCGTTGGGGATTGCACAACCGGCGAGCAACAGCGCGCCGAGGATCGCGCTCTTGGTCGAAACGCGCGCCATCTCAGCGATCCGCCTCGGCATCGGCAAGCTCAAGCCGATCGAGCAAGCGGGTCAGCATCTCGATGAGCCGGGTAACCTCCTGGCGGTCGAAATCGCGCAGCACATTGTTCCACACCTCGATCACGCGCATCGCGAGATCGGAAACGATCGCTTGCCCTGCGGCGGTCGCCGACAATTTGCTGACGCGCCGGTCCTCTTCATCGCGGCGTCGAGCAACCAGGCCGCGTTCTTCGAGCTGATCGACAACGCGGGTCAGCGCGCCCTTGTCGTGATCCATGTTGCGCGAAAGCTCGGTGCAGGTTGTCGCCACCTCGGTCGAAACCAGCGCCAGCACGACCCATTGCGTGAAGGATATGTCGCAACCATCGAACGCTGCCTCGACCCGCGCAATGCTGAGCTTGTTGATCCGGCGCACCAGATATCCCAACGACACCCGCGGAGAGAAAGATTCCAGGCTATAGTAGTCGGCCATAGATACTTGCCTCGGCAATTATTGCTTTGGCAGATATTCCCCTCCCGGTCGATTTCAAGAGCGCTGCGGTATTTTATTCAGCGGTTTGGAGATGCGAGCTGTGATCAGCTGTCGGGGCCGCCAGCCCGAGCCCCATGATGCGGTGAACCTCCAGGCGGCCTTGCTGATCGTCAGCAAGGCCGCCCGGCGCCTTACGCGGCTGCGCCGCCGTCGATGTTGAGTGTCGTGCCGGTGATGTAGCTGGCATCAGGGCCGGCGAGGAACGCCACCGCGCCGGAAATCTCGTCGACCGTTCCGTATCGGCCGAGCGGGATGAACGCCGTCATCTGTTGCGCGAGCTCGCCATCGGCGGGATTGAGGTCGGTGTCGATCGGCCCAGGCTGAACCGTGTTGACCAAGATGTTGCGAGCAGCGAGATCCTTCGCCCAGCCGCGCGCGAGGGCGGCTACCGCGGCCTTGGTGGCGCTGTACGTCGCGGTCGACGGAAAGGCGAGTTCGCCCGACACGCTGCCGATCAGGATGATGCGGCCGCCGTCGCTCAGATGGGGAAGCGCGGCGCGCGTGCCGACGTGGAGACCCTTCACGTTCACGTCGAA
>JBQCHO010000170.1:0-24788 GCA_051954635.1 Sphingomonas sp. | reverse complement strand
GATATTCGGAGGACAATTTTTACGTCGATCCGTCGGTGACGCCGGCGCTGCACGATGCCGTGATCAAGGCGGCGAAGGCCGAAATCGCCGCCAATCCCGACGTCGCCGCGGTGTTCACCGCCGACGAGATCGCCGCCTCGCCCGAGCCGAGCGGGCCGCCCGAAACCTGGCCGCTGATCATGCGCGCCAAGGCAAGTTTCTATCGCCCGCGCTCCGGTGATCTGGTGGTGGCGCTGAAGCCGCGGGTGTCGCCGATCGACACGCCTGGGCGAGGCTATGTCGCGACGCATGGCAGCTTCTGGGATTACGATCGCCGGGTGCCGATCCTGTTCTGGCGCAAGGGGATGACGGCGTTCGAGCAGCCGCTGTCGGTCGAGACGGTGGACATCGCCCCGACGCTCGCCGGGCTGATCCACCTCCCGCTCGCCGGCCCGACGATGGACGGGCGCTGCCTCGATCTCGACGCGGGGAGCGGCGACACCTGCCGCTGAGCGGTCAGACCAGCCGCGTCAGGCCGTAGAACAGCGCGCCGATGATCGCTGCGGCAGGCATCGTCACCAGCCAGGCGACGACGATGCTCGACGCGACGTTCCAGCGCACCGCCGACAGCCGCCGCGCCGCGCCGACGCCGACGATCGCGCCGGTGATGGTGTGCGTCGTCGACACGGGGATGCCGAGAAACGTCGCCATGAACAGCGTGATTGCGCCGCCGGTTTCGGCGCACACGCCCTGCGGCGGGGTGAGCCGCGTGATCTTCGAGCCCATCGTGTGGACGATCCGCCAGCCGCCGGCGAGCGTGCCGAGCGCCATCGCCGTCTGGCAGGCGAGGATCACCCACAAGGGGACATGGAAACCGCCGGTCAGCAGCCCTTGCGAATAGAGCAGGACGGCGATGATCCCCATCGTCTTCTGCGCATCGTTGCCGCCGTGCCCGAGCGAATAGAGCGCGGCGGAGAACAACTGCACGCGGCGGAAACGGCTGTCGACTTGCAGCGGGGTGAGCCTGAGGCTGGTCCACGAGACGACCAGCACCATCAGCAATGACAGCAACATGCCGACCGCGGGCGACAGCACTATCCAGACAACCGTCTTGATCACGCCGCCCCACACGATCGGCGACAGCCCGGCCTTGGCGACGCCGGCGCCGACAAGGCCACCGATCAGCGCGTGGCTGCTCGAGGTCGGCAAGCCGAGGATCCAGGTGATGATGTTCCAGCTGATCGCGCCCATCAGCGCGCCGAACACCACCGATGCGTCGATCGTGTCGGCACTGATGATCCCGGCCCCAACCGTGTTGGCGACGTGGAGGCCGAAGACGAGGAACGCGACGAAGTTGAAGAACGCTGCCCATGCGACCGCATAATGCGGTTTGAGGACGCGGGTCGAGACGACCGTCGCGATCGAATTGGCGGCGTCGTGCAGGCCGTTGAGAAAGTCGAACGCCAGTGCGACCGCGACCAACGCGACGAGCAGCGGGAAGGCGAGGGTCATAATCCGCGCTCGCCTCAGGCGTGATCGATCACGAGGCCCTGGACCTCGTTGGCGATGTCCTCGAACTTGTCGACGATCTTTTCGAGATGGCGATAGACTTCCTGGCCGATGATGAACTTCATCGCATCGTCCTTCGGCGTCGCCTTGAACAGCGCCTTGAGGCCGGCGGCGTGGATGTCGTCGGCATGGCCTTCGAGCTGGATCAGACGCGCGGTGAGTTCGTGCAGCCGCGCGGCGTTCTCGTTCAAGTGGCGCAGCAGCGGGATCGCCTCGGCTGTGACGCGTGCGGCCTCGACCACGATGCCGCTCATGTCGCGCATCTCGGGCGAGAAGTCGGACAGTTCGTAGAGCTGGATCGACTTGGCGGTGCCGTTCATCTCGTCGATCGCGTCGTCCATCGTGGCAATCAGATCGGTGATCGCCGAGCGGTCGAACGGGGTGACGAAGATGCGGCGGACATCGCCCAGCACTTCGCGCGTGATATCGTCGGCCTGGTGCTCGCGGCGGATGATCTCGGCGATATTCTCCTGCATCGAGCTGCCGCCCTGAAGCAGCAGCGCCAATGCTTCCGCGCCGGCGACGAGGGTGGCGGCATGCGCCTCGAACAGGTCGAAGAAGCGGCCCTGCTGGGGCATCAGCGACTGGAACCAGCGCATCATCGGCAGTCTCTCCCGGTTGGTTCCCTGCGTGGTCGGCATGACGCGCTGGGCAAGGCCCGGCAGCGTCGGCGGCACGCGGAAATTTGCAATGAGGGTTTTCAGTTCGGGTTCGTCGACCGCGGCGGCGGCCTCGGCGAGCGGGAACCAGCGCGTCTCGCGCTCCTCCTGCTCGGGCCATTCGTCGGCCTGGCGCTGGAAGGCGAGCGGGAATACCGCGACGGTGACGTTGCGCGTGGTGCCGTCACGGCGGCGCTTCAAATAACGATATTCGCCGATCGCGGTGGGGCAGGGGATGCCCGAGACGCCGGCTTCCTCGAACGCTTCGTGCGCGGCTGCCTCGTGAAGGTTGAGGCTGGCGATCGTGTTGCCCTTTGGCACGACCCAGCGGCGCTGCTCACGCGAGGTGATCAGCATTACCTGCGCGCGGCCATCGGCTTCGATACGGTAAGGCAGGGCGGCGACCTGACGAATGACGGCGAGTCCTTTGTGGAAGTTTTGTGACAACGGGCCGTTTGCACAGCCGCCGCCGATTTGGAACAGGCAATCGCACGAGCCAAGCGCTGGCTCGCGATTGCGCGACGATGCGGTTATAGCCGCGCCATGACAAGCGTAACGCGTATCTGCCGAGTCCTGTTGGGGATGGGCATCCTGTTGGCGGTGGTGCTGGCGTTGTTGCCGCAGCCGCCGCATCTGCCGATCGATTCGCTCGGCGACAAATTCGAACATTCGCTGGCGTTCGTCGTGCTGTCGCTGCTCGCGGCGGGCGGATTCCCCGACGCGCGGTTGGCGCGGATCGGCGAACGGCTGTCGTTCCTCGGTGCGATGATCGAGGTGGCGCAGTCGATCCCGTTTATCCACCGCGATTGCGACATCCTCGATTGGGCGACCGATACAATCGCGATTATCGTGACGCTGCTGATCGTCGCCGCCGTGCGCGTGCAGCGGCGCGAGCGAGGTTCGCAAGCCGCGGGCGATCGGCTAACGACGGTGGATGGATAGCATCGACCCGCGGTTCGACCGCGCCGCCTTCATCGCCGCTACGCTGGCCGAGGACCTTGGCGAGCCCGGCGACATCACCTCCGCCGCGGTGATCCCGGCCGAAGCGCGGTTCACCGGCGTGATGGCGAGCCGCGATGCGATCACGGTCGCGGGGCTCGACCGCGCGGCCGGGTTTTTCCGCGAGCTCGATCCCGAGGTCGACATCGAGATGCTGGTTACGGACGGTGATCAGGTTTCGCCGGGGACGGCGCTGATGCGGCTTTCCGGCAAGGCGCGGGCGATGCTGACGGCGGAGCGATCGGCGCTCAACACGATCCAGCATCTGTCGGGCATCGCGACGCTGACGCGCAGCTATGTCGATCGCATTGCGGGCACCGGCGCCACGTTGCTTGATACCAGGAAGACGATTCCGGGGCTGCGCGTGCTCGAGAAGTACGCGACGCGGATGGGTGGGGCGACCAATCACCGCATGGGGCTGTGGGATGCGGCGATGATCAAGGACAATCATGTCGCGGTCGCCGGCTCGGTCGGCGAGGCGGTACGACGCGCGCGCGATGCCGGCATCGCTTCGATCATCGTCGAGGTCGACCATATCGACCAGATCGAGCCGGCGCTGGCGGCAGGTGCGACGCATCTGCTGCTCGATAATATGGAGCCGGCGACCTTGCGCGGGGCGGTGACGCTGGTCGGCGGGCGGGTGCCGACAGAAGCCTCGGGCGGCGTCACGCTCGAGACGATCCGCGCAATCGCCGAGACGGGGGTGACTTTCGTCAGCGTCGGGCGGCTGACGCAATCGGCACCGGCGGCGGATATCGGGCTGGATTTTCAAGTGGAAGCCTGATCCAATGCGGCGATCGAGCAAGGGGGATGCGAAGATGCGGGCACGGATGATCGGGGCGGCGCTGGTGATGACGATACCGGGCGTAGCGCACGCGCAGGCCTATCAATGCGCGATCCCGCAGACGATTCCGACGCCGCGGCCCGAATTGCCGAGCGCGAGCGAGCCGAAGCGCGTGCTGCCGATCGGCGGCTATACGCTCGCGGTGCGCTGGGCGCCGCAATTTTGCCATGCCAACGCGCGTCGGCCCGACTCCAAGTTCGAATGCGCGAGCGGCAACCGCTTCGGGTTCACGCTGCACGGGCTGTGGCCCGACGGCGTCAGCAAGACCTGGCCGCAATATTGCCGCGCGACGACGCTGCTGCCCAAGCCGGTGATCGCGCAACATCTGTGCGCCAATCCGTCTGTGCAACTGACGCAGCATGAATGGGCCAAGCACGGGACCTGCACGAGCGATTCGCCGGCGACGTTTCTGGCGCGGTCGCGCAAGCTCTACGCGCGGTTGCGCTATCCCGACATGAACGCGCTGTCCCGGCGCAAGGCGCTGACCGCGGGGCAGTTCGCCGCGGCAGTGGCGCGCGCCAATCCGGGGATGCGCGCCGACATGATGCGCGTGACGGCGAATCGGCAGGGTTGGCTCGAAGAGGTGTGGGTGTGCCTCGACAAGGGCTACCGCTATCGGCGGTGCCCGAGTTTCCAGGGTGGATTGAAGCCGACCGCGCGTCTCAAGATCTGGCGCGGGGTACGCTAGCCCTCGATCACCGCGGTGCTCGGATGGTGCCGGTCCAAGTGCCGCTTGATCATCCGCAGGTTGCGGGTGTTCGAGCGGAAGAAGAAGTCGGGGATCGCGCCGACCCAGGGGATCAGACCGAGCAGCCAGTCGAATCCGACATTGCCCATCATCCGCGACATCTGCCATTTCGACATGCCGGCGTTGCGCGCTTCCCAGACAAGCCATGCGCCAAGCCCGGCGGCGATCGTGTCGCCGGCGATCGGCACAAGATCGAGGATCACGTCGAGCCCAACCTTGCGGTTGGTGCCCGGAATGCGGACGAGGCCTTCGAGAACGTGCTCGAGCGCTTCGAGACGCTGACGAACGGCGGCGGGATCGCGGCCGAGCGCGGCAAAACGCCCGGTAGCCGCGGAAGAGGTTGTGTCGACCATGGCGCTTATTTGGTGGGGCTGCGCAGCGCGTTCAATGGATGCCATGCGCGTGGGTTGGCCTGCCACTCGTCCATACCCGGCGCGACGAGCGACCAGCGCAGCGGCGTCGCGAGGGGAATGAAGGCGACATCGGCGGTCAGCGTGGCATCGGCTTGTGCGATCGCGGTGGCGCGCGCGGCCGAGGTCGGGGCGGTGCGCGCTGCCTCGATTGCCGCCTGCGCCTCGTCGCCGCACGGCGCGCAGGCGGTGGCGAGGTACCAGCGCGCGGTGTCGTAAGGCGAGACGCGGTCGATCAGGCGCAGGTCGGTCTCTGCACCAATCGCCACGCGCTGCGGCTCGATGCCGATCGCGCGCAAGGCCGCGCCGATCCAGCCGTAGAGCAGCGTGCCGCCGGGGCCGGCGGGAAGCGCAATGCGCAGCGTCAGCGGATCGGGATGCGTCGCACGCCATGAGGCGGTCAGGATGCGTGCGGCCGCCCGGCGCTGATCGACCGATCCGTTGGCCCAGCCCGGCGCAGTCGGCGCGGCGGCCGAATCGAGCTGATCGGGAAGCACGCTTTCCTCGACTGACCAATCGGGGGCGAGCGCCGCCGTCATCCCCTGGCGGTCGATCGCCGCGGCGACGGCGGCGCGACCGGTGGGATCGGTGAGGAAGCCGGTCCGGTTGACGATGGCCAGTCCGAACAGCCCCTGGGCAGGATCGCGGTGGATGCTGCTCGCCGGAATATCGACTCCGGCGACAAGCGGCCAATCGGCGATCGTTCCCCCGGTGACGACGTCCGAACGATGATCGGCAAAGCGGACGATCGCGCGTGCCGCGCGTTCGCCGATCAGCTCGACATCGTTCCGCGGATCGGGTTTGGCATCGCTCGCGTCAGGATCGCCGGCGTCATCGGGGATCGGACGGAGCAGCGCGGTGTCGGTACTGCGGTCGACGATGCGGAGCGGCCCGGCGCCGCCCGGGGGGTTCATGCGGAACAAGGCGAGCTCGGGTTGCGCGAGGCGGCGCAGCAGATCGGGGCGCGGGCGATCGAGGTGGATTTCGATCACCTCGGGAGTCATCGCGACGACCTCGTCGATTGCGGTCAGCCAGGGGGCGGCGGGGTTGTCGGTGCGATCCTTCAGCGCGCGGCGCAGGATCGTGACGACCTGCTCGCTGGTGACCGGCTTGCCGTCGCTCCACACCGCGTCGTCGAGGCGGAAGATGTAGCTGAGGCCGTCGTCGAGCACTGTCCAGCGCGCGGCGAGGCCGGGCTCGACCTGGCCCGCGGCATCGAGCCGGACGAGGCCTTGCGCGGTCGCGGCGACGAGCAGGCGCGATGGGAGGTCGTCGGTGAGCGCCGCCGGGGAGACGATGCGCGGCGGGCCGCCGATCGCGCTCACCACGACGGGCCCGTCGCTGCCGCGCCGATCGCATCCGGCGAGCGCGAGGGCGGCGAGGAGCAAGGCGGAGAGGCGGCGCATCGGGCGGTTGTGCCATCGGCGGGCGGGTTGCGCTACCCTTTGCCGAGGGTGCTGATACGTTACTACCGGCGCGCTCGATCGCGGATGAGGATCACCGCGCCGACGAGCGTCAACAGCGCCAGGGCGAACCAGGTCAGCGCATATTGCAGGTGGGCGTTGCGGAAATGGACGACAGTGAGGCCGCCGACTGGCGCCTCGGCGGGGAGGCGCGCGGCATCGGCGTCAATGAAATAGGGCGCTATCGTGCCAAGCCCGCGCGCCTTGGCGATCGCGGCGACGTCGCGCGAATACCAGCGGCCGGCGGCGGGGGCGTTGTGGCGGAGGAATGCGCCGCCTGGTTCGGTGACGCGGAGCAGGCCGGTGACGGCGGTGATGTCGGCGATCTGGCCGTCGGCGCGCGTCGCCGGTGCGCGGTGATCGGTTGAAACAAAGCCGCGATTGATCAGGACGGTGAAGCCGCGCGTCGTCTCGAACGGGGTCAGCACCCAGAAGCCCGGACCGAGCTCGGTATTGGCCTGGACCAGCGTCTCGCGATCGTTCTCGTAACGGCCGGTGACCGCAACGTGCCGATAGGCGTCCTTGTTGGCGGTGATCCCGCGCCACGCGGCGGGGCCGGGGGCGGGAGCCGGCGCGGCGTGGACGCGGGCATTGACGTGCTCAATCAACGCGAGCTTCCACGTCCGCCGGTGGACCTGCCAGACGCCGAGCCAGACGAACCCGGCGAAGGCGACCGCGCACAAAGCGAGCAGCAGGACGAACTTAGACGCCGACCGGCCGCCCGTCTCGTGCTCGGCCATGATCAGGTCTGGTCGGCCGCCATCGCCGCGGTCATCGGCATCATGTTGACGTTGAGGTGATACATAACCCAGATCGAGCCAGCGAGCGTGATGATCACCATCACCAGCGTGAAGATCAGCGCCATCATCGACCAGCCGCCTTCCGAGCGCGTGTTCATGTGCAGGAAGTAGACCATGTGGACGAAGATCTGCACCGCGGCGAACAGCAGGATCGTCGCGGCGGTCCAGCCCGGGCTGGCGATGACGTGATCCATCACCAGCCAGAACGGCACGGCGGTGAGGATCACCGACAGCACGAAGCCGGTGACATAGCCCTTCATCGTGCCGTGACCCTCGGCATCGTGATGGCCGTGACCGTGATCGGTCGGGTTGCCGTGGTGCGGGGCGGGGGCGTCGACGCTCATCAGAGCACTCCCATCAGATAGACGAAGGTGAAGACGCCGATCCACACGACGTCGAGGAAGTGCCAGAACATCGACAAGCACATCAGCCGGCGCTTGTTGGCCGGGATTAGGCCCTTGCGCGCGGTCTGCACCATCAGCACGATCATCCAGATCAGGCCGGAGGTCACGTGGAGGCCGTGGGTGCCGACCAGGCTGAAGAAGGCGGTCAGGAAACCGCTATTCCACGGCCCGTGGCCCTCGGCGATCAGGCCGGAGAATTCGTGCATTTCGATGCCGATGAACGCCGCGCCGAACAGCCAGGTGATCGCCATCCAGATCAGCGTCTGACCCTTGCTGCCGCGCTCCATCGCCAGCATCGCGAAGCCGTAGGTGATCGACGAGAACAGCAGCATCGCGGTGTTAACGGCGACCAGCGGCAGTTCGAAGATGTCCTTGCCCGAAGGCCCGCCGGCATAGGAATGGCCGAGCACGCCATAGGTCGCGAATAGCGCTGCAAAGATGAGGCAGTCGCTCATCAGGTACAGCCAGAAGCCGAACATCGTGCTGCCGCCCTCGGGGTGGTGCTCCTCCTCGGTGACGTAGAAGGTGGGCGCGCCGTCGGCGGCGGTGATCGCTTGCGTCGTCATGTCGCTTACCCCTGCGCCGCTGCGAGGAGGCGCGTGCGCTCATCCTCCACCCGGGCGACTTCATCGGCCGGAATGTAATAGTCGCGGTCGTAGTTGAAGGTGTGGAAGATCGTGTAGCCGATCGTCGCGACGAACGAGATAGCGGCGAGCCACCAGATGTACCAGATCATCGCGAAGCCGAACGCCGTCATCAACCCGCCGAGCACCACACCGGTCGCGGTGTTCTTCGGCATGTGGATCGGGTGAAAGCCGTCGGTCGGACGCTCCGAACCGCGCGCCTTCATGTCCCACCACGCGTCGAGATCGTGGACGACCGGGGTGAACGCGAAATTGTACTTGGGCGGCGGCGACGAGGTCGACCATTCGAGGCTGCGGCCGTGCCACGGATCACCGGTCGTGTCCTTCAATTTCTCGCGATCACGGATGGAGACGAAGAACTGCATCAGCATGCAGGCGATGCCGCCGGCGATGAGCAGCGCGCCGAACGCGGCGACGATGAAGAAGGGC
Organism: Sphingomonas sp.; assembly: GCA_051954635.1. GTDB lineage: Bacteria > Pseudomonadota > Alphaproteobacteria > Sphingomonadales > Sphingomonadaceae > Sphingomonas. Next base: position 15,840 of record JBQCHO010000170.1, on the reverse strand, counting down.
TGCCAGGTCGGATCGTCGAAATGGCGCAGGCGGCGCGTCGCGCCCATCAGGCCGAGCAGGTAGAGCGGCGCGAAGGCGAACCAGAAGCCGACCACCCACAGCCAGAAAGAGCGCACGCCCCAGGTGCGATCGAGCGTGAAGCCGAACGCCTTGGGGAACCAGTAGTTGATGCCCGCGAACACGCCGAACAGCACGCCGCCGATGATCACGTTGTGGAAGTGCGCGATCAGGAACAGCGAATTGTGCAGCACGAAATCGGCCGGCGGCACCGCGAGCATCACGCCCGTCATGCCGCCGATCACGAAGGTCAGCATGAACGCGACCGTCCACATCATCGGCAGCTCGTACCGGATGCGGCCGCGGTACATCGTGAACAGCCAGTTGAAGATCTTCGCGCCGGTCGGGATCGAGATGATCATCGTCGTGATGCCGAAGAACGCATTCACGCTCGCGCCCGAACCCATCGTGAAGAAGTGGTGGAGCCAGACGAGGTACGACAGGATCGCGATGACGATCGTCGCGTAGACCATCGAGGTATAGCCGAACAGACGCTTGCCGGTGAAGGTCGGCACGACTTCGGAGAAGATGCCGAACGCCGGCAGGATCAGGATGTAGACCTCCGGATGGCCCCAGATCCAGATCAAGTTCACGTACATCATCGGGTTGCCGCCCAGCGTGTTCGTGAAGAAGTGGAAGCCCAGATACCGGTCGAGCGTCAGCATCACCAGCACCGCCGTCAGGATCGGGAAGGCGGCGACGATCAGCACGTTGGTGACGAGCGCGGTCCAGGTGAATACCGGCAGCTTCATCATCGTCATGCCGGGCGCACGCATCTTGACGATCGTCGCGACGAAATTGACGCCTGACAGCAAGGTGCCGATACCCGCTATCTGAAGCCCCCAGATCCAGTAATCGACACCGACATCCGGGCTGTAGGTCGTCTCGCTGAGCGGTGCGAAGGCGAGCCAGCCGGTGCGCGCATATTCGCCGATGAACAGCGATGCCATCGTCAGCGCGACGCCCGAGACGGTCATCCAGAAGCTGAAATTGTTGAGGAACGGGAAGGCGACGTCGCGCGCACCGATCTGCAACGGCACGACGATGTTCATCAACCCGATGACCATCGGCATCGCGACGAAGAAGATCATGATCACGCCGTGCGCGGTGAACACCTGGTCGTAATGGTGCGCCGGCAGGAAGCCCTGATTATCGCCGAACGACATCGCCTGCTGCGCGCGCATCATCAGCGCGTCGGTGAAGCCGCGCAGCAGCATGACGATCGCCAGCACGATGTACATCACGCCGATCCGCTTGTGGTCGACGCTGGTGAACCATTCCTTCCAGAGATAGCCCCACCATTTGAAATAGGTGATGAGCACGAGCAACGCGGTGCCGCCGATCGCGACGCCCGCGAACGTGCCGATCAGGATCGGCTCGTGATAGGGGATCGAATCGAGGCTGAGGCGCCCGAAGATGATCTTGGCTAGGTCTGACGAGTTGGTCATGGCTTCCGGTCTATCGGTTCGATGCGGTCAGGTGGCGGCGGCTGGCGGGCGTCACGACATGTCCCGGTTTTTCTGATCGCCGCCCTTGGCGCTGCCCGGCGTGCCGGGAGCGGGGGGTACGTCGATCGACTTGCCTTCGCCCTTTTCCTGCGGCGACTTGAACAGCGCGCCCTTGGTGTCGCGGGCGTTGCCCGGCGCGGTGTTGTCGACCGCCGGCGGCGCGGCCTGCTCCATGCCAGGCATGCCCTGACCGCGCATGTCCTTCGCCATGTCGGCCTTCATCGTCGCGGCCATGCACGTCTCACCGGGATGCGTGCACATGTTGAGGATGCGGTCGTAAAGCCCCGAGGCGAAGCCCGAGAAGGCCATCGGCTTGACGTTCTCGCTGGGCTTTTCGAGCTTCAGGTAATTGGCGTCGCTGAGCTGCAGGCCGCTGCCGCGAACCTTGCCGATCCAGGCGTCGAACCCGGCGGCGTCGAGACCGAGCGTCTTGAAGTGCATGCCGGCGAAGCCTGCGCCGCTGTAATTCGCCGAGAAGCCGTCGAACGTGCCAGGCTTGTTGATCACGGCGTGGAGCTGCGTCTGCATCCCCGGCATCGCGTAGATCTGACCGGCCAGCGCGGGGACGTAAAAGCTGTTCATCACCGAGGTCGCGGTGATCTTGAAATCGACCGGGCGATCGACTGGAAGCGCGAGCTGGTTGACCGTGGCGACGCCATATTGCGGGTAGAAGAACAGCCACTTCCAGTCCATCGCGACGACGTCGACTTCGAGCGGCTGCGTGTTCGCAGCGATTGCGCGGTTCGAATCGATGCGCGAAATCTGGCGATAAGGATCGAGCGTGTGGCTGCCGAGCCAGGTGATCGCCCCGAGGCAGATGATGATCAGGAGCGGGGCCGCCCAGATGACGAGCTCGAGCCCCGTCGAGTGATCCCAATCGGGCAGATAGGTCGCCTCATCGTTCGACGCGCGGTAGCGCCAGGCGACGATGACGGTGAGGATCATCACCGGGACGATGATCAGCAACATCAGCAGAGTCGCCGCGACCAGCAGGTCGCGCTGCTGCGCCGCAACATCGCCGGACGGCTGCAGTACGACTGCCTGGCATCCGCCAAGCAGGCCGATGGCAGCAGCTAAAATACCAGCACGAATCACGCGATTCCGCGAGAATTGGGCAAATCGGGTCGGGATCATGCGGCCCCCATAAGCGCCTTTTTTCAAAATTCCCATAGGACAGTTTGTCTAACCCTCTCGCATGTGCAAAAGGGCGCACGCGTCGGCGTTGGCGAATGCCGGCGCGGCGGACTATATGGCAATGTGTCGCCGAGCGCGAGACGAGGAGTCGAATCGACCATGAGTGCAGGGACCGCAGCGGGATCGGGCGAGGCCGAGCGCGATGCGCGGGTGATCAACACGCGCGACACGCATGTCGCGCCCGGCGAAATCGCGATCGGCGTGATCATCGGCCGGACATCCGAATTCTTCGACTTCTTCGTTTATGCGATCGCCTCGGTGCTGGTGTTTCCGGCTTATTGCTTCCCCTATGTCGATCGGCTGACGGGGACGCTTTATTCGTTCGCGATCTTCTCGCTGGCGTTCGTCGCGCGGCCGCTGGGGTCGCTGATCTTCATGGCCGTCGACCGCAATTACGGGCGCGGCGTGAAGCTGACGATCGCGTTGTTCCTGCTCGGCATCGCGACGGTGTCCGTGGCGTTCCTGCCGAGCTATCAGAGCGTCGGCAGCGCCTCCTGGATTCTGCTCGCGGTGTTCCGCATCCTGCAGGGCTTGGCGCTGGGCGGCGCCTGGGACGGTCTCGCGTCGCTGCTGGCGATGAACGCGCCGGCGAATCGCCGAGGCTGGTACGCGATGGTCCCGCAGCTTGGCGCGCCGCTCGGCCTGATCGTGGCGAGCGGGCTGTTCGCCTATTTCGTGCTTGGCCTGTCGGACGCCGATTTCATGGCGTGGGGCTGGCGCTTCCCGTTCTTCTGCGCGTTCGCGATCAACGTGGTGGCGCTATTCGCGCGTCTCCGCCTCGTCTCGACGCCCGATTTCACGACCCTGTTCGAGCGCAAGGATCTGCAGCCCTCGCCGGTGCTGCCGACGCTCGAGAAGGAAGGGCACAACATCATCATCGGCGCGCTCGCGCCGCTGGCGAGCTTCGCGCTGTTTCACATGGTCACCGTGTTCCCGCTGTCGTGGATCATGCTGTTCACGCAGCAGCGTATCTCGCATTTCCTGGTCATCGAAGCAGTCGCCTCGCTGTTCCTGATCGCAGGCATCGTCGCTTCCGGCTATCTTGCCGACCATGTCGGGCGGCGTTCGCTGCTTGGCGTCGGGGCGGCGGTGATCGCGGCGTTCAGCGGCTTTGCGCCGCAGCTGCTCGATGCCGGCGACATGGGCGAGATCGTGTTCATGGTGCTCGGCTTCACCATCCTTGGTTTCTCCTTCGGGCAGTCGTCGGGCGTCGTCGCGTCGAACTTCCCGAGCCTGTCGCGCTATACCGGCTCGGCAATCACGTCGGACATCGCCTGGCTGATCGGCGCCGGCTTCGCGCCGCTCGCCGCCTTGTGGCTCGCAGCGCATTTCGGGGTGATGGCGGCGGGCGGCTATCTGCTGTCGGGCGCGGCGGTGACGTTGATCGCCTTGTGGCTCAACAAGGCGCTCGGCACCGACCGGCAGGAGCCGGCGACGGCGCAATAAGCGGCTTCGGACGGGCGAGGCGCCGCGGCGCATCGCCCCTCTGGCCAAACCGTGCCGACCGTAATAGGCTCGGGCCTGTCATGCCACCACGACACCAGCGAGGCGCCTGATGCCATTCCTGAAGGGCCTGTTCTGGTTTTTGCTCGCGGTGCTGCTCGTCGTGTTCGCTTTCGCCAATTGGACGACGGTGCCGATCAAGCTGTGGGGCGGGCTGATCGCCGACATCAACCTGCCGCTGCTGATGCTGGTGATGTTCCTGCTCGGGCTGGTGCCGACCCTGCTGTTCCACCATGCGGTGCGGTGGCGGCTGCGCAGTCGGCTGATAGCGTCGGACCGCACGATCACCGAGCTGCGCGCCGCGGCGATGGCGCCGACCGCGTCGCCGGAGACGCCGGTCGCCGAGCCTGCGGCGATGCCGCCGGGGTCGGCATGACGGGGCGCGTCTATGTCGCGCTCGACACGCCGACGCTGGAAACCGCGAAGGCGCTGGCGACGCGGGTTCGCCACCATGTCGGCGGGATCAAGCTCGGCCTCGAATTCTTCATGGGCAATGGCCGCCACGGCGTGATGGAAATGGCGTCGCTCGGGCTACCGATCTTCCTCGACCTCAAGCTCCACGACATTCCCAATACCGTCGCCAAGGCGATCCAGGCGCTGTGCCCGATCGAACCGGCGATCCTGACCGTCCACGCGGCAGGGGGCCGCGCGATGCTCGAGGATGCCAAGGCCGCGGCGCCGACGGGCACCAAGGTCGTCGCGGTGACGACGCTGACCAGTCTCGACGGCCGCGATCTGAAGGCGATCGGCGTCGAGCGCGACGCGCACGATCAGGTGCTGCATTTGACCGAACTGGCGATGAAGGCCGGCGTCGACGGTATCGTCTGCTCGGGCACCGAGGTGAAAGCGGCGCACGCGATGTGGCCCAAGGGGTTCTTCGTCGTGCCCGGCGTGCGCCCGGCGAACGGCGCGGTCGGTGATCAGAAGCGCGTCGTCACCCCGCGCGAGGCGCTCGACGCCGGCGCGTCGATCATCGTCGTCGGCCGGCCGATCACGCAGGCCGAAAATCCCGACGACGCCGCGCGCGCGATCGGCGCGACGCTTTAAGGCGGGCTCACACGATGTTCCTCGCGCTCAAGGCGCTGATTTCGGGCGTGCTGATCGCGATCGCCTCCACGCTGGCCAAGCGCTATCCGGGCTTCGGCGCGCTGATCGCGTCGCTGCCGCTCGTGTCGGTGCTGGGGATGATGTGGCTGTGGGCCGAGAAGCCCGATGCCGAGAATATGGCGGCGCACGCCTCGGCGACCTTCTGGTACGTGCTGCCATCGCTGCCGATGTTTCTCGTCATACCGGCATTATTGCGGAACGGGCTGTCGTTCTGGGTCAGCCTGGCGCTCGGCTGCGCGCTGACGATCCTGCTCTACGCGGCGCTGACGTGGATCGGGCCGAGGTTCGGGCTGAGGCTATAGGGCGCTTTCGTTACGCGGCCGAATGTGATTGAAGCGAGCGCGATGGCCCTCATTCCTCGCCCCGCCAAGCGCCCTACTACCAAGCGGCCATTGCCGGCGCGCCTGTTTCGGCTCGCGATCAAGATCGCGCTCTGGTTCGTGCTGATCTCGATCGCGTGGGTGGCGATCTATCGCTTCGTGCCGCCGCCGGTGACGTTCACCATGCTCGGCAACGCGCTCGACGGGCGGGGCATTCACAAGGACTGGATGCCGCTGTCGGAGATGGACCCGGACATGGCGCGCGCGGCGATGGCCGGCGAAGATTCGCGATTCTGCTCGCACCACGGCTTCGATTTCGCGGCGATCGCCAAGGCGGCGGCGCATAACGAGCGTGGGGGGCATATCCGCGGCGGCTCGACGATCAGCCAGCAGACGGCGAAGAACGTCTTCCTGATCCAGGATGGCGGCTATGTCCGCAAGGCGTTCGAGGCGTGGTTCACGGTGCTGATCGAGGCGATCTGGGGCAAGAAGCGGATCATGGAAGTCTATCTCAACGTCGCCGAGACGGGGATCGGCACCTATGGCGCCAATGCCGGGGCGATGCGCTATTTCGGGCATGACGCGACGCACCTTTCCGCGACCGAGGCGGCGCGTATCGCAGCGATCCTGCCCTTGCCCAAGAAGCGCGGCGCGATCGATCCGCACGGCTTCACCCGGCGCTATGGCAACATGATCGCCGCCCGCGCGGGCGTGGTGCGGCGCGACGGGCTCGGCGCGTGCCTGCGGTGAGTTGTGACGCGTGGCATGTTCCCATTGTGTTCCTGCGCTGCTAGATAGTGGCGATGGCCAAGCCCCAGAAGCGTTACGTCTGCCAATCGTGCGGCTCGGTCAGCCATCGCTGGGCGGGGCAGTGCGCCGATTGCAGCGAATGGAACACGCTGGTCGAGGAGGCCGGCGCGGTCGTCACGCCGTTTGCCGCCAAGCATAATCTGCAGGGCGGCGGGCGCGCGCTGGCGCTGGTCGGGCTCGATGCCGAAGTGGCGCTGCCCGAGCGGATGGCGACCGGGATCGCCGAGCTTGATCGAGCGCTCGGCGGCGGGCTGGTCGAGGGGTCGGCGACGCTGATCGGCGGCGATCCGGGGATCGGCAAATCGACGCTGCTGCTCCAGGCGGCCGCACGACTAGCGCTGGCGGGGCGCGGGGTCGCCTATGTTTCCGGGGAAGAAGCGGCGGATCAGGTGCGGCTGCGCGCGCGGCGGCTCGGGCTCGGCAACGCGCCGGTGCAGCTCGCCGCGGCGACCTCGGTGCGCGATATCTTGACGACGCTGGGGCAGGGGACGCCGCCTGCGCTGCTCGTCATCGATTCGATCCAGACGATGCATTCGGACCTGATCGAGGGCGCGCCCGGCACGGTCAGCCAGGTCCGAGCCTCGGCGCAGGAGCTGATCCGCTTCGCCAAGGAGCGCGGCACCGCGCTGGTGCTGGTCGGCCACGTCACCAAGGACGGCGCGATCGCGGGACCGCGCGTGCTCGAGCACATGGTCGACACCGTGTTGTCGTTCGAGGGCGAGCGCAGCCACCAATATCGCATCCTGCGCGCGATCAAGAACCGCTTCGGCGGCACCGACGAGATCGGCGTGTTCTCGATGGAGACCGGCGGGTTGAGCGAGGTGGCGAATCCGTCGGCGCTGTTCCTCACCCACCGCGACGAGGGGGTGACCGGTGCGACGGTGTTTCCAGCGCTGGAAGGCACGCGGCCGGTGCTGGTCGAGATTCAGGCGCTGGTGGTGCGGCTGGCGAGCGGGGCGACGCCCAGGCGCGCGGTGGTCGGCTGGGATTCGGGCCGGCTGGCGATGATTCTCGCGGTGCTCGAAGCGCGCTGCGGGCTCAGTTTCTCCTCGGCCGAAGTCTATCTCAACATCGCCGGCGGCTACCGCGTGCAGGACCCCGCGGCGGATCTCGCGGTGGCGGCGGCGTTGGTCTCGGCGCTATCCGAGCGAGCGGTGCCGGCCGACGCAGTGGCGTTCGGCGAGGTCGCGCTGTCGGGTGAGGTCCGCCCCGTTGCGCACGGCGCGCTGCGGCTCAAGGAGGCCGGCAAGCTCGGCTTCGAACGCGCGCTGGTCCCCGCCGCGATGACCCGCGACGACGGCGGGTTGCGGCTGACCGGGTTCAAGACGCTCGGCGCGCTGGTTGATCATATGCTCGGGCGCGGCTAGCCGAGGGCGCATGGGCCTCACCGCACTCGACATCGTCGTCCTGCTGTTCGTCGGCGGCAGCGCCGTGCTCGGCGGGCTGCGCGGGTTCGTCACCGAAGTGCTGTCGGTGATCGCGCTGATCCTCGTCGTGTTCATGCTCAAGATGTTCCACACGGGCCTGTCGCACGCGCTGGCGCCGCATGTCGGGACCAACGCCGGCGCGGCGGTGCTCGCGTTCGCGATCCTCGCCGGGGGCACCTATCTGCTCGGCCGCATCGTCGCCAACGCGATCGGCAGCCGCACGCGGACCTCGGTGCTCGGCCCCGTCGATCGCGCGCTCGGCTTCGGCTTCGGCGCGTTGAAGGGCCTGATCGTCGCCAGCCTCGCCTTCCTGCTGGTGGTGTTGGTGCTCGACACCCTCCACGGCGGCCCGCGTGCCCGCCCGCAGTGGCTGACCGAAGCCCGCGTCTACCCGCTGCTTAACGTCACCAGCGCCAGCGTCGCCGATTTCGTCGACCGCAGGCGTCACGGCCAACCGGTGTTCGGCCACCGCTATGAACAGCCGCCGGTGCCCGGGAACGGCGATTAGCGACAGATCGAGCTCGCCGTGAACGCCGCGATTCGCGACGTGAAGTGGAGAAAGTAGAGAGCCTGGCAGCGTTTTTCCGGCTTTTGCGCCGGTAACGCGCCTGACAGGCGACGCCTTCGCCGCACTCACGAGACAGTGGCGCGACACCAGCGCGCCGTGTTCGGGTCAAAGCGCGACAGCGACCCGTCCTTGTCGCACGGCGAAGCGACAGTGACGCGACAGCAAGGCGACGGCTGAGCGCTTTCGATAATGCACCTGTCAAAGAGCGATGGTCCGAGTGGACACGCCGGTGTCTCAGAGATTTTCCAACATTGGAAGGGCGACTGCTTTCGACCCGGTTGCAGCCATACCCCCCTCCCTGGAAGGGAGGGGTTGGGGGTGGGTCGACGCTTGCGCATCGCCGGTTAGATTTCACCCGATGCAGCGCATCGCACCCGAACTCACCGCCTGCGCCCGCCGGCTACGCCGCGACGCCACACAAGCCGAGCGCCTTTTGTGGACTGCCCTGCGCACCCATCGCCTGCGCTTCACCCGCCAATTGGTAATCGGCGATGTCATCGACGACATCGCGTGTCGCGCCGCGCGGATCGCAATCGAATTGGATGGCGGCCATCATGCGCTTCAGATCGGCAAAGACCAGGCTCGCACGGCATATCTGGAAGCGCGGGGCTGGAAGGTGATCAGGTTCTGGAACAACGAGGTGATCGATAATGTCGAGGGTGTCGCAGCGGCGATCCTCGCAGCGGTAGCGCAAGGGGACACCCACCCCCAGCCCCTCCCATCCAGGGAGGGGTGATAACCATCGCAAACCAGCCGCAAGGGTCGCCGGATCAACGGACGCCGGGGTTCTCATCGCGGGGGTGGGCGTTTCGCGAATAGCGCCCTACATGCAACGCATGGACGCGCCGCTGTATAACACCGAGATTCTCCGACTTGCGGCGTCGATCCCGTATCAGGAGCGGCTAGTCGAGCCGATGGCGTCGGCTGAGAAGCGGTCGCCGATTTGTGGGAGCCGGGTGACGGTGGATGTCGCGGTCGATGAAGCGGGCCGGGTGGCGGCGATCGGGATGCTGGTGCGGGCGTGTGCGCTCGGGCAGGCGTCGTCGGCACTGATGGCGCAGAACGCGATCGGCAAGTCGGCGGACGAGCTTGCCGAGGCGCGCGATCAGTTGACGGGGTGGTTGGCCGGCGAGCGCGATGGCCCGCCCGACTGGCCGGGGCTCGACATCTTTACCCCCGCGCTCGGCGCGACCGCGCGGCATCCGTCGATCCGGCTGGCGTTCGAGGCGGCAGCCGAGGCCGCGGCGAAGGCGCGCGGCTGATGGAACAGGGCACCTCGCTGCTGCGCGACGGCTTCCTGCTGCTTGGGTTCGGGCTCGGTTTCGTGCTGCTGTTCCGCAAGCTCGGGCTCGGCGCGACCTTGGGATATTTGATCGCGGGCGCGGTGGTCGGGCCGCAGGTGCTCGGGCTGGTCGGCGATGCCGAGAGCAAGATGGGGGTCGCGGAACTCGGCATCACGTTGCTGCTGTTCATCGTCGGGCTCGAGCTTTCTCCGACCAGGTTGTGGCGGATGAAGCGCGAGATTTTCGGGTTCGGCACGGTGCAGGTGGTGCTGTGCGGGCTTGCTGTCGCAGGAATCATCTGGGCGTTTGCAGGGTTCAGCATGGCGGCTGCGATCGCGCTCGGGTTGCCGCTGGCGCTGTCGTCGACCGCGCAGGTGCTGCCGATGCTGCAATCGGCGGGGCGGATGCGAACGCCGTTCGGCGAGCGCGCTTTCTCGATCCTGTTGTTCCAGGACCTGTCGATCGTGCCGATGATCACGATCGTTGCCGCATTGTCGCGCAATCCGGCCGATCAGGCGGGGCCGCCGGGATGGCAGCTGGCGCTCTATACCGTGCTGGCGATTGTCGGGTTGATCCTCGCCGGGCGCTTCTTGTTGGCGCCGCTATTCATGCTGATCGGCAAGTTGGGCGAGCGCGAGATGTTCGTGTTCGCCGGGCTGTTCACCGTGCTCGCCAGTGCAGCGCTGATGGAAACGCTGGGGCTGTCGACCGCCTTGGGCGCGTTCATCGCCGGCGTGATGCTCGCGGACAGCCCGTATCGGCATGAACTGGAAGCGGACGTCGAGCCGTTCCGATCGATCCTGCTCGGGCTGTTCTTCCTGTCGATCGGGATGGTGCTCAACCTCCACGCGATTGCCGAGCGGCCGCTGTTCGTCGTCGCGATGGCGGCGGCGCTGATCTTCGCCAAGGCGGTGATCATCGGCGGCATCGCGCTGGTCGCGCGGATGAACTGGCGCGGCGCGCTCGCGCTCGGATTGCTGCTCAGCCAGGGCGGCGAGTTCGGCTTCGTGCTGTTCGCGCAAGCGCAGAACGCCTATCTGATCGCGCCCGAGGCGGCGAGCCTGTTCGGGGCGGTCGTGACGCTGTCGATGGCGACGACGCCGTTCCTGATGATGGCGACGCGGCGCTGGCGCGAGGAAGCCGCGCCGAGCGCCGATGGTCTGGAGACGCCCAACCAGGACGGCGCGAGCGCCCTGGTGATCGGCTATGGCCGGTTCGGGCAGACCGTCGCGCAGATGTTGATGGGGCAGAACGTTTCCGTCACGCTGATCGATCAGGACGTCGAGATGATCGAGGTCGCCGACCGGTTCGGCGCCAAGGTCTATTATGGCGACGGCACGCGGCTCGACCTGCTGCGCCAGGCCGGGGCGGCGGAGGCGCAATTGCTGCTGTTCTGCATGGACGGCGACCCGCTCGACGCCGATGCGGTGCGCGCGATCAACAAGGCGTTTCCCGACGCGACGATCTTCATCCGCGCCTATGACCGCCGCGCCTTGGTCAAGCTCGACGGCGCGCCGTACAAGGCGGCGATCCGCGAGGTGTTCGAATCGGCGATCTGCATGGGGCGGATGGCGCTCGGCGAGCTCGGGCTGGACGGCGAAGCGATCGACAATGGCGAGGCGGATTATCGTGAGCGCGACAAGGATCGGCTCGAGCAGCAAGCCAAATCGGGCGACCTGCGCGCGGGCGTCGATCGGATGATCGTCAGGCCGATCGGCGAGGGGGATTGCGGATGAACTGGATCGTCGCGTTAGCCGGGCTGTCGGGCGCGATCGCGGTCGGTGCGGGCGCGTTCGGTGCGCACGGGGCGAGCGGCGAGGCGGCCGAATGGCTCAAGACCGGCGGGCATTATCAGCTGATCCATGCGGTAGCCGCCTTGGTCGCGCTGCACCTCGGCGCGCGGGGGCCGGCGTGGCTGTTCCTTGCCGGCGGCGCGGTGTTCGGCGGGACGCTTTATCTGATGGCGCTGGGTTGCCCGCGCTGGTTGGGCGCGGTGACCCCGATCGGCGGCGCGTTGCTGATCGGCGGATGGCTGTGGCTGGCGTGGAGCTGGTTCACGCGCGCCTAGGCGGCGAGCGCCGTGCGATCGTCGTCGATGGCTGATGGCTTGACCTGCGCGCGGCGTGGGGGGCGCTTAGTGCGGGGGTGCGGTTTCGAGCGGGTGGGCGCGCGGGTCAGCAGGCGCCAGCGTTCGGCGAGCAAGCGGCCGCCCGCCTTCACGTTGGCGACAGCGGCGAGCGAACAGGTGACGAGCAGGATATCGAGATAGGTACTGGCGTCCCAGGCGACGACCAGGCCGATGTCGGGAAGGCCGACGGACAGCAGCGCCTGCGTGCTGACGATAGCAACGAGGATGAAGATCAGGTGGCGACGCTCGATCGTGAGCAGCCTGGCGGCAGGCCATTCGACGAGCCAGCGGTGGAGCAGTCGCGCCATCGGCGTGTCGGGCGCACGGTGCAAGATAAGCCACAGCGCGGCGAGCGCGCCGGCAAATAGTGTCGCAATCATCCCCTGTCCCCCGTCGGTTAGCCCCGACGATCGAGATAGGGTGGATCGGCCGGGCCGCAACCCGGCCGAGTCCCGGGTTATCGGCCGCGGACGAAGTGAACGATGATCACGATGACGGCGATGATGAGCAGAATGTGGATGAGGCCGCCCGCGACGTGGAAGGCGAGGAAGCCGAGCAGCCACAGCACGACGAGGATGGCGGCAATGGTCAGAAGCATCTTGAAAGTCCCCTAATCGGTTGGACGCCCTGAACGTTTCGCTAGCGGTGCGAGTTCCTTGGCTTCAGGCGGGAACGCGCGCCGTATCGAGGAATTTCGCGACGCGGCCGAGATCGACATCGCGGTCAAGATAAGTCCGCCCGATGCCGCGTGCGAGGAGGAAGGGAAGGGTGCCGGCCTCCATCTTCTTGTCATGCAGCATGTGCGCGGTAAGTATTTCTCCCGAGGCGGAAATACCGGCGGCGGCGGCGTCGGTCGGCAGGCCGCGTGCTACGAGATGTGCTGCGACCTTTGCTGCGTCCTGGTGCGGAGCGAGACCCTGCTCGGCGGAGAAGGCAAAGGCGAGCGCCATGCCGGCGGCGACGGCCTCGCCGTGGAGCAGCTTGTCGGAGAAGCCGGCTTCGGCCTCGAGTGCGTGGCCGAAGGTGTGGCCGAGGTTGAGCAGCGCACGCTTGCCGCTGGTTTCGCGCTCGTCCTCGGCGACGATGCGCGCCTTGGCGGCGACCGAATGCGCGATGGCGTAAGCGCGCGCTTCGGCATCGCCGGCGAGCAGCGCCGCGCCGTTCGCCTCGCACCAGGCGAAGAAGTCGGGGTCGTCGATCAGGCCGTATTTGACGACCTCGGCATAGCCGGCGCGGACTTGGCGGGCGGGCAGCGTGTCGAGCGTGTCGGGATCGATCAGCACAAGCGTCGGCTGGTGGAAGGCGCCGATCAGGTTCTTGCCGGCGCGGGTGTTGATCGCGGTCTTGCCGCCGACGGAGGAATCGACCTGGGCGAGCAGCGTGGTAGGCACCTGCACAAAACCACAGCCGCGTTTGAGGATGGCACAGGCAAAGCCGACAAGATCGCCGATCACCCCGCCGCCGAGCGCGATGACGTGATCGCCCCGCTCGATGCCGAGCGCGAGCAGGCGGTCGGTCAGCGCTTCGAGCTGCGTCCAGCTCTTGGTTGCTTCACCCGGCGGCAGGACGATAGCCTCGCTCGCGACGCCGGCGCTTTCGAGCGAGCGTTGCAGCGTGGCGAGGTGCGGCCGGATGTTCTCATCGGTGACAATGGCCATCGGCCGGCCGCGAGCGAGGGGGGCAAGATACTCGGCGGCGCGGGCGAGCAGGCCGGCCTCGATCACGACGTCGTAGCTGCGGTCGCCGAGCGCGACGGGGATGCGGGTCATGCGTTCAGGGCCTCCAGGATCGCCTTCACCGTCACGTCGTGCGGCGTATGGTCGCTCGGCACGCGGATCGGCGCCTGCGCGTAGATCGGGTTGCGGACGCGCGCGAGTTCCACGAGCACCCTGGCGGGATCGCGGTTCTTGAGCAGCGGCCGCGTGTCGCGGCGGCGGACGCGCTCGACCAATATCTCGAGCGGCGCGTCGAGCCAGATCGACAGCGACGTATCGAGGATCAGCGCGCGGGTGTCGTCATTGATGAACGCGCCGCCGCCAGTCGCGATCACCTTCGGGCTGCCGTCGAGCAGGCGGGCGATCACGCGGCGCTCGCCGTCGCGAAAATAAGCCTCGCCGAAGGCATCGAAAATATCGGCGATCGACATGCCGGCGGCCGATTCGATTTCGCTATCGGCGTCGACGAAGGGGAGGCCGAGCCGCTGCGCGAGGCGGCGGCCGACAGTCGATTTGCCGACGCCCATCAGCCCGACCAGCACGATCGGCTTGCCGCTCCAGCGGGTTCGGGGATCACGTCTTTGCAACATCAAGGCGGGGGCTATACAGCGAGGGTCGCCTTCGGGCAAAAGGCCGCTCGCTTGGCCGATCACAAGATTCTTTTATAGGTAGCCGCAATGTCTCGTTCGCTGGTTGTGTTGATCCTCGTCATCGTCGTGGTGGTGGGCGGGCTGTTCTGGCTCGCCGGTCGCGACGCGCAGCAGCCGACCCACCAGATCGAAAAGAACGTGCCGCTCGCGAACCTGCAGAATGCGGCCGCCCCGCAATAAGGTCGCGCTCGGCGCGATCGCGTTGATGCTGGTGGGCGTCGGGATTCCGGCGCTCGGCCAGCAGCAGCAAAAGCCTGAATCGCTGTTGCCGCCCGGTTTCGGCCAGTCGGCTCCCGCGCCGGCGCCGAGCCCGGCGCCCTCGGCTGCGCGGCCGGCCCCGTCGCCGAGCGCGAGCGGGCAGGCACCCGCTGCCCCGGCGACGCCGGCGAGCAATCCGCTCGGCCTGTCGATCCTGCCCGGCGACCAGGCTTCGCCGAGCCCCGCGCCGACACCGACGCCGACCGGCACCCCGACGCCGAGCTATGCCGAGATGCCGGCAAAGTACGAGTTGCCGGTTTTCGCGCGGCGCTCGCTCGACAGCGTCGGGGTCGGCAACGGCCGCGGCACGCTGCCCGCCGACGCTTTCGGCGATGCGGATGGGCGCTTCGTCGAGGGCTTGATGCGGCGGCTGTCGACGCCGATCGCGTCGCGCTGGATGCACATCTTCCTGCGCCGCGCGCTCGCCTCGCCGGTCGCGCCGCCGCGGCAGGTGGGCGGCGCCGATTTCGCCGCCGAGCGAGCATGGCTGCTGCTGCGGATGGGCGAATCGGTGGTCGCGCGCGGGCTCGTCCAGCAGGTCGACCGCGAGGATTACACCGCGAAGCTGCTTCAGGTCGCGATGCAGACCGCGCTCGCCAACGGCGATCCCGGACAATTGTGTTCGCTGACCGGGGTGGCCGATCGCTTTGCGGCGACCGAGGCGGCGTGGGTGATGGCGAAGCCGATCTGCGCGGGACTTGCCGGTTATCCCCAGCAGGCCGACGCGCTGATGAAGGACGCGCGGCGGCACCGCGTCGCGACCGGCATCGATCTCCACCTCGCCGAGAAAGTCGCAGGTGCAGGGATGCGCGGCGATCAGGGCGTGACGATCGAGTGGACCGGCGTCAATCAGCTCAATGCCTGGCGCTACGGCCTCGCCACCGCGACCGGCGTCGATATTCCCGACGATCTGATGAAGACGGTGCGCCCGCAGGTCGGCCTGTGGCGCGCCTTGTCGCCGGCGCTCGATGCGCGGGCGCGGGCGATTTTCGCCGATCGAGCCGCGGCGCGCGGCGTGCTCTCGTCGGCGGCATTGGTCGATCTCTATGGCGAGATCGACATGGGGGACAATGGCGGGACGGCCGAGGACGGCGTCGCGCGCGACTTGCGGTCGGCGTATGACGATGCCGATCAGTCGGGGCGGCTGAACGCGCTCAACAAGCTGTGGAACGCGCCCGATGACGAACAGGGCCGATACGCGCGCGAGGTGATGACGGCGTTCGCGGCGGCACGGATCACACCGACCGACAAGGTCGAGCATGCAGACCGGTTGATCGCGTCGATGCTGTCGGCCGGGCTCGACCGCGCGGCG
>JBQCHO010000169.1:0-17298 GCA_051954635.1 Sphingomonas sp. | reverse complement strand
TTCGGGATTGCAATCCCGAAATTTGAGTGGGCCAGTCGAGCGAGATCGACGCAAGATGTTGCGCGTCGGATCATTTCATGCAAATTTTTGCACTGCCGGATTGGGGGTCAGTCGCGATGATGATCGGGAATAGTCAGCGCCAGCGCAGCAGCCACCACGAACGCGCCGGCGGCAAGCAGCAGCGCGTATTCGGGTCGGTTGCCGAACACGCGGTCGACGATCCAACCGAGCAGCGCGGTTGCGACGAGTTGGGGGAGCACCAGGAAGACGTTGTGGATGCCCATATAGACGCCCATTCGCGCCGGCGGCACCGCACTCGACACCATCGCATAGGGCGCCGACAGGATCGATGCCCAGGCGATGCCCATCCCAGCGGCGGGCACCCACAGCCAGGCGGGATTAGAAACCAGCGCAAAACCGAGCAGCCCGCCGGCACCGAACAACAGGCAAATCGAATGTGTCTCGCGGCGGCCGAGCCGCGCGACGAGCGCGGGCAGCGCGAATGCGCTTACCGCGGCAATGCCATTGTAGAACGCGAACATTACGCCGACCCAATCCGCGCTGGCATTGTAGGCCAGGCCCGCCGGATCGGCGCCCGCGCCGCTATTCGTGGCGACGGCTGGGACGATGTATATCCACATCGCGAAGAGCCCGAACCAGGTGAAGAACTGGACGATAGCGAGCCGACGCATCACCGCTGGCATGTGGATGACGTCGTCAACGATCTCGAGCAATCCGGTCGGACGGATGCCACGGCGGGCGCTCCACGCAGCCGCCAATTGCCCGGCACCGAGAATCACGCCAAGACCGGCGATCAGATAAAGTTCTCGACGATATCCCTCGATCGCAGTGACCGTGGCGATCACCACGCCGCACGCAATCCAGATCGCGCCGTTGCGGATCAGCAATGCCGAACTGGTGCTCGCCCACGCGGGACGCTCGACGAGGCGCGCTTGGCCCGCGAGCTGTCCCGGCGGCAGCTCGGTAGTCGTCAGCACGGTGATCCCGACACTGATCAGCAGGCCAATCGCGCCGATTGCGAACGCCGCGCGCAGCGACGGCGGCAACCCGCCCGGCGGTGCGACACTGGCGAGCCCAAACCCACGCGCCAGCAGCCATGGCAGAATCGAGGCGATCACCGCGCCCGTCCCGATGAAGCCGACCTGCATGGCGAAGGCGACGGTGCGCTGTTCCTCGGGCACGGTATCGGCGACCAGCGCGCGAAACGGCTCCATCGCGACATTGATCGCCGCGGTCAGCAACCACAGCATGACGCACGCGGCCCAGATGCTGTGACGTTAGGCATCAGCACCAGCGCGACGGCGGAAACGATCGCCCCACCGAGCAGATAGGGTCGCCGCCGCCCGAACCGCCCCCAGGTGCGATCGCTCAAATGCCCGATCAGCGGCTGGATCAGCAGACCCGTGATCGGCGCTGCGATCCACAAAATAGGCAGGTCGTCGAGGTCCGCACCGAGCGTCTGGAAAATGCGGCTGGTATCGACATTTTGCAGCCCCCAGACGATTTGTACGCCGAACAGGCCGCAGCACATCCCGGCGATCGCCCAGCGCGACAGCAGTGCGATCGTCGGCGGTGTGACCGTGGGCACCGGATCAGCTGCAGTCTCTTGCAAATCCATGCCCCCGATGCGCTAAGTCGCGCTCTTCTCCTTTCGCCAGCGTGGGCGCAATGACCGACAACGGCAACGGCAAAACAACGCTCGAAGATCTCGCCCGGCTGGCCGGCGTGTCGATCTCGACCGTGTCGCGCGCCCTGAACGATCAGCCGCTGATCAGCACCCGGACCAAACAGCGCATCTGGGCGCTGGCGCGCGAACACGATTACCCGTTCCGCGCGTCGATGCCGCAGGCGCCGATCGGAGCCGCGGGCTCCATCGCCATCGTCACACCGAACATGCGCGGACGCCCGCTGCCGTTGTCACATCCGTTCTTCCTCGAGTTGCTCGCCAGCATCGGCGAAGCGGCACGCGACCGCGGCTGCGACTTCACCGTCAGCCATGTAGCGCCAGCCAATCTCGACGACCTCGTCGTCACGACGACGACCAGCCGCGCAGACGGCGTGATCTTCCTGGGTCAGTCGATGCTGCACGACGAGCTCAACCAGCTCGCGGATACCGGCGCGCGCTTCGTGGTGTGGGGCGCCCACATTAACGGCCAGCGATACCGCTCGATCGGTTCGGACAATCTGCTCGGCGGGCGTCGGGCGACGTTGCACCTCGCGAGGCTCGGCCGTCGCCGCATCTTGTTTATGGGCGGTTCCGATCCCGAAGCGCAGCAGCGTCGTCGCGGTTATCGCGAGGCGCTCGAGGAGTCTGGTTTCGAATACGACGCCAAGCTCGTCTGCGAGGTCGAGTTCGAGCTTGAAACCGCCGAGGCGGCGTTAGCCAATTTGTTACACCGGGGCATCGCTTTCGACGGCATCGTTGCGGCGAGCGACGTCATCGCGCTGGGCGCAATCCGCGCCCTGCGCCGCGCCGGGCTTGGCGTGCCCGAGGATGTTTCGGTGGTGGGGTATGATGACATGCTGCTCAGCCGTCTCAGCACCCCGGCACTGTCGACCATCCGGCAGGACAATCAGCGTGCCGGTCAGCTGCTTGTGTCCAGCATCCTCGACGCCGCCGTCGAAGGCTTGCCGTCGCTGCTGCCCACCGAACTGATCATTCGAGAATCGTGCGGCGGGTAACGGGCTGCCCGACGACAGTACGGTTGAGGTGCGCAAGCTGAAGGCTTGCGGAGCAGGTCTCGCCCTCGATCGGCTTATCGTCACCCGCCGTCCTGGTTCCGGCGACACAGATCACCAACAACATAACCAGCGATTTGAGTGGCTAGTGGGCGGGGCGCACAGCTCAGGGCGTGCCGCCGGGGGAGTTCGACACGGTAGCAAAACGCAAGACGGCCTATTGCGTAACCGTGCCCAGGAGGCGGTCCTTCATCCCTTTGCCGGCTTTGAAGCGAGGAACGCGTTTGGACGCCGCCTCGACTGTCTCACCGGTGCGGGGGTTTGGTCCTTCCCCCGCCTTGCGGGCTTGCGTCCAAAATGCGCCGAACCCGCCCAGTTCGACGCGACCTTCCTTGGCGAGTTGATCGACGATCGTGGTGGCCGATCGACCTCCATTGCCATCTCAGCAAAGAAGGCGACGGCTGCTCGCTCTAGGTTTTCCCGGCTAGGGGTATGCTTCTTGCTCATTCGTCCATCGTCCGTCGAAACCAAGCTGTAGCGAGCAGGCAGCGCAGCCGAGCAATCCGGGGATCGGCAGTATGCGATGAACGGCGCAGCACCCATGTGTCACACCTGATGCCGGACAGTGTCGGGCTAATCATGTACCGCCCTGAGAAATAAGAATTATCTCGAAATTTGGCGCACCCGACAGGATTCGAACCTGTGGCCTCTGCCTTCGGAGGGCAGCGCTCTATCCAGCTGAGCTACGGGTGCCGGCGCTGCGTCGCGCCTAGCAAAGCCGTGCGCGGGGCGCCAGCGGTTTCATTTGCGCGTCGGTGCCGGCGTCTTGGGCTTGTACGCGCACAGGTCGGCGACCGGGCAGCGCCAGCATTCGGGGCGGCGCGCCTTGCAGATGTAGCGGCCGTGCAGGATCAGCCAGTGGTGCGCGTGGAGGCGGAAAGGCTGGGGGACGACCTTTTCCAGCTTCTTCTCGACCGCGAGCGGGGTCTTGCCGCGCGCGAGGCCGGTGCGGTTGCAGACGCGGAACAGATGCGTGTCGACCGCGAAGGTCTCCTCGCCGAACGCGACGTTCATCACCACATTGGCGGTCTTGCGGCCGACGCCGGGGAGCGACTGGAGCGCGTCGCGGTCGGCGGGCACCTGACCGCCATGCTCGGCGATCAACGCCTCCGACAGCGCGATGACGTTCTTCGCCTTAGTGTTGAACAGGCCGATCGTCTTGATGTGCCGCTTGAGCCCGTCCTCGCCGAGCGCGACCATCTTTTCGGGCGTGTCCACCTTCGCGAACAGCGCCCGCGTCGCCCTGTTCACCCCCGCATCGGTCGCCTGCGCCGACAGCACGACGGCGACGAGCAGCGTGTAGTCGTTGACCGATTCGAGCTCGGTCTCGGGATGCGGATTGTCTTCGGCGAGGCGCGAGAAGAAAGCGACCACATCGGCCTTGTTCACAGGCCGAGCACCTCGGCCATCGTGTAACGCCCATCGGGCTTGCCCGCGAGCCACAGCGCCGCCTTGATCGCGCCGCGGGCGAAGATCTCGCGGTTCTCGGCGCGGTGGCCGAGCTCGATCCGCTCGCCGTCGCCAGCGAAGATCACCTGATGGTCGCCGGCGACCGTGCCCCCGCGGAGCGACGCGAAGCCGATCGTCCCTTCGACGCGGCGGCCGGTGAGCCCCGCGCGGCCGATCACGCTGTCGCTGGCCAGCTCTTCGCCACGCCCCGCCGCGGCGGCCTCTCCGAGCAGATGCGCGGTGCCCGAAGGCGCATCGACCTTTTCGCGGTGGTGCATCTCGACGATCTCGATGTCCCATTCGGGGCCGAGCCGCGCTGCCGCTTCGCGCACCAAAGCCGCGAGCAAGGTTACCCCGAGCGAGGTGTTCCCCGTCTGCAGCACCGCGATGTCGGCCGCGGCGTGCGCGATCAGGTCGTGATGCGCGCCGGTCAGCCCGGTGGTTCCGATGACGATCGCCGTCCCTGCCGCGCGCGCCGCCGAAAGGTTGCCCGCCAGCGCGCCGGGGGCGGAGAAATCGACCAGCACGTCGGCAGCTTGGGCAAGCGCGGTCGGATCGTCCCCCGCATCGGTGCCGCCGGCGAACCGCGCGCCGTAATCGGGCAGCAACTCGGCGATCACGCGGCCCATTCGGCCGGCGGCGCCATAGATGCCGATCGCGGGCTCAGCACCCATCGCGCAGCCTTTCGTGGTGACGGATCACCTCGTCGATGATGAAGCGCAGGAACTTCTCGGAGAATTCGGGGTCGAGATCGGCATCCTGCGCGAGCTGGCGCAGGCGTTCGATCTGGCGATCCTCGCGCCCGGGATCGGCGGGGGGCATGCCTGTTTCGGCCTTGTATTGCCCGACCGCCTGGGTGATCTTGAACCGCTCGGCGAGCATGAAGACCAGCGCGGCATCGATATTGTCGATGCTCTGGCGGTAACGGCTCAGCGTGTCGTCTGGCATATCATGTCCTTATAGCAGGCTGGCGCCGTCCTGCCGCGCCTTTTGCGCAGCCGTGCCGCGTGGCGCAAGCCCGAGCGCGCGAAGCGAGACGACGAAGCCCGGGCGAAAGCATCGTAGATATGGCGGAAACACCGGCAAGCTCTCTTGCCTTTAGCGGGCAATAGCGCCACATCGCGCCGCGATGACCGCCACCATCCATCGCCTCGATCCGCACCGCGCGCCCTCGCTCGAGCCGATGATGGCGCTCGTCGCTGCCGACATGAACGCGGTCAACACGGTCATCCTCGATCGCATGCAGTCGCAAATCCCGCTGATCCCCGAGCTTGCCGGGCATCTGATCGCCGGCGGGGGCAAACGGATGCGGCCGATGCTGACGCTGGCGAGCGCCAAGCTGCTCGGCTATCCCGGCACGCGCCACCACCGCCTCGCCGCCGCGGTCGAATTCATCCACACTGCGACGCTGCTCCACGACGACGTCGTCGACGGCTCGGATCTGCGCCGCGGCAAGCGCACCGCCAACATCATCTGGGGCAATCCGGCGAGCGTGCTGGTCGGCGACTTCCTGTTTTCCAAGAGCTTCGAGCTGATGGTCGAAGACGGCAGCCTCAAGGTGCTCAAGATTCTGTCGGGCGCCAGCGCGATCATCGCCGAAGGCGAGGTCAACCAATTGACCGCCGCGCGCCGCATCAACCTCGCCGAGGAACGCTATCTCGACATCATCGGCGCCAAGACCGCCGCGCTGTTCGCCGCCGCGTGCCGCATCGCCGCGGTGGTGGCCGAGCGGCCGGATCGCGACGAGGAAGCGCTCGACGCCTATGGCCGCAACCTCGGCATCGCGTTCCAGCTCGTCGACGACGCGATCGATTACGTCTCGGACGCGGGCACGATGGGCAAGGACGCCGGTGACGATTTCCGCGAGGGCAAGATGACGCTTCCCGTCATCCTCGCTTATGCCCGCGGCGACGACGACGCGCGCGCGTTCTGGAAACAGGCGATCGCCGGCCACAAGATCAGCGACGCCGACTTTGCCCACGCGATCGAACTGGTCAGCCGGACCCGCGCGGTCGAGGACACGCTGGCCCGCGCCCGCCATTACGGCCAACGCGCGATCGACGCGCTCGGCGGGTTCTCGTCGGGCCCGGCGAAGGATGCGATGATCGAAGCGGTCGAGTTCGCGGTGGCGCGCGCGTACTGATCGGCGCGGCGGGCTTCGGCGGCCGGTAGGCGTCGGGGCGTCACCGGCTTCAATCGCGCATGCCGGGCATCGCGCCGTGTTGCATTTCCTGGATGTGTCGCTGCGCCTTGACCCACGCGGTCGCGTCGATGCCGATTCCGCTGCGGAACGGGTATTGCAGCTCGAACAGCAGCACGAGCGTTGCGACCAGCATCATCGCCACCGTCGCGGTCATGATCTTCTGGACGGTCGGCTTGGTGCCGCCGAACAGCCAGCAGAACGCGACGATCGCACCCGCGCCGAGCAGCAGCACGAGCCATTCGAACCCCGCTAGGCCGGCATCGTTGCTGGCGATACGGCGCTGCCGCGCGTCATGCATGGTGCTGAGCTGCTGCATCGTCGCGCTCTGGGCGTTCGCCTCGCCCCAGTTGGTCGGCACGAAGCCGCCGACCGCGTTCATCGCATCCATGCTGATCATCGCGGCGCTCGGCACCGAGCCGCCGCGCTTCATCGCCGACCATTCCTGCGAGACCATGATATCGGCATAGGCGGTCATGTCGCGGCGGACCTGCTGGCGGACCGGGGCGGGTAGGCCGACCGCGGTGTGCCAGGCGTCGATACAGGCATCGGCCTCGATGACGACGATGTCGCGCGATTCCTGGAAATGTTCCCACGCGACGACGGTCATGAAGCCGAGCAGCACGGCGTAGAGCGACGCGACGACGACAATGATAATCCCGCCGACTTCGTTATGCGCGACGAAGGCCTTTCCGTCGAAGCGGCGGTGGATCGTGCTTTGCGCGTAAAGCGCACCCCCCACCGCCGCGAGCACGGCGACCGACAGCAGAACGGCAGCGGGAATGGCGTAAAGAAGCCCCATCGCAACCCTCGCAGCGAGGCGGCGACCATAGCCCAAATCGAAAGGGCCGAGAATATTGGGGAAATGCGGAGCTGGGCTCGGATGGCTTCACCCGTAGTGCCTCCCCCTCACACCTTCCGTTCGCTCTGCAACGAGCAATAACAGGCCGGGTCGACCTCGATCTGGAGCGTCGCATGGGCGATCGCGAAACGCTCGTGCAACATCGCTTGGGCACCCGCCAGGAAGGCATCGCCGGGATGGCCGCCGGGCATCAGCAGATGCGCGGTCAGCACCGTCTCGGTCGTGCTCATCGGCCAGATGTGGAGATCGTGCGAGTCGGTGACGCCCGGGAGCGCGGCCAACGCGTCGCCGACCGCGTCGTAATCGAGGCCGCGGGGCACGGCGGAGAGCGACATTTCGATCGACTCCTTGAGCAATCCCCAGGTCTGCCAGAAGATGATCGCGGCGATCGCCAGGCTCACCGCGGGGTCGATCCAGCCGATCCCGGTCTTCCAGATGATCAACCCGGCGACGACCACCCCGGCCGACACTGCGGCGTCGGCGGCCATGTGCAGGAAGGCGCCGCGAATGTTGATGTCGCCCTTGCGCCCGCGCGCGAACAGCAAGGCGGTGGCGAGGTTGACGACGATGCCGACGCCCGCGACCGCCGAGACCGTGGTGCCGGCGGTCGTCGCCGGATCGCCGAATCGCTGGATCGCCTCGAGCACGATGGCGCCCAACGCGACGAGCAGCAGTACCGCGTTGGTGAGCGCCGCCAGGATTGACGAGCCGCGCAGGCCATAGGTGAAGCGCTTCGACGGCGCGCTCTTGGCCAGCGTCGCGCCGCCCCACGCGACCGCGAGGCCGAGCACGTCGGACAGATTGTGCCCGGCATCCGCCAGCAGCGCGACCGAATGCGCGACGAAGCCGAACCCCGCCTCGATGGCGACGAACGCGACGTTGAGGACGATGCCGATTGCAAAGGCACGACCGAAGTCGGCGGGGGCGTGGCTATGCCCGTGCCCGTGTCCGTGCGGGTGACCGTGGTCGTGATGGTGATGATCGTGATCGGCCAACGTCGCTGCTCCGGTTATCGTCCGCCGCCTATCACCCTGTCGCCATGAGATACTAGGACAGGGCGGCGGATTCGTGCCAAGGCCATGACGCGATGAGCGACCTTCCGATCCATGCCGTCTTGCCCGACCTGCTCGGCGCGTTGCGCGAGCACTCGAACGCGGTGCTGGTCGCGCCGCCGGGCGCCGGCAAGACCACCGCGGTCGCCCCCGCCTTGCTCGGCGAGCCGTGGTGCGGCCGCGAGGTGATCCTGCTCAGCCCGCGCCGGCTCGCCGCGCGCGCGGCGGCGGAGCGGATGGCGGCGCTGGCCGGCGAGCGCGTCGGCGAGACGTTCGGTTATGCGACGCGGATGGACACCAAGCGGTCGTCACGGACGCGCGTCACGGTCGTCACCGAAGGCATTTTCGTCAACCGCATCCAGGCCGATCCCGAACTCGCCGGGGTCTCGGCGGTGCTGTTCGACGAGGTTCACGAACGCAGTCTCGACAGCGATTTCGGGCTCGCGCTGGCGCTCGACGCGCAGGCCGGACTCCGCCCCGATTTGCGGCTGCTGGCGATGTCGGCGACGCTCGACGGCGCGCGCTTCTCGGCGCTGATGGGGGAGGCGCCGGTGATCGAGAGCGCCGGGCGCAGCCATCCGCTCGAGCTGCGCTATCTTGGCCGCAATGCCGAGGTCCGGATCGAGGACGCGGTGGCGCGCGCGGTCCGCACCGCGCTCGGCGAGGGGGAGGGCGGGGTGCTCGCCTTCCTGCCGGGCGTCGCCGAGATCGAACGCACCGCCGAGCGGCTCGACGGGCTCGGCGAGAGCGTGGTGCTTCACCGCCTCC
Organism: Sphingomonas sp.; assembly: GCA_051954635.1. Lineage (GTDB taxonomy): Bacteria > Pseudomonadota > Alphaproteobacteria > Sphingomonadales > Sphingomonadaceae > Sphingomonas. The sequence goes on along the minus strand of JBQCHO010000169.1, from coordinate 8,207 downwards.
ACGGCAGCCTCGATCCCGCCGCGCAACGCGCCGCGATCGCGCCCGATCGCGATGGCCGGCGGAAAGTCGTACTAGCGACGTCGATTGCCGAGACCAGCCTGACGCTCGACGGTATCCGCATCGTCGTCGATTCGGGGCTCGCGCGGCGCCCGCGCTACGATCGCGCCGCGGGGATGACGCGGCTGGTCACCGAGCGCGCGAGCCAGGCGTCGGTCACCCAGCGCGCCGGCCGCGCCGCGCGCCAGGCGCCGGGCGTCGCCTATCGCCTGTGGGAAGAAGCCGCGACCGCCGGGCTGCCGCCTTACGACCCGCCCGAAATCCTCGAAGCCGATCTGTCGGCACTGACGCTCGATTGCGCGATTTGGGGCGTCGCCGACCCGCGCGAGCTCGCTTGGCTCGATCCACCGCCCGACGCCGCAATCGCCGAAGCGCGGACCCGGCTGACGACGCTCGGCGCGCTCGATGAGAGCGGCCGCCCGACCGCGCATGGCCGCGCGATCGCCCGCTTGCCGCTGCCACCGCGCCTCGCGCACATGCTGATCGCGGCGGGCGAGATCGGGCTCGCGCACACCGCCGCCGAGATTGCGGTGCTGCTCGGTGAGCGCGGACTGGGCGGCCCAGATGCCGACCTCGAAACCCGTCGCCGCCGCTGGCACAGCGAACGCGGCAAGCGCGCCGAAGCCGGCCGCAGGCTGGCCAAACGGTGGGCGCGTCTTACTCCCCTCCCTGGAAGGGAGGGGCCGGGGGTGGGTGGCGAGCGAAGCGAGCCTCCGGCCGCCGCAACGAATGCGCCGGCGGGGGCATCGAGCTCCGCCCGCCGCCAACCGACCCAGCCTTCAGGTGAACCTTGCCCCCGGCAAGGTTCAGAAATGCCTGGGAGGCATTCCGGCCCGAACGCTTCCTCCCTTGCAGGGAGGGGCGACGAAGTAGGGATCGTGATCGCACTCGCTTTCCCCGATCGCATCGCACGCCGCCGCGACACGTCCGGGGACAGCTGGGCGTCGGTCGGCGGGCGCGGGTTTCGGCTCGATCCGGCGTCGTCGCTGGCGCGGGCGGAGTGGCTCGCGGTCGCCGAGACGCAGGGGATTGCCGCGGGAGCCCGTATCCTCTCAGCCGCGCCGATCGATCTCGTGACGGTCGAGGCGCTGTTCGGCGATCGCATCGAGACGCGCCGCACCGCCGATTTCGATCCGGCCACCGGCGCGGTGCGGCCGATCCGCGAACGGCGATTGGGCGCGATCCGGCTGGCGAGCGGGCCCGATAGCGATGCCGATCGCGAGATCGTTGCCACCGCGTTGCTCGACGGCGTCCGTCGTCATGGGCTCGACCTGCTGCCGTGGAGCGACGCGACGCTGGCGCTCCGCCGCCGCGCACAGTTCGCCGGCCATGCCGCTGGCCTCGACGATGCGGCGTTGCTGGCGCGGCTCGACGAATGGCTTGCCCCCCTACTCCCGGGCAAGCGGCGCCTCGGCGAGGTCGATCCCTCGGCGCTCGACGGGGCGGTGCGCGGGGCTATCAGCTGGGACGGCATGCAAGCGATCGATCGCCTCGCGCCGCCGCGCTTCACCGCGCCGACCGGCCATACCCACGCGATCGACTACGCCGCCGAAGCCGGCCCCACCGTCACGCTGCGACCGCAGGAGCTGTTCGGGCTCGCCGAGCATCCGGTGATCGGCCAGCGCCGCGTGCCGCTGGTGCTCAGCCTGACCTCGCCCGCGGGCCGCCCGATCCAGACGACGCGCGATTTGCCCGGCTTCTGGGCGGGGAGCTGGGCGGCGGTCGCCAAGGAAATGCGGGGCCGCTATCCGCGCCATCCCTGGCCCGACGATCCCGCCGCCGCAGCGGCGACGACACGGACCAAAAAGGCTGATGCACGCCGCGCGCAAAATGGATAAGGGGAGGGGCATGAAGCAGGTTCGCATCTATCAGCGCCCGAAAAATGCGATGCAGTCGGGCAAGTATCGCACCGATCGCTGGGTCGTCGAGTTCGAGGCGCGCGAGGCCAAGCGCCCCGATCCGCTGACCGGCTGGGCAGGATCTGGCGACACCGACGATCAGGTGCGGCTGAGCTTTCCGACGCTCGAAGCCGCGCAGGCCTATGCCGAGCGCGAGGGCTATGCCTACACGGTGGTGCCCGCCCCCGAACGCAAGCTCAAGCTGCAGGCCTACGCCGACAATTTCCGCTGATCCTCTACCCGAGGATCGCGCCCGCGAGCAGCAACAACAGCTTGACGTCGATCGCCAGTCCATCGGCGCGTTTCGCGGCGACGAACGCTTCGATCTCGCCGAGCGGCACGCGGCGGACGACGATGTTTTCGTCGCCGTCCCCGCCACCATCCCCGACCTTGGTGAGGCCCGACGCGCGAACCAGCGTGAAGCTTTCCGAGGCCATACCGGGGCTCGAATAGAAGTCGCCGAGGTCCTCGATGTGCTCGGCACGGTAGCCGGTCTCTTCTTCCAATTCGCGCCGCGCCGATAGTTCGACGCTTTCGCCGGCGTCGATGTCGCCGACCAGTCCGGCCGGCAGCTCGAGGCACGCACAGCCGAGCGGAACCCGATATTGCTCGACCAGGATCACGTCGCCGGCGTCGATCGCCAGGATCACCGCCGCCCTAATGCCGCCCGTGCGCGAGACATATTCCCAAGTTCCGCGTTTTTTGGTGACGAGATATTTGCCGGACCAGACGGTCTCGACCGGTTCGTCCATCGCCGGATGCGTCACAATTCGATCAACCGGTCGGGGAGCTCGTTGGGATCGGTGCCGGTGCGCGGGAAATGTTCGGCGAGCACGCCGCCGATCGCGCCGATCGCGGCGACCATGCCGTCACCCGGGCGGTCGTCGCGCACGTCAGCGAGCAGCAGCGCCATCGCCTCGCCCCAAGCGGTGTCCGGCACCTTGGCGTGGATCGCGGCGTCGGCGACGATCTCGGCGCGGTGCTCGGCTTCGGAGAGGTAAAGCAACACGCCGGTGCGCGTCGCGGTGCGCGATTCGATGCTGGCGCGAAAAAGCAACACCGCGCGGGCGCGGACGCGGCGCGCCTTGGTCGCACCGGGGGTCAGCGCCATGCGCAGGCCCGTCGCCTTGAGGACGAGCGTCAGCACGAGGAACACCGCGGCGAGCAGCACGAGCTGCGCGGTGAGCAGGAACCACATCGGCCACTCATCGCCCCAGCCGCCGCGCAGCGCCCAATCGAGTATCGGCACGAAATGCCCCGGCACCGCTGCCTGCAGCGCGAGCACCAGCAACATGCCGATCACCGCCCAGTGCGCGGCGACGTCGTGATAGGCATCCGACTGCCGGGCGACGATCGCCACTGCCTCGCCGTCGGTGGTCGCCTCCGCAGCCTTGACCGCTTCAGCGACGCGCGCCCGGTCGTCCTCGCTGATCCGCATCACCATCCCCCCGAGGCGCCGCCGCCGCCGAACGAGCCGCCACCGCCGGAAAAACCGCCGCCACCGCCCCAGCTCGAGCCGCCGCCACCGCCGCCCCAGCCGGACCCGCCGCTGCCGCCGCCCAAGCCCGATCCCCACAGAAAGATCGGCCACATGCCGCCGCCGTAGCGCCGCCCGCGACGGCCGTGCGAGAAGCGCGACATCATCATGAAGCCGATCACGATCAGCCAGAAGATCAGGCTCCACGGCACCCCGCCGCCTTCATTGTCTTGAGCCGCCTGCTGCTTCTGCTGCGCGGCCGCCGCGACCTTCTGCTCGGCCTCGTCGGGTGGGGCCTTCAGCTGATCCGCAATTGCCTGCGCGCCGGCGATGATGCCGCCCGGCATGTCGCCGTCGCGGAACTTGGGCAGGATGTCGTTCTGGATGATCATGCTCGACAAGGCGTCGGTCATGATCGGCTCGAGCCCGTAGCCGACCTCGATCCTCACCTTCTTTTCCTTGGGCGCGACGAGCAGGATGATGCCGTTGTCGATCCCCTTCTGTCCGATCGCCCAGGCACGGGCGAGCCTGTAACCGTAATCCTCGATCGGATAGCCCTGCAGGTCGGGCACCGTTGCGATCACCAATTGCCGCGAGGAGGCCTGCTCGGTTGCCTGCGAGAGCTGGGTGAGTTGATCGACCTGCTGCTGGTCGAGCAGATGTGCGTCGTCCACCACGCGCCCGGTCAGCTTGGGAAAGGTCTGCGCATGCGCCGCCGCCGCGGCCAACATCACGGCGACGAAGGCGAGCAGGATCAGCCAGCGGTACGGCTGGCGACGCGCGAGCAAGGGGACCATGATCGCCCCCTCAGCTCATATTCCCGAAATCGACCGTCGGCGCGTTCTCGGCGCCCGGGGTGGTCGCCTGATAAGGCACCTTGGGTTTGGCGCCGTAGAACACCTTCGCGCCGATCGCGTCGGGGAAGGTGCGGATGCGGGTGTTATAGGCCTGCACCGCCGAATTGTAGTCGCGGATCGCGATCGTCACGCGGTTCTCGGTGCCCTCGAGTTGGCTCATCAGCGTCTGGAAATTGTCCTGGCTCTTGAGCTGCGGATAGGCCTCGACATTGGCGAGCAGTCGCGACAGCGAGCCGTTCAACTGCCCCTGCGCCTGCTGGAACTGCTGCATCTTGTTCGGATCGCTGAGATCGTCGGCGGTGACGTTGATCGAGGTCGCCTTGGCACGCGCGTTGATCACGTCGGTCAAGATCTTGTCCTCGCCCTGCACCGATCCCTTCACGGTGGCGACGAGATTGGGGATGAGGTCGGCGCGGCGCTGGTAATCAGCCTGCACGTCGGCCCATTTCGCCTTCACATTCTCGTCTGCGGTCGGCACCGAATTGATGCCGCAGGCGCCGAGCGCCAAAGCCGAGGCGATCATCACGGGGGTGCGAAGCTTCATTTTCCTGTTCCCTCCAAACCCTTGCAGTGCCCTTTCTACGGCAACGCGGTATAAGGCGAAACCGAAATCGGAAAGCGCAGGAGGAAAGGCGGCACCATGTTCAAGGAATTCAAAGAATTCGTCATGCGCGGCAACGTCATGGACCTTGCCGTTGCGGTGATCATCGGCGGGGCGTTCGCCGGCATTACCAAATCGCTGACCGACGACATCATCATGCCGGTGGTCGGCTGGCTGTTCGGCGGATTCGACTTTTCGAGCTATTTCGTCCGGCTCGGGCCGATCCCGGCGAACTATAGCGGCTCGGCAACCAATTACGCCGCGCTCAAGGCCGCGGGAGTGCCTCTGTTCGGTTATGGCGAGTTCATCACCGTTCTCATCAACTTTCTGATTCTGGCCTTCATCATCTTCCTGCTGATCCGCAGCGTGAACCGGATGATGACCAGCTTCGACAAGAAGCAGGCGGCGGACACGCCCGCGCCGGCCGATCCCGCCGACGTCGTCCTGCTGCGCGAGATCAGGGACGAACTGCGGGCACGGCCGAAGGCCTGAGTTTTCGAGGCGGCACCGGCCCGCTCCCCCACCCCACCTCCCATCGGTATCATATCTGGGAGGCGGGGTGGGGGAGCGGGCCGGTGCCGAAAAACACACTACAGGTGTGTTTCCAAACAGCCCTAAGCGGCGACGAGATCCTCGGCGATGGCATCGGCCAAGCTGGTGCCGTCGAGGATTCGCGCGGTCTCGTCGCGCACGCGCGCCATCGCGTGTCGGATCGCGCAGCTCGCTTCGTCCCGGCAATCGGCGCAGCGCTTGTACGCCGTGCGGCTGACGCAGGGTACAAGCGCGAGCGGCCCTTCGATTACTCGGATGATCTCGCCCAGCGAGATCAAGTGCGTCGGCCGGGCGAGGCGATAGCCGCCCAGCTTGCCGCGATGGCTTTCGACGAAGCCCGCGGTGCGCAGGCCGGTGAGGATCAATTCGAGGAACTTGCGCGGCACATTGGCCTCGGCCGCGATGCGCGTCATCGGCACCGGCGGGCCGCCTGCGGGCATGTCCGCCAGGAACAGCATCGCGCGCATCGCATAACGGGAGCGCTGGGTGAGCATAGGGCCGCCATGCGCTCGATTTATTGCGAGTGAAAGGCCGATCGTGCCTTTTCATTCACGATTTGCCGCCTATATCGAACGGTGCCGGGTTCGCCCGGCTATGACGATAAATTGCGGCGTATTAGTATGCGCAGCGGACCCGGGGGCAGTACCCGGCGGCTCCACCATTTGCTCCCAAGTGCACGCGGGGGCAGTTGACGGGGCCGAACCAGGATCGACGTGTGTTGAACGGCGCTGTTTTCGTCCGGGCTGAGTAACCCGTTAAAGGCTCAAAACCATAAGTGCCAACGATAACGAGGCGCTCGCGATTGCCGCGTAATCCGGACCTCACGGTCTAGATTACTAAGGACAAAAGCGCGGTTCGGGCCGCACCGGGCAACAGAAGCGGATTCCAGCGGCCCGGGGGGGCCGGGCAACAGAACCCCCCACCCTCCTGATATATGCGCAGCACCGGCAACGGCTGCTCCCCACTCGAAGAGTGCCGCTGGTGCGGACGGCGGGACTCGAACCCGCACACCCAAAGGGCGAGGGATTTTAAGTCCCGTGCGTCTACCAATTTCGCCACGTCCGCAACCGCGGCCACGAAGCGCAATCGACGCGCGCGGTCAAGCGCTTCGGGCAGAGGACCCTTTAGACGTTGAGGCGCGCGCGCATTTCCTTGCCGGGCTTGAAATAAGGCACGCGCTTGGCGTCGACCGCGACCGTTTCGCCGGTGCGCGGGTTGCGGCCGGTGCGAGCGTCGCGGGCCCGGGTTGAAAAGGCGCCAAAACCGCGCAGCTCGACGCGGCCGTCGACGGCGAGGCGCTGGCTGATCTCGTCGAAGAATGTCGACACGATCGCTTCGACATCGCGCTGCGCAAGGCCAGGATTGTCCTGGGCGATCAGCTGTACGAGCTCGGAGCGAATCATCGGCGCCATCCATCCATTGTGGCAGGCCGGATCGCCGTCCTGCGCGGGGTTAAATTCGATGGGTAAAACGCGTCGTGCGATCCCGGAAAGAATCCGGCCCGCATGCGATCGACCCAAGCCTCCTTTACACCTGATCCAGATCAAGCGATAGCACGGAAACGACAGATATCGCTAAAAAAGATCGGGCCGGGCAGCGTGATGACGCTGCCCGGCCCGTTTCGATACATAAGTTAAAAAGGTCGTGCTTACTTCTTGGCGTCGCCACCCTCGGTGCGGGCCTTCAGTGCCTCGCCGAGAATGTCGCCGAGCGACGCACCCGAATCGGACGAGCCATATTGCTGCACGGCCTGCTTCTCTTCGGCGATCTGCATCGCCTTGATCGAGAAGGTCGGCTTCTTCGAACGGTCGAAGCCCGACACCATCGCGTCGAACTTCTGGCCGACCTGGAAGCGCTCGGGGCGCTGTTCGTCGCGGTCGCGGCCGAGATCGGTGCGCTTGATGAAGCCGGTCGCGCCGTCTTCACCCGCCTGCACTTCGAGGCCCGCGTCGCGGACTTCGAGCACGGTGACGGTGACGATCGCACCCTTGTTGACCTTGCCGCCAGCCGCCGCCGGCGCGCCGCCGACCGCGGGAGCGCCGCGCTCGAGCTGCTTCATGCCGAGCGAAATGCGCTCCTTTTCGGCATCGACGTCGAGCACGACGGCGGTGACCATCTCGCCCTTGCGATGCAGGTTGAGCGCGTCCTCGCCCGAAATGCCCCAGGCGATGTCCGACATGTGAACCATGCCGTCGACGTCGCCGTCGAGCCCGACGAACAAGCCGAATTCGGTCGCATTCTTGACTTCGCCCTCGACCGTCGAGCCGACCGGGTGCGCTTCGGCGAAGGCCTCCCACGGGTTCGACTGCGCCTGCTTGAGGCCGAGGCTGATGCGACGCTTCTCTTCGTCGACCTCGAGGATGACGACTTCGACTTCCTGGCTGGTCGAGACGATCTTGCCCGGATGGACGTTCTTCTTGGTCCAGCTCATTTCGGAGACGTGGACGAGGCCCTCGATCCCGGCTTCGAGCTCGACGAACGCACCATATTCGGTGATGTTCGTCACGCGGCCCGACAGCTTGGCGCCGACCGGATACTTGGCGGCTGCGCCGTCCCACGGATCGCTTTCGAGCTGCTTCATGCCCAGCGAGATACGCTGCGTGTCGCGGTTGATGCGGATGATCTGCACCTTCACCGTCTGGCCGATCTCGAGCATTTCCGACGGATGGCCGACGCGCTTGTAGCTGAGGTCGGTGACGTGGAGCAGGCCGTCGATGCCGCCCAGATCGACGAACGCACCGTAATCGGTGATGTTCTTGACGACG
>JBQCHO010000168.1:0-17133 GCA_051954635.1 Sphingomonas sp. | reverse complement strand
CGCCGGTCGACGCGACCGCCAATCTGGATACGCTCGCCGCGCGCGAGGCCGCGCTTTCGGCGCGGCTCGCCGACCTCGAAGCACGCAGCGCCGCGATCGATACGCATGCGGCCGCCGCCTCGGGCAACGCGACGCGCGCCGAAGGCTTGCTCGTCGCGTTTGCCGCGCGACGTGCGATCGATCGCGGCATCGGGCTCGGCTATATCGAAGGGCAGCTGCGCGACCGGTTCGGCGCGACGCAGCCGCGCGCAGTGGCGACGGTGATCCGCGCCGCGCGCGCGCCAGTGACGATCGAGGACCTGCGCCTCGGGCTCGATTCGATCGCGCCCGATCTCGTCAGCGGCGGGCATGAGGCCCTGTGGGCCGGCCTGCGCAATGCGATGTCCAACCTCGTCGTGCTGCACAAGGAGGGATCGCCCTCGCCACGCCCGTCAGCACGGATGGCGCGCGCACGGCGTCTGCTCGAAGCCGGGCAGGTCGAAGCCGCGCTGGCCGAGATCGAACGCTTGCCGGGAGCGAGCGGGGCGCAGCGCTGGATCGACGCCGCACGCCGCTACATCAACGCGCGTCGCGCGCTCGACGTGATCGAAACCGCTGCGATTCTCGGCCAGGGCGCGCCGGTAGCGGCACCCACAGCGCCCTCTGTCCCGACCCCAGCGCCCAGCCCTTCGCCGACACCTGCGACCCAGACACCGAAGACGGGCGGCGCCTGACGATCAAAGCCGCGAGATCAAGGCTTGTGCCGCCGCGGGCGCGCGCACCTTGGCGCCGTTGATCGCGAAGACGAAGACATCGCGCGGACGAACCTCCGCGGGCGCGGCGACATAAGGAAGGCCATCGGGGCTCTCTCCCGCCGCCCAGCCGCGCGCGATCATTGCCCAGCGATCGAGCTCTTCGGGCGCATAGCCGGTCGCCTCGTCCTCGCGCGCCGCCTCCAGCCGAGCATAGACGAACGACCCCGCCACATCGGCGATCGCCGGATAGTCAGTCGAATCGGCAAACACGATCGCAACGCCTGCCGCCCGCGCCATCATGATGAACTCGGGCACCGCGAAACTTTTGTGCCGCACCTGGACGGCATGTCGCAGCGACACGCCGTCCTGCTTGTCGGGCAGCAACGCGAGGAACGCGCGGAAATCGTCGGCGTCGAACTTCTTGGTCGGCATGAACTGCCACAGGATCGGCCCGAGCTTATCGCCCAATTCGACGATCCCTTGCCCGAGGAACCGCGCCACCGACTCGCCGGCCTCGGCGAGCACTTTGCGATTGGTGCAGAAGCGCGAGGCCTTCACCGCGAAGACGAAATCGTCGGGCGCCGTTTTGGCCCAGCCAGCGAAGCTCGCCGGCTTGAAGCTCGAATAATAAGTCCCGTTGATCTCGATTGCGGTCACCGCGCGGCTGGCAAATTCCAGCTCGCGCTTTTGCGGCCATTTTTCGGGATAGAAAGTCCCGCGCCAAGGCTCGTAGGTCCAGCCGCCGATGCCGACGCGAATCGCGCCCTTGTTGCTGCTCATCCGCCCTGTTTAGTCAGTTCCTTGAGCCGTGCGAGATGCTTCTGGACGATCGGGATCGCGGTCTTGGCGGCATCCTGCAGCGCCGGGGTGTCGCCGCTCTCGGCATAATTCTGCATCAGCGCCAGCGCTTGCTGGTGTCCGGCGAGCTGCTGCTGCAGATAGGTCTGATCGAAGGCATCCCCGCTCGCCGCGTGCAGCGCCGCCATCATCCGCTGCTGATCGGCGCTGAGCGTCGGGGTCGGCACCGTCAGGTTCGCCTTTTTCGCAGCGTCCTTCACGCCCTGAGTCGTCTTGGCATGATCGGTGATCATCATCTGCGCGAAATCGCGGACGTCCTTGTTCTTCGACTTATCGAGCGCGAGCTTCGAGGATTGCGTCTCAAACAGATCGCTAGCCGCCGCCGTCGACATGAAGGTCGCGGCATCGTTGGGCAACGTCGCCGCCGCGGCGTTGTTGCCATCGTCCGCAGCATCCTCGACGGCCATGTTGTTCGCCATCAGCGAATCATTGGCCATCATTACATTGGAATCGGTCGTCTGGTCGCTGGTGTGCGACGAGCATGCCGCCAGCGCGGTAAGCGAAACAGCGGCGGCAAGGGCAACAACACGCATCGAACCTCTCCTAGAACCGGTTGATCCGAAACAAAGCGTTGGGGCGCAGGGATTGTTCCGGAGCTCGATACCTGACGCAGCAGATCGGTTGATCGGCGCATACCACCGCGACTCTGTGCTGCTCGATTTTCGGCGTCGGGCTATTGTCACATTTTTGCAATGAGCCCTGCACGCGAAAGCCGATCTCCCGACATCTACGAGTCATCCGCCCCCCCTAGGACCGGCCGCGAGGTCGACAGGGGGATCCGGTCGATCGGGCCATGGGCCATTCGCGACAACGATTCGATCGGAGACTTTATGACCAGCTTCAAGCGCGCCGGGCTGATGATGCTCGCGAGCACCGCCATTATCGCCCTTTCCGCGTGCGGCGCCGACGACGTCGCCTCGCCCGGCACCGGCGGCAACGTCACGATCATCACCAATCCGACCCCGACCCCGACGCCCGCGCCGTCGCCGACACCGGGCGCGACAATCACCCCGGCCAGTGGCTGCCCGACGATCGCCGACCCGCAAGGCCTCGCCGACGGCGGCACGATTACCGGCCCGACCGGCACCTATCGCGTCTGCGTGCTGCCCTCGCGCATCAACCGGAGCGTCACGCTGACCAAGATCGCCGGCCTGCTCTATCAGTTGCCGGGCCGCGTCGATGTCGGCACCGACGGCGGAGCCACGGCGTCGTCGAGCGACACCAATGTCACGCTATCGATCGATCCGGGCGTGATCATCTACGCCAATACCGGCGTCGCCTGGCTCGCGGTCAATCGCGGCAACAAGATTAACGCGGTCGGCACCGCGACGCAGCCGATCATCTTCACCAGCCGCGACAACGTCCTCGGCCTCAACACCGACAACTCGTCGGGCCAGTGGGGCGGCGTCGTGCTGATGGGCCGCGCGCCGGTTACCGACTGCACCGTTGCACCGAATGCCACGCCAGGCACCGCGCAATGCGAGCGCCAAACCGAAGGCGCGGTCGATCCCGCGATCTATGGCGGCGCGACCGGCAACGACAGCAGCGGCCAGATGAGTTTCGTCCAGATCCGTTATTCGGGCTACGTCCTGTCGGCCAACAACGAACTGCAGTCGCTGACCCCCGAAGGCGTTGGTAGCGGCACCAAGCTCGACCACATCATGTCGTTCAACTCGTCGGACGACGGCGCCGAATTCTTCGGCGGTCACGTCAACCTGAAGTATTTCGTATCGATCGGCGCCGAGGACGACAATCTCGATACCGACACCGGCCTGCAGGGTAATTTCCAGTATGTGCTGGCGATCCAGCGCCAGGGCATCGGTGACACGATGATCGAGGCGGATTCGGACAATGCGGTCGACGGCAACATTCCGCGCCAGCACACCAACCTGTCCAACTTCACGTTCATCCAAAATCAGAACGCCGGCGCCGATGCGGCGGCGATGCTGCTGCGCGGCGGCACCGATTACAACATGTCGAACGGCGTCGTGGTCAGCCCGGGCTATAGCTGCCTCAACATCAGCCGTCCGGCGACGATCCAGGCCGCCAATTCGGCGCAGGACGATCTAGGGCCGCCGATGTTCCACTCGGTCGTCATGCAGTGCGGCACTCCGACCTATGTCGGCTCAAACGGCGTGACTGCCGATCAGGTGAAGACGGTGTTCGGTGCGGGTTCGAACAACAACAGCGACACCTTCACGCCGAGCCTCGCCAATATGTTCATGAACGGCGCCAAGGAAGCCGCGGTCGCACCGTTCGACGCCCATACGCTCAATGTCTTCTTCGACACCACCGATCATATCGGCGCGGTGCGTGACGGCAACGACACCTGGTACAAGGGCTGGACCTGCGACAGCGCGACCGCCGATCTGGGCAACGGCAACGCCTGCACCTCGCTGCCCACCACTTGATGTCGACGCGACGGACGGGGCGCCGCCACTCGGCGTCCCGTCCGCTTTTCCATGTTTCCAAGGGGGGCTGCCCGAAATGTCTAAGTCGATGGGCGTTTTGCGCGCCTTCCTGCTCACCTCCGCGCTGATCGCGCCGGCCATGGTCCGCGCGCAGACGACCTCGCCGGACAATGCCTCGCCGATCAACGGCGCTGCTGCGGTCGGCCAGCCCGAGGCTGCGACCACACCCGGCAATCCCGTGCCGCAAGCCGATGACAACGCCGCCGCGGCCGCACAGGCGCAGGCCCAACCCGATGTCTCGATCCCCGGCGGCGCCGGCGACATCGTCGTCACCGGTCAACGCAACATCGTCCGCAGTTCCACCGAAGTTTCGTCCGTGCTGTCGAGCGCCGATATCGCGCGCACCGGCGAGGGCGATATCGCTGGCGCACTCGCTCGCGTCACCGGCCTGAGCGTCGTCGGCAACGGCTATGTCTATGTCCGCGGCCTCGGCGACCGTTACTCGCTCGCGCTGCTCAACGGCCTGCCGCTGCCGAGCCCCGAGCCGCTCAAGCGCGTCGTCCCGCTCGACCTGTTCGCGACGACGGTGATCGCCTCGTCGCTGGTGCAGAAGAGCTATTCGGCCAATTTTCCCGGCGAGTTCGGCGGCGGCGTCATCAACTTGACGACGATCAGTGCCCCCAAGGAAAGCTTTCTGACGATCAGCGGCGGCGGTGGTATCGACACCGAGACCACCGCGCATCTTGGCTACACCTATTACGGCAGCTCGCTCGACTGGAGCGGGTTCACCAACGCCAATCGCGCGCCGACCCAGGCGCTCAAGGATTTCTTCGCCAGCGGCAAGCGCATCGGCGATCCCGATGTTGACAAGCAGGCGATCGCCACCGGAATCTTCACCGGGCGCAATTCGGTGGTCCAGCGCAACACCGACATCCCGGCCAACTCCTCGGCCTCGGTGTCGGCAGGCACATCGTTCGATCTCGGCGACTCGACGCTCGGGATCATCGCCAATGCCGGTTACAGCAATAGCTGGCGCACGCGCGACACGACGCAGCAAACGCCGTCGTCGGCCGATCTGTCGCAGAAGGAACTCGATTACCAACGCGTGATCACCGACGATCACATCGTCGTCAACGGTCTGCTCGGCGTGTCGCTCGAATCGGGCGCAAACAAGGTGCGGCTGACCAACCTGTTCATCCGAGATACGCTGAAACAGACGCGGCTCGGCCGCGGATTCGAGACGACTACCGGCTTCACCCGGCTCGACGAGGATACCGCCTGGTACGAGCGCCAGTTGATCGACACGCAGCTTGCTGGGCAGTTCAAGCTTGGCAATCTCGGCGTCGACGTCCGCGGCGGCTACGCCAATACGAAGCGCAATGCGCCCTATGAGCTGTCGGCCGGTTACGTCCGCAGCAACCGCGCCAACGACCCGTTCGGCAATTATTTCATCAATCGGCTCAATAATGGTCAGACCGGCAGCGCCTCGGCAACCTTCTCGAAGCTCAACGAGGATCTCTATTCGGGCGGCATCGATCTGTCCTACCCGCTGCTGAGCGGCGTGACGGGGACGATCGGCTACGCCTATTCGGACACCAAACGGCGCTCAGAGAGGCGCGACTTCCAATTCATTGCGCCGAGCGATTTTCCAGCCGGGGCGGGCTTGCTTCGCCCCGACTATCTGCTCGGCCCGGCCGTCATCAAGGCGTTCAACGTGAGCCTAGTCGAGACTACGGAAAGCGACCCCGCGTTCCTGGCCAAGCTCCGCACGCACGCAGGCTACGCCAAGATCAACGCCGATTTCGGCGGCGGGTTGGGGCTCGACGCGGGTGTCCGTTACGAAAACGGCCGCCAGGAAGTCAGCCCGCTGCAGATTTTCGACACGCCGACCAGTTCGCTGGCCTCGACCGAAATCAAGCGCGACTATTGGCTGCCCGCGGCGACGCTGACCTGGGGCTTCGCGCCCGACATGCAGCTTCGCGTCAACGCCTCGAAGACGATCGCGCGGCCGCAGTTTCGAGAGCTGGTCTTCCAGCAGTTCTTCGATCCCGAGAGCAACCGCGAGTTCCGCGGCAATCCGCTGCTCGTCGACAGCCAACTCTACAATGCCGAAGCGCGCTGGGAATGGTATTTCGCCCAAGATCAGCGCCTGTCGCTCGGCGGGTTCTACAAGCGGATAGAACATCCGATCGAGGCATTCACCGGATTTTCCGACAACCAGCCGCAGACCAGCTACGCCAACGCGCCGCGCGCGCGGCTATACGGTGCCGAAGTCGAGCTGCAGAAATATTTCGATCTCGGCCTGCACGGCGACTTTTGGGGGAACCACCGCGCGGTGGTGATCGCGAACTATACCTACAGCCATTCCAAGATCGGGGTGAAGGATAGCGACATCGTCTCGGTCTATGGAACGTCCGACCAGCCGGCGACCAACTTCTTCCGTGACGGCGTGCCACTGACCGGTCAATCCGATCACCTCGCCAATCTGCAGCTTGGTGTCGAGAGCACCGATCACCTGCAACAAACGACCCTGCTGCTCTCCTACGCCAGCAAACGCGTGACCAGCCGCGGCCCGGCGGGCCAGCCCGACATCTACGAAAAGCCGGGTTTCCAGCTCGATTTCGTGATGCGGGAGGGCGTCGATTTCCTTGGCGTGCCAACCGAGATCAAGTTCGAAGTCCGCAACCTCACGGGCACCAAATATCAGGAGTATCAGGAGCTCGGCGACAACCGCGTCTATTACAACCGCTACAAGGTCGGCACGACGGTCAATCTCGGGGCGTCGGTGACCTTCTGACCCAACGCAGCGTCATCGTCTTGTAACACTGGTTACCCATGCCAGTGCGGCAAAGCTCAAGCGGCACTGCCGCATCGGCTTAGGGGGCTTAAAACGTGAGGGAAGAAATGGCTATCGAACGACGTTTCTATATCGCCGGATGAGCCGCAGATCCCTGCTGCTGGTCGGCGGCGAGCGATCGGTCGCCGACGACCTACGCTGGTACCTCGAGCGCGAGCATTTCCTCGTTCACCAAGCGGCGACGGGCAAGGACGCGCTGACGCTGATATCGCAATCGGGCGCAGACATCGTATTGATCGATGAGATCGACGACATGTCACCGAACAACTTGTGCGAGCAGTTGCGTGCGCGGCCAGCGATCGCTGCAATGCCCGTGATCGTATTGACGGCCGAAAATGACGATCAGACACGGGTCAAGGCGCTGAATGCGGGCGCCGACGATTGTGTCGCCCGCCCGTTCTCCGCGATCGAGTTGATCGCGCGGGTTCACGCCGTGCTTCGCCGAGTCTCACCCGAACTCATCGGCGCGAAGCTGACGCTGGGCGATGTCGAGATGGACCTCGCCGCGCACCGCGTGCGCCGTCGCGGTAAGATCATCCAGCTCGGCCATGTCGAATATAAGATCCTGCGCCATTTCCTCGAAAATCCGGGCCGGGTGTTTGCGCGCGCGCAACTCGTGCGGTTGCTCTGGAAGAACGAGAGCGACATCCAGTTGCGCACGATCGACTCGCACATTCGCCGCCTGCGCAAGACGCTGAACACCGGCGGCTTGCCCGACCTTTTCCGCACCGTCCGTGCGGTCGGCTATTCGATCGAGTTGGAGCCGGTCAAATGGGTAATGGCGCTGCTGTTGGGCTATTGGGGCTTGCCTGACTCTTTCGCTTAACAGCAGCTATTCCGCGTTCGCATCAAACCGGCTGCGTAACGAAGGGGGCGAACGACGACTTATCTGGACACGCCAACCTCCAAAATTTCGCTCGCATAAAATACGCTTGTGCTTGCGCTACAAATGTAGCATGCTACAAATGTAGCGTATGGAGATTCGCAAATGCTCGACAAGCTTCCGCCGCGTGAACGCCAGATCGTCGACCTGCTCTATGAGCGGGGCGCGATGGTGGTTGGGGACATCTGCGCCGCCCTGCCCGATCCGCTGTCGGGATCGGCGGTGCGCGCGATGCTCAAGCGGCTCGAGGACAAGGGCTTCGTCACGCGCCACGAAAGCGAGCGCGGCTTTGCCTTCTCGCCGACCGTGGCCGAGGACAAGGCGAGCAACAATGCGCTCGGCCATATCGTGCGCACCTTCTTCAACGGATCGGCAGCAAGCGCGGCGAGCGCGCTGCTCGGCATGTCGCAGCGGCTCGACGACAAGGAACTCGACGATCTCGAAGCGCTGATCGCCCGCGCCCGCGAGGAGAAAAAGGCATGACCTTCATCATCGGCCTTGCCATCAAGTCGCTCGTCGTCGCCGGGCTCACGCTCGCGCTGCTGCGGCTGTTCCGAAATGCGTCGGCAGCGCAGCGTTCGTGGCTCGCGCATGCCGGGCTCGGCGCGCTGCTGCTCCTGCCGCTCGTCGCGACGCTGGTGCCCGCGCTCGAAGTCCAGACCGGGCTGCTCGGCACCGAACCGTCGGCAACCAACCATCCCATGACGCAGAGCGTGCCGGCGAAACTCCTCTCGCACCATATCGGCGCGAGCGCGCCGGCCACCGCGGCCGACCCGATCAACGCCGCGATCGGGCAGATCGACTGGGCGCTGCTGATCTACCTCGTCCCCGCCGCGCTGTTGCTCGGCATGACGGTGATCGCGCTGGTGCGGCTGTTCGCCTTGCGCTCACGTGCCGACGTGATGACCAACCCCGCCTGGCTGAGCGCGCTGGCGCATGCCCAGGCACGGATGAACTTCAAGAACGGCACCGCCTTGCTGGTCAGCGATGCGCTGCCCTCGCCGGTGAGCTGGGGGCTGGCGCGACCGGTGATCCTGCTCAATCAAGGCGCGCTCGAGGCGACCGACGAGGCCGAGGCGATCATCGCGCACGAACTCGCGCACGTCATGTCGATGGATTGGAGCAAGCTGCTGCTCGGCCGCGTCGTCACCGCGCTTTATTGGTTCAACCCGCTGGTCTGGCTGTTGGTGCGCGACGCGCATCAGCTGCGGGAAGAAGCCGCCGACGACGCGGTGCTCGGCGCCAATGTCGCGGGCCCCGATTATGCCGCGCTGCTGGTCCACACCGCACGCCACGATTGCCGCGCCGCAATGCTCGCCGCGCACGGTGTCGCGCCGGGCAAGGGATCGCTGGCGCGCCGCGTCCACCGCGTGCTCGATCACAGCCTGCCGCGCACCCGGATGGAAGCGCGCTGGGCGACGATCGGCGCGGTCGTCGCACTGTTCGGCGGCGCCCCGCTCGCCGCGCTGACGCTGGTGCCGCAACGCCCCGCCGACGCTGCCGAGCCGCGCATGGCTGCTGCGACGCCTTTGCCGAGCAGCACGCCATCGCCGGGTGCACTCTCGACTCCCGAGCCCCGCGTTTCGGCCGCCGCCGATCTTACGCCCGCCGATCACGCAATGGCCGCGAGCGACCGCCATGCCCGCGCCCAGGACCCGATCGATGCGGCGATCGAGGCCAAGCTCGTCGGCATCACGCCCGATTATGCCGCGGCGATCCGCAGCGCGAGTCCGGCGCTGGCCAATGCTTCCAACGACGACCTGTCGTCGATGCGCGCGGTCGGGGTGACGCCGGGCTATGTCCGCGCACTCGCCCGGTCGGGCTATCGTAACCTCGATGCCGATACCGTGGTGGAAGCGCGGTCGGTGGGCCTCTCGGCCGACTATATCGGGTCGCTTGCCGCCGCCGGCTTGAGCGACCTCAGCATCGACGACCTGACGGGGCTCGCCGCGCTGGGCGTCGATGCAGAGGATGTTCGCGCGCTGCGCGCGTCGGGGCACAACGTCACCGTCCACAACCTCGAAAGCTATGGCGCGCTCAAGGGCCATGTCCCGCGGCCGCCCGGTGTTCCCGCCAATGTCGGCTTTCCGTTCGATCGCTGACCTGACCGCTTAGCCAAATCGCACTGCCGATCCCCGCGACGTCCGCACCCCAGCGGACGACCGGCCCCGCTTTGCCTGCTCAATTCGCCCAAGGAGATGTGTCATGAACCGTCTTGCCACCTTCATCGCCGCAGTGCTGATCGCCTTCGCGATCACCGCGAGCTGCTTCGCCGGGATGCGCGACGACATCCGCTTCCATCTGTCGATGCGCGCCGGCGGCAACGAGGTCGAGCTCGCCTTCGATCGCGTCGGCCACGATCATTCTCACATGAGCAACTCGATGCCGCTCGCTGATCTTCGCGGCCTGTCGCCCGCAGCATTGCAATCGGCTGGAGGCACCCCCGTCGCCTTCACGATCGACCGCGCGCCGGGCCGGATCGCCTGCCGCGGCACCGCGACGCGCGGCAGTGCCGACGGCCGCTGCGACTTCCTGCGCAACGCGGCGTTCGACGCACGGCTGGCGCAGGCCGGCTATCCCCGGCTCGACGACGACCAGCAATTTGTTCTCACCACCACCGACTTCGACCCTGCGGTGATCGACGCGCTCAAGGCCGGCGGCTACCGCACCCCCGATGCTGGCGGCCTCGTCTCGCTCGGCATCTTCGCGATCCACGCCGACTATGTCCGCGCCATCGCCGCAGCGGGCTACCGGCTCGGCACCGCGCACGATCTCGTCGAGTTCAAGATTGCGCATGTGACGCCGGAGCTGATCGCCGCCTATCGCCGGCTCGGCTATCGCGACCTGTCCGCCGGGGATCTGACCGCGATGGGCATCCAGGGCGTCACCCCCGCCTTTATCGACGGGTTCGCTCGCGCCGGATTCCGCGACATCCCGGCGGACAAGCTGGTGCAGCTCAAGATCTTCAACGTCACCCCCGCCGACGTCCGCGCGATGCAGCGCCGCGGCAATACCGACATCACCCCCGATACGCTGGTGCGCCAGCGGATCCTCGGCGCGGCGATGCACTGACCGCCGCGCCAACCGCCTGATCCAACGCCCCCAAGCGTCGCCATCGATCGACGCCGGGCCGGACACGTCCAAATCGACGTGTTATACATAAGTAACACAGGGAGTATTTCATGTCCGTTCGATACGAGCCTTCCCCATATGGCCCGCTTCACTGCGGTTACGCGGCGGTAGGCCTTCTGGCGATGACGATGGTCCTGTCCACGCCGGCGGTGGCAGCCGCCCAGGATGCGGCGCCGCCCGCTAGCACCGAAAGCGTCGTGGCGCGCGGCACCGTGTTCACCCCCGATTATTTCACGCGTTTCGCGCCGCAGACCGCCTACGACATGCTGTCGCAGGTGCCCGGCTTCACCATCGTCGCCGCCGACGAGAAGCGCGGGCTGGGCCAGGCATCCGAAAACGTGCTGATCAACGGCCAGCGCGTCACCGACAAATCGGGCGGCGCGGTCGCCCGATTGCAAGTGACATCGGCCAGCGACGTACTGCGCATCGAGATCCGCGAGGCCGCCTCGTTCGGGATCGCCGGGCTTAGCGGGCAGGTCGCCAACGTCGTCCTCAATACCAGCCGCAAGGCCGGCGGCACCTTCAGCTGGAACCCGGCGCTGCGCCCGCATTATGCCCGACCGAGCTGGCTGGGAGGCTCGATCAGCTACAACGGCAGCCTCGGCGATATCGATTACACGCTCTCGCTCGAAAACAATGCCAAGCGCGGCGCGATGGGCGGCGACGATTATCGCGTCCTGTCGCCGACCGGAGACCTGATCGAACGCCGCGACCAGGTGAACTGGAACACCACCGACGACGCCAAGCTTTCCGCAATCCTGAAATACGAAAACAAGGGCGGCCTGCAGGCCAACCTGACGCTCGATTATGATCCCTATTGGCAGCGCGGCCTCGACGATCAACGTCGCATCCGCACCGACGGCGACGACAATCACTGGATCAGCCACGAGCGCGTTTCAGGGTTCAGC
The DNA here is from genome assembly GCA_051954635.1 of Sphingomonas sp. Classification (GTDB taxonomy): domain Bacteria; phylum Pseudomonadota; class Alphaproteobacteria; order Sphingomonadales; family Sphingomonadaceae; genus Sphingomonas. The sequence goes on along the minus strand of JBQCHO010000168.1, from coordinate 5,350 downwards.
TACGACATCAACGGCGACATCTCGGCGCCGCTCGGCAAGGGCCGGTTCAAGCTGATCGGCCTGCGCCACTTCGAGCACGCCCCCGACCTCGTCGACCAGCGCACGGATTATGACAGCGGCGCGCCGAGCGACGGCGTGCTCTACAGCCAAGACGCCCGCACCAGCGAGACGGTCGGACGGATGGAATATCATTGGAAAGGCGGTCCGAACGACTGGACGGTCTCGCTCGAGCGCGCCGACAATCGCTACGAACAGGCGAGCACGCTCGCCAATCTCCAGCCCGACGGCAGCTATGTCGACATCCCCTATCCCGAAGGCACCGGCATCGTCGCCGAGACGCGCTACGAAGGGATCGCAACGCTCAGCCGGTCGCTGTTGCGCAGCCTCGACCTGCAAGTCGCGGGCGGCGCCGAATATTCCGAACTGGGCGAACGCGGCACCGGCGAGAAGCCGCGCCGTTTCTTCCGCCCCAAGGGCAGCATCCTGCTCGATTGGCGCCCGGCGCCGCGCTGGGACGCCAGCCTGAAGCTGGAGCGCAAGGTCGGCCAGATCAGCTTTTCCGACTTCCTCGCCAACGAGGACATCACCCACAATCACGGCAATGCCGCCAACCCCAACCTCGTGCCCCCGCAAAGCTGGGAAGCGACCGGCGAGGTCGGCCGCGATCTCGGGCGCTGGGGCAAGACGCGGCTGCGGCTCTATCACTACCGGATCGAGGACATCGTCGACCATATCCCGGTCGGCACCGACGGCGACGCCGTCGGCAACCTGCCGCGCGCGACGCGCACCGGCATCGAGAGCATCAGCACGATCCAGTTCGATCCCCTCGGCTGGCACGGTGCCAAGCTCGATGCCGATATCGGCATCGAACGCGCCCGCGTCCGCGATCCATTGACCGGCTTGCAGCGCGAGATCAGCGACACCCATGATCGCTGGGCGCAACTGACGCTGCGCCACGACGTGCCGCACACCCAATTCGCCTGGGGCGGCGGCTTGCAGTTCGATCACTTCGGCCCGAGCTGGTATCTCGACGAGATCAACCAGCAATGGGAAGGCCCGTACGCCAGCGTCTTCGTCGAGTTCAAGAACGTGCGCGGGCTGAAGGTCAATTTCGAGATCTTCAACATCAACGACGGCCATGTCCGCTACCGCCGCGACGTCTATTCGGGCCGCCGCAACACCGCACCGCTGGTCTTCCTCGAACGTCAGCACCAGATGGTCGGGCCGATCTTCACGCTGACGGTGAGCGGGAAGTTTTGATGCATGACGGGATTGCAAGCCCGATTGCGCCTCGGAATGGCATGATCGAATCGATCCGAAAGCGGCTAGGAAGATTGGAGCGGGGGAGGAATTCGAGCCACGCGCGTAGCTCGGGGCGGAGCGCCGTCTACGATTCGCAAGGTTCCGGCAGCAAAGCGGCGCCATCGGTCGCCGCTGGAGCGGCGCCGGCCGTGTTAGTCACTTGTCGCGGATTTGGCGTCGCCAAATCCTTGGCGACGACCTGGAGCGGGCGAAGGGATTCGAACCCTCGACCCCAACCTTGGCAAGGTTGTGCTCTACCCCTGAGCTACGCCCGCTCTTGGCGTCGGGACCAGCGAGGGTCCCGGGTGAGGCGCGGCTGTTAGCATCGGCTGCGGGGGTCGGCAAGCCCCTTGTGATGCCCTCGCGAAAAGGGTTGGCGAGAGGCGCTCTCGCCCCACATAAGGGGCAAAGCAAGCAATAGGAGCCCGTTTTGGCAACGCTCGGTATGAGCCCGCAGGAAAAGGAAGCGGTCGAAAGCTTCCGTCGCGACGTCGTCGAACCGTCGATGACCAGCCTCGTCATCATCGATTTCTGGGCCGAATGGTGCGGGCCTTGCAAGGCGCTGGGGCCGGTGCTCGAAAAGGTTGCCGCCGACTATGCCGACAAGGGCGTGGTGCTGGCCAAGATCGATACCGACAAGAACCAGTTCATCGCCGCGCAATTCCAGGTCCGTTCGATTCCCACTGTCTATGCGATGTTCCAGGGGCAATTGGTCGCCGACCTGACCAACGCGCGCACCGAATCGCAATTGAAGGCAACACTCGACCAGTTGCTCCGCCAATTGCCCGTCGGCAGCGAGGAGAAAGACCTCGAAGCCGAGCTGACGCCGCTGATCGAGATGGGCGAGCAGGTGCTGGGCGAAGGCGATGCCGAGCGCGCGCTGTCGATCTTCGACCAGCTCGCCGAAATGGCGCCCGAGCATCCGGCGGTCGCCTCGGGGCGGATACGCGCGCTGATCGCCACGAATCGCGACGCCGACGCCGAGGCTGCAATCGCCGCGCTGCCCGAAGACGTCGCCAAGCAGCCTGAGATCGAGCGCGCCAAATCGGCGCTCGCGCTCAAGAGGGACGCCAAGCCGGTCGACGACCTTGCCGGGCTCGCGGCGCAAGTGGCGAGCCGGCCCGACGATCTCGATGCTCGTTTCACCCTCGCCGGCGGGCAGATGGCGGCGGGCGACCGCGAGGGCGCAGCCGACAACCTCCTCGCGATCATCGCTGCCGATCGTGACTGGAACGACGGTGCGGCGCGAACGCAATTGCTCAAGCTGTTCAACGTCGTCGGGCTCGAAGACCCGTGGGTCGCGGCGCAGCGGCGGCGGCTGTCGGCGATCCTGTTCGGATGACGACGACGCGCCTCTCGGTCTTCCCGCTGCCAGGGGCGCTGCTGTTTCCGGGCATGCACTTGCCGCTGCACATCTTCGAGCCGCGCTATCGGTCGATGGTCTCCGACGCGATCGCGCGCGATCGCCGCATCGGCATGATCCAGCCGCGGCCGGGCGGTTCCGACGAGAACGCACCCGCACTGTTCGACATCGGCTGCGTCGGCCGCATCGCCGAGGTCGAGGCGCTCGACGACGGGCGCTACAACCTCGTGCTCGAAGGCGTCGCGCTGTTCCGGGTGTTGAGCGAGCTCGACGTCACGACGCCGTTCCGCCAGGTCGAGGCCGAATTGCTGTCGCCGACCGAGCACGATCCGGTGCTCGCGCTCGGCCGACGCGCCTCGCTCGAACTCGAATCGCGCCGCTTCGCCGAGCGCCAAGGCTATGCGGTCGACTGGAACGCGGTCAGCCGTCTGGACGACGAGGCGCTGGTCAACGGCATCGCCCAGATCGCGCCGTTCGACGTTGCGGCGAAACAGGCGCTGCTCGAAAGCGCGAACCTCGACGATCGCGCCGATCTGGTCGTGCAATTGATGCAGTTCTTCGGCCGCCACGACGGCGAAGACCGGGTGACGCTGCAATGAGCGCCGCGCTCGATCCCTGGCTGTTGTCGATCCTGGTCTGCCCTGTGACGCGCACGAAGCTGCGCTACGATGCCCAGAAGCACGAGCTGGTCTCTGACGAAGCCGGGCTCGCTTACCCGATCCGCGGCGGCGTGCCCGTGCTGCTGGCCGAGGAAGCGCGGCGGATCGACGGCTGATGAGCGACCCGCTCGACGTCACCGGCGTTTGGGACGGTATCTTCAGCTACCCGCGCGCGATGCCGCCCAACCATTTCGTCGCCGAGCTACGCGAAGAAAACGGCCGGATCGTCGGCGAAACCCGCGAACCGAGCGATTCGCCCCGCGACGAAGCAAGCGAACTTCACGCGTTCGTCGAGGGCACGCGGTCGGGCGCGGACGTGGCCTTCACCAAATTCTATGATTCGCAGCGGCGGCTGCAGCCGATCAGCTATCACGGCACACTCGATGCCGACGGTAACGAGATTAGCGGGCGCTGGACCATTCAAAGCGACTGGAGCGGCACGTTCCTGATGACGCGGCGCGCGAAGCAGGCTGCCGCCGAAACCCGCGAAACCGCCGAAACCGTGCGCTGACGGCTATACCGCTTCGCCCATCAGCAACTTGGGCAGCTCGCCCGATTCACCCCGCGCTTCGGCCATGAAACGTTCCTTGAGTGGCGCGAGACGGTCGACCGCGGAGATGCCGAAGCGGCGCACCGCACTCGCGGTCTTGCCGGGCAGGCCGAATAGGCGGTTGAGCCCGTCGGTCGAGGCGGCGACCATGAAGGTGTCGAGCCCGCGCCAGCGCTGATAGCGCGCGAGCAACTCGGGATCGCCGAGATCGAGCCCGAGCCGCTTGCCCTCGACGAGCACCTCGGTCAGCGCGGCAACATCGCGGAAGCCGAGGTTGAGCCCCTGCCCGGCGATCGGATGGATGCCGTGCGCGGCGTCGCCGACCAGCGCCAGCCGATCGCCGGTGATCGTCGCGGCATGATGGAAACCGAGCGGATAGCTCGCGCGCGGCGACAGGTTGGATAACGCCCCGAGAAACCCGCCCATGCGCTTTTCCGCCTCGACCATGAAGCCGCGGTCGGACAGCTTCATCATGCCCGGCCCGTCCTTCGCATGGACGCTCCACACGATCGCCGAGCGATGACCCTGGTCGTCGTCGTTGAGCGGCAACAGCGCAAACGGTCCTGCGGGATAGAATATTTCGTACGCGACGTTGTCGTGCGATCGCTCGTGATTGAATGCCGAAATGATCGCGTGGTGATCGTACGACCAGCGCGCGACCTTGATCCCCGCGGCCTCGCGCGTCGGCGAGTTGCGGCCCTCGGCAGCGATCAGCAGCGCCGCGCGCACCTCGGCGCCGTCGTCGAGCGTCGCGGTCACGCCGTGCGGGCCTCGCTCGACCGAAACGGCGCGGCGTTGCATCCGGAGGTCGATCCCCGGCGCGGCGACCACGGCGTCGTGGATTGCGCGGCGAAGCAGGCGGTTCTCGTACATCGTACCGAGCGCGTCGTCATCGGCGTCAGGGATGAAATCGAGCTTGCCCGGCGCGAGGCCGTCGCTCACGCGGATATGGCGGATCTCGCAGCCTTGCCCCGCGAGCCGCTGGGCGATGCCGATCGCCTCGAGCATCCGCCCGCTCGCACTCGCCACCGCGGAGGCGCGGCCGTCGAAACCTCTGGCCAGCGTCACCGCCGGATCGGCCGGATCGACCACGATCGCGCTCAGGCCATGCGCCTCGAGCGCCACCGCCAGCGCGCCGCCGACCAGCCCGCCGCCGAGAATGAGAACGTCCGCTTGCGTCATGCCGACCGCTTTAGAGCGCGATCGCCCGACCGGCTAGAGCCGCGTCATCGCCAGCATCCTGGGATCGGCATAACGCGCGCCTGCGGTCGCGCCGCGCGGGGAAGCGCGGTCGAGCTCTGCGAGATCGTCGGCGCTGAGCTCGACGTCGACCGCGGCCATCGAATCCTCCAGCGTCTTGCGCCGCTTCGATCCCGGGATCGGCACGATATCCTCCCCTTGCGCGAGCAGCCACGCCAGCGCGATCTGCGCGGCGCTGACCTGATGGCGCTCGGCGATGCGTTTGACGACCTCGAC
>JBQCHO010000167.1:0-31306 GCA_051954635.1 Sphingomonas sp. | reverse complement strand
GCCCAATGCCGGTCTCCTGGTCCTGTCGGGCAACCTGTTCGACGCGGCCGTCATGAAGACCAGCGTCATCTCCGACGAGTTCCGCACGCGGTTCCTGTCCAACCCCGACGATCCCAATGCGGTCACCTCACGCGTCGTCGTGTGCGACGGGCCCGAGGAGTATCACGCGCGGATCGACGATCCTGCGCTCGGCATCGACGAGACCACCACGCTGGTCATCCGCGGCGCCGGGCCGGTCGGCTATCCCGGCGGCGCCGAGGTGGTCAACATGGCCCCGCCCGCTGCGCTGATCCGCGCCGGCGTGCACGCCCTGCCGTGTATCGGCGACGGTCGCCAGTCGGGCACCTCGGGCAGCCCCTCAATCCTCAACGCCGCGCCCGAGGCCGCGGTCGGCGGCGGGCTCGCGCTCCTGCGCACCGGCGACACCATCCGCATCGACCTCACCAGGCGCACCGCCGACATGCTGGTCGAGGAGGCCGAGCTCGATCGCCGCCGCGCCGAGCTCGCCCAAATCGAGGACGCGGTCACCCCGCGCTCGCAAACCCCCTGGCAGGAAATCCAGCGCGGCATCACCACCCAGTTCGATACCGGCGCCGTCCTCCAACCCGCACTCAAATACCAACGCATCGCCGCCAAAGGCATGCCCCGCGATAGCCATTGAGGGCTCGCAAGCTCGATCTGGAGGAAGGAGATTTGGCGGAGACGGAGGGATTCGAACCCTCGATACGGTTTCCCGTATGACGCTTTAGCAAAGCGTTGGTTTCAGCCACTCACCCACGTCTCCGGATGCGCCGAGCGGCGGCTATAGCGGCGCGGATCGGTGCGATCAATGCCCCTCGAATGCTTCATCCGGCGCGAAATCGACTCGGGTCGTCGCCGCGTTCATTGCACGGTCAGCCGCGGCATGATTAACCTTTCGGCGTCTTGAGTATTGGGGGGTTTGGCATGCGCCGTTCGTTGATGATGTCCTGGATCGCGCTGGCGGGCGTTGCCATTGGCCCGCTCCCGGCGGGCGCGCAGGTCAAGACGATCGACCCCAATCGCGCGATTGACAGCGACCTGCAGTCGAGCCCCCCACCTGCTTCTTATTCAGCACCGCAATCGAGCGCCGACCAGAGCGAACCGGTCGACGCCGGCAGCCAGGATACAACGCCGGTACAGGATAACGGCTATCCGGTGCCGGCCCAGACGCCGCAATCCTATGCGCCGCAAGCACAGGCCGCTCCCTATGCCGCCCCCGGCACCCCGGGCGCGGAGGCGCAGCGCAACGCCGTCACCGAATCCGCCGATACCTATGACCGCACCGATCTGATGAGCGCTGCCGAGGGGGTGTTCGGCAAGGGTGCCGAAGGACTCGCCGGGATCATCGAGAAAATCCTGAAGGATCAGGGGCGGCCCAACGCCTATATCGCCGGCCGCGAGGCATCGGGCGCGTTCATCGTCGGGCTGCGCTACGGGTCGGGCATCCTCAATTCGAAGATCGAAGGGGCGCAACCGGTTTATTGGACCGGCCCGTCGGTCGGCTTCGATGTCGGCGGCGACGCCAACAAGGTGTTCGTCCTTGTCTACAACCTCTACGACACCGAAGAGCTCTACAAGCGCTTCCCGGCGGGCGAAGGCCATGTATATTTCGTCGGCGGATTCTCCGCCTCCTATCTGCGCAGCGGCAACACCGTGCTGATCCCCGTGCGGCTCGGCGTCGGTTGGCGCGCGGGCGTCAATGTCGGCTACATGAAATTCTCGCACCACGAGAAATGGATGCCGTTCTGAGGCGCTGATCCTTTGGCGCGCTGCGGCGTTGAGCCGGGATCGTCGTCGAGGAGACCGCAGAATGACTAGCCGCACCGTTTCGCTGATCGCGCTTGCCGGGGCGCTTGCGCTCGCCGCCTGCAATAAGGCCGATACCGGCGCCAACACCGCCGCTGCGGACAATATGGCGGTGATCGATAACGACGCCGCGGCGGTTCCGCCCGAAGACCTTGCGCTGCCCGCCGGCGATACCGCGGTGGTCGAGGATGCAAGCACCGCGCCCGCGATCCAGACGGTTGAAGTACCGACCCCAGATCCGAGCACGCCCGATGCCGACGCCGCCCCGCTGACCGACGCGCTCGCCGCCCAGCAGTTGATCGACGCCGGCACCGGCATCACCCGCGTGCAGCAGGCCGATGGCTGGGCGTGGATGCAGAACGGCCAGATCATCCGCACCGCATCGGCCGATGGCCACCGCGTCTCCTATTTCAAGCGCGGCTCGACGACGCCCTATTTCGTCCAGCAGGACGGCCGCTCCTACGCTTATGACAATGGCCGCGTCGCGCATGAATATGACGATCACGGCCGTGTCCGAGCGCCCGACGCGCAGCACCAGCGCGAGGCGCAGCAATTCGCCGACCAGGCGCATCAGCAGCACTATCGCGCGCAGCAGGCGAGCAAGACAGCGCCGCACATCGATCGCGGTCGCGATCACGGCAACGTCGCGCCGACGGCGAATCATTCGCCACAGCCGCAACCGTCGAGCAGCGATCACAATGCCCCCGATCGCGGCCATGACGGCGGCAACGACCGCGGCACCAGCCATGCCAACCCCCATCCCACGCCGACCCCATCGCCGTCGCCCTCGCACGACAATGGCTCGTCGTCGAACGGCCGCAACGATCATCGCGGCGGGCAGGACGATAGCCGGTCAAACGGGCATTGATCGCACCGCGGGGAGCGTGACGACGAACACCGCGCCCGCTCCGGGCTGAACGGTGATCGTCCCCCCGGTCGCGGCGATCAGCGAGCGGACGATCGCCAGCCCCATGCCCGCGCCGCCAGCCTCGCGGCGGCCGGTGAAGAAGGGCTCGAACACCCGCTCGCGATCGGCCGCGGCGATGCCGGGGCCGTCATCGGCGATGGTGAGCAAGACCATCGTTCCTCGCTGCTCGCCGCGGATCGACAACACGGTGGCGCCGGCTTGGAGGCTGTTTTCGGCGAGCGTTTCGAGCACGGTCGCTAGCACCGGCGGCGCGATCCGGCCGGCGAGGTCCGCGGCGATCTCGATCGTGACGGCGAAACGATCGCCGCGAAAGGCGTCGGCGACGGTGCGGCACACCGCGGCGACACCGGCGCTGGCGGCGTGGTCGGCGGTGGTCATGTCCGCACGCGCGAGATCGAGCAGGCGCTGAACCAGCCGCGACAGGCGATCGGCGTCGGCCGCGGCATTGGCGATGAAGCGTTTGCGCTCGGCAGCGCTCATCGTCGCGCCGTGCTCGTCAAGCAGTTCGAGCGCGCCGGTGATCCCGGCGAGCGGGGTCTTGAACTCGTGGCTGACCGCCGCGGCGACGTCGCGCAGATAGTTCGAGCGCCGCTCGATCCGCTCGGCCATCGCGCGAAAATTGTCATAGAGCCGGGCGATCTCGATCGCGGCGGTGGGCGGCGTCTCGGGCATCTCGACGCGACCGAGCGCGACGCCTTCGCTCGCGCGCGCAAGCGCGTCGATCGGTCGCGCGATGCCGCGCGACAGCAGTCCGGCGAGCACCAGCAGCACGATGAAGATCAGCGCGATGCCGACGAGGATCTTGCCGCGATCCTGCCAGATGCCGAGGAACAGCCCGCGCGGCGTGCGCGACAGCATGACGACGCCGATCACCCGCCCGTCGAGCAGCACCGGCCGGGCGTGATGGACGCGCAAGCCCCAGGCGCGGCTGAGCAACGCCAGCCAGGGATGGGGCGCCGCGCCGGCGCGACGGCGCAGCACGGTAGCGCTGCGGCCCGAAAGCGCGGTCTTTACCTCAGGCAATCCGGCATAGCTCATGCCCGTGTCGGCATGGCCGATCAGGACGGTGCCATGCGCGTCGAGCAGGCGGGTGGCGGCGAGCGTGATCGAGGCGGCGTCGTTGGCGACTGGGAGCAGTTCGGCGGCGACCGCGGCGGCATGGGCATCGGGCAGCGGCCCCGGCGCAGCGGCGGGCTGCGGCGGCAGGATCGGCATCGCGCGCAGGTCGATCGTCGGCGGCTCGGGGGCGAGCGCTCGGTGGGCAATGTCGGTGCGGCCGCCGAGCCAGTCGATGCGATACGCCGCGGCGAGGACCGCCGATTGCGCGATCAGCTCGGCCTCGGTCTGCTGGACGATGGTGTTCTCGTAAACGCGCAAGCTCAGCGCGGCGACCCCGGGCAAGGCGGCGACGAACAGCAATGTGCCGAACAGGATCGTGCGCAAGCTGAGCGCGGGCCAGTGCGCCTTGGCGAACGCCTTGGCGGCCTCGATCAAGCGCAGCCGCCGATGCGGTAGCCGATCCCCGCGCGCGTCTCGACCAGATCGACGCAGCCTGCGGCGGCGAATTTGGCGCGCAGGTTGCGGATGTGGCTGTCGATCGTGCGATCGGTGATCGCGAAGCCGGGCCCGTGGAGGCGATCGATGATCGCGTCACGCGAGAATACCCGCGTCGGGCTCGCGGCGAGCAAATGGAGGAGCTGGAATTCGGTCGCGGTCAGCGGCACCGCGGCGCCGTTCCAGCGCGCTTCCCACCCCTCGGCATCGAGCGTCAGTTTGCCGTGCGCGACTTTGCCGGCGGGTTCGGCGGTGGCCGCCCTGCCCCGCTTGAGTATGGCGCCGACGCGGGCGACAACCTCGCGCGGGCTGAACGGCTTCACGACATAATCGTCGCCGCCGATCTCGATGCCGACGATGCGGTCGATCTCGTCGTCGCGCGACGAGAGGAACAGGATCGGCAGGCTCGCCGCCGCACCGCCCGAGGCACGGAGCTGACGGCCGAGGTCGAGGCCGTTCAGGCGCGGCATGTTGATGTCGAGCACCATCAGGTCGGGCGGCGCGCGCTCGATCGCCGCCAGCGCCGCCTCGCCGTCGCCGGCCTCGGCCACGGTCATCCCCGCCTTGCCGAACGCGAAGGCGAGCAGCTCACGGATATGCGGGTCGTCATCGACGACGAGGATCGTGTGGCTCATCGCGGTGCATGGTGCGGCAGTCGTCAGCATAGTCAACCGGCGATAGCGGCGGCGGATCCCGGCGTGATGGGCGCGATATGGAGAAAGTGTGCAGGCTTTCCTTTCGCCACGGCGCCGATTAAGCCACCATACCGAACATACTAATAATGGAGAGACCCCGCCATGCGTGAAGCTGCCATCGTCGCCACGGCGCGTACCGCGATCGGCAAGGCATATCGCGGCGCGTTCAACGCGACCGAGGCGCCGGTGCTGGCCGCGCATGTGATGAACGCGGTGGTCGAGCGGGCGGGGATCGATCCGGCGCGGATCGACGACGTGTTCTGGGGCGTCGGCAACCAATGGGGGACGCAAGGGGGGAATGCCGGGCGGATGGCGCTGTTCGCCGCCGGGCTGCCCAAATCGGTGCCGGCGTTCACGCTCGACCGCAAATGCGGATCGGGGCTGACCGCGCTGGCGCTCGCGGCACGGACGATCATCGCCGACGAGGCCGATGTCGCGCTCTCCGGGGGTATGGAATCGATCAGCCTCACCGTGACCAAGGACGCGCCGCGCTATGTTAACCGAAGCGTCACCGACAAGGTGCCCGCGGCCTATATCCCGATGATCGAGACCGCCGAGATCGTCGCCGAACGCTACGGGATCAGCCGCGCGGCGCAGGACGCGTACGGCGCGCAGAGCCAGCAGCGCGCCGAGGCAGGACTTGCCAGCGGCGCGTTTGCCGAAGAGATCGTGCCGATCACCGTTGAAAAGGCGCTGTTCGACAAGGCGGGGAACCGCACCGGCAGCGAGACGGTCACGATTAGCCAGGATGAGGGAATCCGGCCGGGGACGACGGTCGAGGCGCTCGCCGGGCTCAAGACGGTGTGGCCCGGCGGAGAGTTCACCGGACCGGGCAGCAACGTCACCGCGGGCAATGCCAGCCAGCTTTCCGACGGCGCGTCAGCGCAGATCGTAATGGACCGAAAGACCGCCGAGACCGAAGGCAAGAACATCCTCGGCATCTATCGCGGCTTCCAGGTCGCCGGGTGCGAGCCCGACGAGATGGGGATCGGGCCGGTGTTCGCGGTGCCCAAATTGTTGGCGCGCGCCGGGCTGTCGGTCACCGATATCGGGCTGTGGGAATTGAACGAGGCGTTCGCCAGCCAGTGCCTCTATTGCCGCGACACGCTGGGCATCGATCCGGAGAAATACAACGTCAATGGCGGCGCGATCGCGATTGGGCATCCGTTCGGAATGACCGGCAGCCGGCTGGTCGGGCATGCGCTGATCCAGGGGCGCAAGCGCGGGGTGCGCTGGGTGGTTGTCTCGATGTGCACCGCCGGCGGGATGGGCGCGGCGGGGTTGTTCGAGATCGTCTGAGCGGGCGTCCCGCATCGGGATTTCGGTGTCTCGCCGCCGAACCTCGGCTGGGGTAGAACGCGGCCAAATCATTGAGGCGGACGGACGATGGCGACTGCATTGATCACTGGCGCGTCGGCGGGGCTCGGCACGCATTTCGCGCTGGCGCTGGCGAAGGAGAAACACGATCTGATCCTCGTCGCGCGGCGAGGGGATCGGTTGGAGCAATTGGCCCAGCTCGTACGCGAGAAGCACGGGGTGAACGCGCATGTCGTCGCGGCGGACCTCGCCAAGAAGAATGCGGTCGGCAAACTCGTCGAGGCGGTATCGCGGCAGGGGCTGGTGGTCGATCTGCTGGTCAACAATGCCGGGTTCGGGGCGCGGGGGGATTTTGCCGAGATGGACCGGGCGATGCAGGCGCGGATGATCGACCTCAATTGCCGGGCGCTGGTCGAATTGTGCCATGCGTTCCTGCCCGACATGCTGGCGAGCAAGTCGGGAGCGATCCTGAATGTCGCCTCGACCGCGGCGTTTCAGCCGGGGCCGTGGATGGCGGTCTATTATGCGACCAAGGCGTTCGTCCTTTCCTTTTCCGAGGCGTTGCACGAGGAGGTCAAGGATCGCGGCGTCCGCGTCTCGGCGCTGTGTCCGGGGCCGACGCGGACCGAGTTCGCCGAGATTGCCGACATGGGCGACAGCGAATTGTTCAAGCGCTTCGCCAGCGCGCCCGAGCAGGTGGTGGCCGACGGGCTCAAGGCCTTGAAGGCGAACCGGGCGGTCGCGGTTTCGGGGGCGATGAACAAGACGATGGCGGCGTCGATTCGGTTTACCCCGCGCGGGATCGCGCGGCGGATTGCGGGGTCGATGCAGAAGGCGCGGCAGGGGTAGTTTCTTTCCTTTGTCGCCCCGGGCTCGACCCGGGGCCAGGCTTTTTTCCGCGACGGCGAAAAAGGCAGCCCGACCCCGGCTCAAGGCCGGGGTGACGATTAGAATTTCAGGCAATCGCCGCCTTCGCTTCGGCCTCCTTTTCGGCGTGAAGTTGCCAGAAGTTCGCCACCGGGCGGCCGGCGATGCGGGCTTCGAGGGCCGCCAGATGCGCCATCCAGCCGCCGCCGAAATTGCGCGCGTCGTCGGGGCCGCGCAGGCCGGTGTGGTGGAGGATGAGGCGGGTGCGCCCCTCGCCGGCGGGGTCGAGCGTGATCGTCACCTCGCCGGCGTCGCCGCCGACCCAACTGAAGGCGATCAGGTGGGGTGGCTCGAAGCGGGTGACCTGTTCGCTCCAGCGCTTGCCGACGTTTGGGCGAAAGCGTTCGGGCATCGGCACGTCGCCGTCGGAAAGGCGGTCGTGGTCGAAGGTGAAGGTGATGCTTCCGCCGGGGCGCAGATCGCTGGGGCCGCCCATGAACCAGCGGGCGCGGAGCTGGTCGTCGGCGAGGTAGCGCCAGACCGCCTCGGGAGGCGCGTCGAGCACGCGTTCGAAGCGCAGCTCGTGCGCGGTGATGACGTCGATATCAGTCATGATCGTCCTCCAGCACATTGGCGAAGCTGGCGAGGATCATCGTCCAGCCCTCGCGGGTCTTGGCCTCGAAATCGGGCCAGACGCCTTCATGGGTGAGCGTCAGGCGGGCGCCCTGCCCTTCGGGGTCGATCGCGTTCGACACCCGCGTCCATTCGTCGGCGACCGGGCCGCCGGCGATGCACGCCTTGAACAGGAAGACGAGCGCGCGGGGGCGGTCGATCGCTTCGTAGCGAAGCCGGTGCAGCGCTTCCTTGTCGCCGCGACGCTCGACGATCAGCGCGTCGCCGCCGACGCGGGCGTCGATCTCGACCGTCTGCATCGCGCCATCAGGCGTGGCGAACAGGAAGCGGCGGACCTGCGCCGGATCGAGCCAAGCGTAGAACACGCGCTCGGGCGTGGCGGCGAAGGTGCGGGCGAGCGTGACGGTGCGGCTCATTCGGCGCGCTCCTGTTCTTCGGCGATCAGGGCTTCGAGGCGATCGAGGCTGGCGCTCCAGAACTGGTGCCATTGGCGCAGCCATGCTTCGGCCTCGGCGAGCGGCTCGGCCTTCAGGCGGCAGAGCTGCTGGCGGCCGGCCTTGCGGCGCTCGATCAGCCCGGCACGTTCGAGCACCGCGACGTGCTTCGCGGCACCGGCAAAGCTCATCTGATAGGGCTCGGCGAGGTCACCGATGCTGCGTTCGCCCTTGGCGAGCGTGGCGAGCATACCCCTGCGCGTCGGATCGGCGAGCGCGGCAAATGTCGAATCGAGTCTTTGTTCAACCATGCGGTTGAATTTGGCCCGGCGGAGATTTTTAGTCAACCGTTCGGTTGAATTTAATTCGGCGCTATTCCGGTGATTTGCCGATTTTAAGTGGAGAAAGTGGAGCAGCTCGGGCGATATTGTCCGGTTTCCCGCAGCGTCGGCGGGGACGATATCGGGGGGCGAGTCGGAGCGCTGGTCTGCCATCGACGAGGTTAAGGCAGATTTCGGCCATGTAGGAAAATGGTTTTCGACGCGGACGGCTTTGCCGCCGCCACCCATTCGAAGGGTGGCGCGAGTGACGGGGCTCGAACCCGCGACCTCCGGCGTGACAGGCCGGCGCTCTAACCAACTGAGCTACACCCGCTTGAGTAAGCGTGAGGCGGCGCACCTAAGCGAGCCGCGAGAGGCTGTCAACCGATCAAAGCGGCGGTTCGTCCTCTTCGCTCGCGCGGCGCCGATCCTCACGCACCAGCGTGCCGTGTTCGAACAGGAATCCGGCGATATCGGGCTTGCCGGCGGCGCCGATCACGGTCTGGATGATGATGAGGAGCGGCACCGCGAGCAGCGCGCCGGGCGTGCCCCACACCCATCCCCAGAAGCTGAGCGAGATGAGAATCAGCAGCGGATTGATGGTGAGTCGGTGGCCGACGATCAGCGGGGTGACGGCATTGGCCTCGATCAGGTGGCAACCGATCATGATCGCCGGCGGGATCATCGCGGTCCAGACGTCGTTGAACACCATCAGCCCGCCCAGCGCCATCAGCAGCGCCGCGATGATCGGGCCGAGATAGGGGATGTAGTTCAGCAGCGCGACGATGCCGCCCCACATCAGCGGATAGGGCATGCCGACCAGCCATAGGCCGAACGCGACGATCAGGCCGAGCACGAGGTTGATGATCGTGATCGTGCCGAGATAGGCCGAGGTATCATCGACCACCGCCTGGATGACGCGCGCGGTGGCCATCGCGCCGCCGAAGCTGGCGCGGCTGGTGATCGTGCGGCGCCGGAGGCGCGTCCAGCCCGACAGGAAGAAGAACACCACCAGGATCGCGAAGAACACCTGGATGATGACGACCGGGGCCGAAGTAGCGGTCAGTTCGACGAGCGAGTTGGGCGGGGTGGCGGCGATCGTCTTGGCCGGATGCTGGCTGTTGTTGATCAGGTGTTCGAGCGTGCGGTTCACATAGCGCTGCAGGTTCGAATAGAGATCGAGCAGCGGCGCGATGTTGCTCTGGATGCGGTCGATCCGCTCGGGCAGCAGGCGGAAGAATTGCGTCGCGGGCACGACGATCGCGGCGAGCGCGACATTGGCGGCGACGAGGAACATCACGACGCATATCAAGGCGGCGAGCGGCGACGGGAAATGATGGCGCTCGAGCCATTCGAGGATCGGGACGAGCGCGATCGCGACCACCAACGCGGCGGTCACCGGCAGGAAGAAGGTCGCGCCGAATTGCAGCGCAAACGGCGCGGCCATCGCGACGCCGATGCCGATCATCAGCGTCAGCCCGGCGAGCAGGCGATCGCGGCGCAGTTCGACGCGCTCGGCAATCTCGACGTCGTCGATCGCGGGCGGCGCGAGCCCGAACGCACCGGGACGCGGCGACGGCGGTGCCGGGCTGGGAGGCTGTTCGTCCTGGTTGGTCGTCGCCACGCTTGGTCCTCGATACTGGTCACGCCTGGGTGTCTTAGCTCGATTCGGGCGGGTTGTAAGCAGGGGGTCGGTGGGGCGAGGATTTGTTCACGCGAAGGCGCGGAGGCGCGAAGATATAGAAGAAGATATAGAAGAAGAAGTGAGGTCGCGGAGAGGCGCAGAGATGCCGAGAGGATGCGCTTGCCGCGGTCGAATCTCGCCGCGTCAGCGGCAATTCAAATTTGCACCGAAGGGGAATGCTGCCGCTGCGCGGAAGAGAAACATCTCTGCGCGAAAATCATCTTTCTTCTTCGCGCCTCCGCGCTTTCGCGTGCCCTTTCTAACCCGTGTTGCCGCCGACACGTCGCGGCTCTAGCCTCGCAGCCATGAGCGAGTTCCTTCTGGTGATCGACGAGGGCACGACCTCGACGCGGGCGATGCTGTTCGGCGCGGACGGCACATGCCGCGGCGCCGAGGCGCGCGAGCTGACGCAGCATTATCCGCGGCCGGGTTGGGTCGAGCATGACGCCGCCGAGATCTGGCGCGAGAGCCTCGCGTGCGCGCAGGTGATGGTCGAGAAGGCGGGCGGTCCGGAGCGGATCGCGGCGATCGGCATCACCAATCAGCGCGAGACTCTGGTGTTCTGGGACAAGACCACCGGCGAGCCGCTGGCACCCGCGATTGTGTGGCAGGATCGGCGCACCGCGGCGATGTGTCGCGAGATGCGCGAAAGGGGCATGGAGCCGGCGGTGCAGCATCGCACCGGGTTGCTGCTCGATCCCTATTTCTCGGCGAGCAAGATCGCCTGGGCGATGGAGAATTGGGACGCGGCGCGCGACGCCGGCGACCGACTGGCGCTGGGGACGATCGACGCATGGCTGATCTGGAAGCTGACCGGGGGGCTGCACGTCACCGATGCGACCAATGCCAGCCGCACCGCGCTGATGGCGCTGGGCAGCGGGGCGTGGGAGGACGGGCTGGTCGAGATGTTCAAGGCGCCGCGGGGCGCCCTTCCCGAGATCATCGATTGCGCAGGGCGGATCGGCGAGACGACCTTGCTCGGCGGATCGATTCCGATCTGCGGGGTGGCGGGCGACCAGCAGGCGGCGAGCATCGGCCAGGCATGCCTGAAGCGCGGCGAGACCAAGGCGACGTTCGGCACCGGCGCGTTCGTGCTTACGTATGCCGGGGCGACGCCGCCGACATCGGACAACCGGTTGCTGTCGACAGTGGCGTGGCAACTCGGCGGCAAGCGCGCCTATGCGCTCGAGGGATCGGTGTTCGTCGCGGGCAGCCTGATCAAGTGGCTGCGCGACACGCTGGGGCTGATCGGCACGGCGGCGGAAACCGAAAAGCTGGCGCGCAGCGTCGACGACAATGGCGGCGTCTATCTGGTGCCGGCGCTGGCCGGGCTCGGCGCGCCGTGGTGGGAGCCCGAGGCGCGCGGCAGCATCACCGGGCTGTCCTTCTCCACGACGCGGGCGCACATCGTCCGCGCCGCGCTGGAGGCGATGGCGCTGCAGGCGCACGACCTGAAGACCGCATTCGCCGCCGACGGCGCCGATTGGGGGGTGCTCAGGATCGACGGCGGGATGGTCGCCAATGACTGGATGGCGCAGGACATGGCCGACGTGCTCGGCCTGACCGTCGAGCGGCCGACATTTGCCGAGACGACCGCGTTGGGCGCGGCGATGCTGGCGGGCGTGGGGTGCGGGCTGTTCGCCGATCTGGAGGCGGCAAGCGCGATGCGGGGAGCGGTCGAGACGTTCGAGCCGGCACTCGGCGACCGGGAACGCACGGCTCGGCTGGAGGGTTGGGCGAAAGCGGTGGCGAGCGTTATCGGCAAGTGAGTTAGCCGCGCAAAACGGCTTTGACGGGCGTCGGCGAACAATCTATTTGTCGCTCAAACAGGGCGTTTCGTCGCCGAGCAAAGGGCCTTCCCATGGACGATACCGTACCCGCGCCGGCGAGGCGCTCGGCCTTCGTTGCGACGTTCGTCGGCGACGACGGGCTGCGCGCCGGATGGAGCTTGGTGCTATTCTTCGCGCTGGTCCTGCTGGCATCGGTCGCGATGATCTACGGCCTCCGCGCAATCGCCCCAGCAGCGCTGCAGCACGGCGCGGGGATGACGCCGGGGGGCACGATCCTTCAGGAGGCACTGTCGCTGCTGGTGGTCGGGATTCCCGCCGTCATCATGTCGCTGATCGAGCGGCGGCGGTTCGCGCGGTACAATGTCGGTGGCGTCGATCGGCTCGCGGCGTTCGCCAAGGGGCTCGCATCGGGCTTCGGGATGCTGTCGATCCTGGTCGGGCTGCTCGCAGCGACCGGGTCGATCACGTTCGGCGGGATGGCGATCAGCGGTGGTGCGATCCTGGTCTATGGCGCCGAATGGCTGCTCGCCTTCGTGCTGGTCGGGCTGTTCGAGGAGTTCGCGTTCCGCGGTTACCTGCAGTTTACGCTGGCGCGCGGCGTCGCCGGGATCGCGCGGTGGCTGGGGCGCGACACGCCCAAGGCGCCGGCGATCGGCTTCTGGGTCGCGGCGATCGTGTTTTCGGTGATCCTGTTCGCCTATGTCCACACCAGCAACGGCGGCGAGACGCCGCTCGGCATCTTCCAGGTCAGCCTCGCCGGGTTCGTGTTCGTGTTTTCGCTGTGGTGGACGGGGTCGCTGTGGTGGGCGTTCGGCTTCCACGCGGCGTGGGACTGGGCGCAGAGCTATTTCTACGGCGTCGCCGATTCGGGGCTGGTGTCGACCGGGCATCTGCTCGTCACCGCGCCGGCGGGGAGCGCGCTGATGTCGGGGGGGACGACCGGGCCGGAGGGCAGCGTGCTGTGCATCCCGGTGCTGCTGGCGAGCATGGTGCTGGTGTGGAAGACGATGCCGCGCAGGCTGCCGCCGGTGCTCGACGGGCGGGCTTGATCGCAGGCCCCTCGCCTGCGACGATGCCATCACGTCCAGGACCAAGGGGTATCTCATGATCGTCAAGTCGTTGCTGCTCGGCGCCACCGCGCTCGTCTGTTGCACGGGCGCGCACGCCGCGCAGAAGAAGGCGCCGGCGCGCGCCAATCCGTTCGCCACCGAAAGCACGCTGCCGTTCCACGCGCCGCGCTTCGACCAAATCAAGGACAGCGACTATCAGCCGGCGATCGAGCGCGGCATGGCGATCCAACTCGCCGAGATGATGAAGATCGCCGACAATCCGGCCGCGCCGACCTTCGATAACACGATCGCGGCGATGGAGAAGTCGGGGCGGATGCTCGATCGGGCGCAGCGCGCTTTCTACGGCGTGGTGCAGGCCAACACCAACCCGACGCTCGACGCGGTGCAGACCGCAGAGGCGCCCAAGCTGGCGCAGCATGACGACGCGATCTACCTGAACGCCAAGCTGTTCGCGCGGGTGAAGATGCTGCACGACAAGGCCGACACGCTGGGGCTGAGCGCGGAGCAGCGCCAGGTGCTCGACCTCTATTACCAGCAGTTCGTCCATGCCGGCGCGCAATTGTCCGATGCCGACAAGGCGAAGCTGCGGACGCTCAACACCGAGATCTCGACGCTCGAGACCGCGTTCCAGCAGAAGCTGCTCGCCGCGGCAAAGGCGGGGGCGCTGGTGGTCGACGACAAGGCCAAGCTCGCAGGCCTTAGCGATGCCGAGATTGCCGCGGCGGCGCAGGACGCCAAGGACCGCCAGATGCCGGGCAAATACGTCCTGCCGCTGCAGAACACGACGCAGCAGCCCGCGCTCGCCTCGCTGACCGACCGCGCGACGCGACAGGCGCTGTTCGACCAGAGCTGGACCCGCGCCGAAAAGGGCGACGCCAACGACACCCGCGCGACGATCACCGAGCTAGCGAGCCTGCGCGCGCAGAAGGCCGACCTGCTCGGTTATCCCAATTACGCGGCGTACACGCTGTACGACCAGATGGCGAAGACGCCCGATGCGGCGATCAAGTTCATGCAGAACCTCGTCCCCGCGACTGCCGCCGAGCAGAAGCGCGAGGCCGCCGAGTTGCAGGCGCAGATCAAGGCCGACGGCCAGAATTTCGAGCTCAAGCCATGGGACTGGGAGCTTTATTCGGAGCAGGTCCGCAAGGCGAAATACGATCTCGACCAGGACCAGGTGAAGCCGTATTTCGAGCTCCACACCGTGCTCGAGCAGGGCGTGTTCTACGCCGCGACGCAGCTTTACGGCATCACCTTCAAGAAGCGCACCGACATTCCGGTCTATCAGCCCGACGTCATGACCTACGAGGTGTTCGACAAAGACGGCTCGCCGCTCGGCCTCATGTATTTCGATTATTACAAGCGCGACAACAAGGCGGGCGGCGCGTGGATGGACAATTTCGTCGGGCAGTCGAAGCTGCTCGGCACCAAACCGGTCATCTACAACGTCGCCAACTTCACCAAGCCGGCGGCGGGCCAGCCGGCCCTCATTAGCTTCGACGACGTGACGACGATGTTCCACGAATTCGGCCACGCGCTGCACGGGCTGTTCGCCGACCAGACCTATCCGACCGTGTCCGGCACCAACACCGCGCGCGACTGGGTCGAGTTCCCGTCGCAGTTCAACGAGCATTGGGCGCTCGATCCGCAGGTGCTCGCCCACTATGCCAAGAACTACAAGACCGGCGCGCCGATCCCCCAGGACCTGGTCGACAAGATCAAGAAGGCGTCGAAGTTCAATTCGGGCTACAATCTTGGCGAGCTGGTCGCCGCCGCGTTGCTCGACATGGACTGGCACACGCTGCCGGCGAGCGCCGGCAAGCAGGACGTCGACAAGTTTGAGGCCCAGGCGCTGGCGCGCACCGGGCTGGACGTCGCCGACGTGCCGACGCGCTATCGGTCGAGCTATTTCCTGCATATCTGGGCGAACGGCTATGCGGCAGGCTATTACGCCTATCTGTGGACGCAGATGCTCGACGACGACGCTTATGCCTGGTTCGAGCAGCACGGCGGGCTGACCCGCGAGAACGGCCAGCGCTTCCGCGACATGATCCTGTCCAAGGGGCACACAGAAGATTACGAGAAGATGTTCGAGGCGTTCTACGGGAAGGCGCCCGATGTCGGTCCGATGATCGAGGATTATGGGCTCAATGCCAGCCAAGCCTCTGAATAACGGTAACGATTAACCTGAACGGGACGTAGTTTCGAGTTCATGCAACGGACGGTACTCTCCGCCCGTTGATTGACTATGAATTCGAAGGAGGTTCGTCACGATGCGTAACATCATGCTTGCCGCTGCCGCGGCTTCGCTTGCCATTCCCATGACCCCGGCGCTTGCCCAGCATTGGCATGGCGACCACGGCCGGGATCACGATCGCGGACACCACGGCCGCGGTCATTACGACAATGGCCATCACTACGGGCAGTACCGCCATAACGATCGCGCGCAGTGGCGCCATTACGACTGGAACCACCGCCAGCCCGGCTACAGCCATTATTATGCCGACCGCTATTATGTCGGCAGCGGCTACCGGCCCGTGCGCGTCAATCGCTACACGCGGATTTATCGCGGCGGGAACGGGCGCTATTATTGCCGCCGCTCGGACGGGACGACCGGCCTGATCGTCGGTGCGGCGCTGGGCGGGGTGCTCGGTAACCAGCTTGCCTATGGCGATTCGCGTTTGGTCGCGACGCTGTTGGGTGGTGCCGCAGGCGGCCTGCTCGGCCGCGAGATCGATCGCGGCAGCCTGACCTGCCGCTGATCGACTGACAATTCGCTAACCATGGCGGCGAAGGGAATCCCAACCCTTCGCCGCTATTTTTTTGCGCGATGGGCATGAGCAAGATCTTCCGCAACCGCTGGGCGGCACTGTTCTGGGCGGCGGGCATCGTGTGGACCGCCTATGACGTCGCCGAGGCGAACGCGCCGCCGAGCCACAAGGCGGCTGCGAAATCCGATGCACAGCCGACCGACGCCACCGGTGCAGCGGTGAGCGACGACGATATGAACCTGCTGGCGAGCGTCGTCGGCTGATCAGTCCGACAGGGTCCGCAACCGCCCCTCGTAATCGCGCTTGCCGAGCGGGACGCCGCGCGAGCGCAGGATATCGTAGGCGGTGACGGCGTGAAAATGGAAGTTCGGCAACGTGAACGACAGGATCAGCGTTTCCGAGGTGAAGGCGAGCCGGCGCGGGCCGATCTGAAGGTCGAGGCGCCTGCTCGCCCAGCCATTCACCTCTTGGGGCGTGAGGGCCGCGAGCGTCGCTTCCGCCTTGCGGATCATCGCCTGTAGATCGGCGAACGGGACCGGTCCGACCAAAGCGGGCGGGGAGAAAGCGCCCGTCTTCGCCGCCTCCAGCCCCCAGACGGCGTGGTGCCACGCCGCCTCGATCTGAAAGTGGAAGGGCGCCATGTCGTCGAACAGGCGCGCGTGGACGAAATCGTTCGGATCGGTGCCGGTTTCGGCACAATGGATGACCGTGCGATCGAGGAAGCCACCGACGGCCCGCACGGTTTGCAGGAGGGTCGGGACGCTGAGGTCGTAAAAGGATGTCGCCATCGAGTTTCGCCAGTTCCATGCGGGCCGCGGTTCGGCTGTTCAGCATGCGGCGGAACGCGGTGGACGGCAATTCCGGTGCGTCGAGAGTAAGCCGAGGCGAAGTCTCGCGACACCGCCAGCGCCCTTCACCGCGCGGTGCAGTGGGTCGCGGGCTTGCCCGGTCGAGTGAAATCGGCGGCGTTGCCCTTGCCGCGCAAATTGTAGCCGCCGCCTGAATACCAGATGCCCGATCCAGTGCGCTGCGCCTCGAGCACCGGGCGCTGTTTGCCGTGGGCGCTGATCGTCGCGGTATTGGCGCGGTTGTCGAAGGCGATGTGGAAGGTGTAGCCGTCGGCGCAGGTGTAATCGGCCGCGGCGGTCGCGGGAATGCCGTCACCGGCGCCGTGGTCGATCGGGCCGGGCGGCGGCGGATTATGTGCGCTCCCCTCCCCCGGCGTGGTGTCGCCGGGGCGCGGCTTGAGGGCGCTGGTGGTGATGCGCCACGCCTTCTGTTCGGCGGTTGCGCCGTCGATGTTGGCGGTGCGGTGCAGGGTGATGTCGCCGCGCAGGTTGAACGGGCGATTGCCGTCCTTGAGGCGGCCGTAGGCCTGCACGGGCACCGTCACGTAGCGTTGCCCGGCGCCGGCGTCGATGCGGCCCGGCGCGCCGATATTGGCGTGGTACTCGGTATATTTGGCGAAGCTGTCGGCAAAGGCGCGCGCGCTCATGCCCGAGGCTTTGCCGCCGTCACTCCACAGCGCCCAGGCCTGGTGGTATTTGCCCGCCTCGATCAGCGCGAAATAGGTCTGGACGACATTGGCGGCGCCTTGTGCGCTGTCCGGCGTGAACGGCGCTTCGGAAACCGGGGTGCGATCGTCGGGCAGGCCGCCGGGTTCACCCGGCGCGGGCGGCTCGACCGGTGACGCGCTCGCGCTCGGCTTCGGGCTGGGCGCGGGAGCAGGAAGCGGGGCGTTGGCGGCGGCTTCGCTCGGCGTTTGCAGCGCGTTCGAAGCGTAAGTATCGATATCGCCCTGCGCCTGTTCGGCGGCACCGTTGATATCGACCCGGCTGGTGTTGTTTTCGGGCGCAGCGGGCCCGCCGCAGCCGCCGAGGACGAGCGCCAGCGACACGGCGGCGAGCGAAAGCCCGTTACGCGCGCTCACGGATTGAGCGCATCGTCGTCTTCGTCGTCGAGCTCGTCATCGTCGACCGAGCCATCATCGAATTCGTCCTGGACGTTGTCCTCGTCCATATCCTCCTCCGACTCGCGGCGATCGTCGTCTTCATCGGTGCTGTCGTCATCGGTCATTTCGAGATCGTCGAGTTCGTCCTCGTCGTCATCGTCGTCGATGTCGGGATCGAGATCGGTCTGGATGGTGCCGTCGCCGGGTCCCTGGCGGGTCGCCTCCAGGATTTCGGCGCGCTGGCTTTCGTCATAGCCGTCCTCGTCATAGCCATCATCGCCGGAGCCGTGCCCGGGAACCTGATAACCACCCATCACCATTCTCCTCGCCGCATGATTGCGACCATTCGGACAATCGAACGGCGATCACGCGATACGGGTTCCCACGGGTGCGGCGAAATGTGCGAGACTCTTGATCCGATGAAGCGGATAGTGGCGCCTAATGAGCCATGTGCGCCTGAAAAAGCCGGCCGCGCTCTGTGATCAGGATCACGACGAGCGCGACGAGGCCCGCGCCGAAGAACCCGACATAGAGCGGCACGGTCGTCCCGGCGAACGCCTGCCCGACCACCATGCCGATCACCGCGCCGATGGTAATGCCGATAAAGCCCTGCGCGCTCGACGCGGTGCCGGCGATATGGCCCATATTCTCCATCGCCATCGCCGAGAAGTTCGAGGTGGCGAGGCCGAAGCAGCCCATCGTCAGCGCCTGGAGGACGATGAAGGTGGCGAGCGTCTCGTGCCCCGTCGCAGCGACGATCAGGTGGATGCCCGAGAGCGCGATCTGGGTGAGGAGCGCGGTGTGCGAGATCATGCGGGTGCCGAGGCGCATCACCAGCCGCGAGTTGACGAAATTGGTCAGCGCCATCGTCGCCGCGGTGATGGCGAACACGATTACCAGCAGCTTGGGCCGGTGAAAGGTATCGAACATGATCTGCTGGATCGAGTTGATATAACCGTAGAGCGCGCCGAGCAGCGCGGCCGACGCGAGCGTGTAGCCGAGCGACCAGCGGTCGGCGAGCGTCTGGGCGAACCCGCGGGCCAGGCGCGCCAGCGCGAGCGGGCGCTTGTCCTCGGGATGAAGCGTCTCGGGCATACGCCAAGCGAACCAGGTGGTGACGATCGCGGTGCCGAGCGCAGTCATCCCGAATATCCACCGCCATTTGCCGAACAGCAGGATGGTCTGGCCGAAGGTCGGCGCGAGCACCGGCATGATCATGAAGACGATGAAGGCGAGGCTCATCACCCGCGCCATCGCCCGCCCGGTGAAGCAGTCGCGGACCAGCGCGATCGTTACGACGCGCGTCGCGGCGATCGAAACGCCGCCGACCACGCGCGCGGCGAGCATCAGCTCGAAACTGCCGGCGAGCGAGGCGGCGACGTTCGAGGCGAAATAGACGATCAGCGCGCCGATCATCACCGGGCGGCGGCCGTAGCGATCGGCGAGCGGGCCGTGGATCAATTGGCCCAGCCCCATGCCGATCAGAAAGGCGGTGACGATCAGCTGGCGCTCGTTCTCGCTGACGACGCCGAGGCTCGCGCCGATCGCGGGCAGCGCCGGGAGCATCGAGTCGATGCCGAGCGAGCCGAGTGCCATCAGCGCCGCGACGAGCGTGACGAACTCGGCGAAAGCGAGCGGCGGGGCGTCGGCAGGTTGGCGGGCGGGCGCAGTCATGGTCGAGGCGGCATGCCGCAAAGCATGCGGCTTGTCATCGCTTGACGGCAGATTCGGCGAAAAGTAGTGTATTGTGCAATCAATACACACGGGAGATCGATCATGAAGCGACCCATGATGCTCGGATTGACGCTCGCCGCGCTGGCGCTCGGCGGATGCGATAACAAGAACGGCACCTCGATCACGTTCAATGCGAGCGACGGCAACGGGACGATGGCGCTGGCCGACAACGGCCAGACCGGGCAAGTGGCGCTCAATCTCCCGGGCTTCACAGGCAAGATCAACCTGCCCAAGCTTCATCTCGAAGGCGATGACGTCGATTTCAACGGCGTGCACCTCTATCCCGGTTCGAAGGTGACGGGCATGAACATCAATGCCGATCATGACGATGGCACCGTCCACATCGCCTTCGACGCCCCCGCCGATCCGGCCGCGGTGCGCGATTATTTCCAGGGCAAGCTGAACGGCGCCGGGTTCACACTGCACGCCGACGGCAGCGGGCTGGCGGGGACGACGGATGAGAACAAGCCCTTCAAGCTGGAGTTGCAACCCGACGCGAGCGGGCACGCCAAGGGGATGATTACGGTTAGCTGAGGGCGGGCACCTCGCCACCTGCCCTCGATCGTCACCCCGGACTTGTTCCGGGGTCCAACCCTCCACGAGCGCTATCGCCTGGGGCGCGTTGGATGCCGGAACAAGTCCGGCATGACGGGGGTGGTGGGCTGGTGCCCCACGCATCGGTCATGCCTTGCCGCCCCCCGGAGCCCGCGCCTATATTGGTCGTTTCCGTTTCGTGTTCCCGATTGGATTCGTCATGCTCGATACCCCCGCCGCCGAGGTCCCCACGCTGTCGCTCGCGCAGCAGTCGACCGATCCCGAAGGCTTCGCTGCCGCGTTCGGCGGATCGTTTCAGCGGTTCGGCTTCGCGATCGTCGCCGACCACGGCATCGACCAGGGGCTGATCGAGAGCGCTTGGGGCCAGACCGAAAAGCTGTTCAAGCTGCCCGAGGAGGAGAAGCGCGGTTATCACGCGCCGGGCGGCGGTGGGGCGCGGGGCTACACGCCGTTCAAGACCGAGATCGCCAAGGGCGCGAGCGTGGTCGATTTGAAGGAATTCTGGCATGTCGGGCGCGAGCTGCCCGCGGGCCACAAATATGCCGACGACATGGCGCCCAACGTGTGGCCGTCGCGTCCCGAAGGCTTCCGCGAGACGTTCATCGAACTGTTCGCCGCGTTCGATTCCGCGGGCGACAAATTGCTTTCGGCGATCGCGCGCTATCTGAAGCTCGAGCCCAATTGGTTCGACCGCGCGGTGACCGACGGCAATTCGGTGCTGCGCCTGCTGCATTATCCGCCGATCCCGGCCGATGCCGAGGGCGTGCGTGCCGGCGCGCATGAGGACATCAACCTCATCACGCTGCTGCTCGGTGCGGAGGAAGCGGGACTCGAACTGCTCGACAAGGACGGGCGCTGGCTGGCGATCAAGCCGCCCGAGGGCGCGATGGTCGTCAATGTTGGCGACATGCTGCAGCGGCTGACCAACCATGTGCTGCCCTCGACCACGCACCGCGTCGTCAACCCGCCGCCCGAGCGGCGCGGGCATTCGCGTTACTCGATGCCGTTCTTCCTGCACCCCGCGCCCGATTTCCTGATCGAGACGCTGTCTGCTTGCGTGTCGGCGGAGCGGCCGAACCGCTATCCGACGCCGATCACCGCGCACGATTATCTCCACGAGCGGCTGGTCGAGATCGGGCTGATCAAGAAATAATCGCCGATCGGGTAATCTTCTTTCGTCACCCTGAACTTGTTTCAGGGTCCATGGTGTGGATAGAGGACCGCTCGCGGCGGTCGTTGCGCCATGGATGCTGCAACGAGTTCAGCATGACGAAGGAGATTTGATGACCGAACCCTTGCGCATCGCTCTGGCCGGGCTCGGCACCGTGGGCGCCGGCATGATCCGCCTGCTCGAGACCAACGCCGCGCTGATCGAGCGGCGCGCGGGGCGGCGGATCGAGGTCGTTGCGGTTTCGGCGCGCGATCGGTCGAAGAAGCGCGGGGTCGATATCGGCGGATTCGACTGGATCGACGATCCGGTGGCGCTGGCTGAGCACGAGCGCGCCGATGTCGTCGTCGAGCTGATCGGCGGATCGGACGGCCCTGCCCTGGCGCTCGCGCGCGAGACGCTGGGGGCCGGCAAAGGCTTCGTCACCGCCAACAAGGCGATGATCGCGCATCACGGGCTTGAACTCGCCGAGGCCGCCGAGGCGGCGCACGCGCCGCTCAAGTTCGAGGCGGCGGTGGCGGGCGGCATTCCCGTCATCAAGGGGCTGCGCGAGGGCGCCGCGGCGAACGAGATCGCGCGCGTCTATGGCGTGCTCAACGGAACGTGCAACTTCATCCTCTCCAAGATGGAGAGCGAGGGGCGCGACTTTGCCGAGGTGCTCGCCGAGGCGCAGGCGCTGGGGTACGCCGAGGCCGATCCGAGCTTCGATATCGATGGAGTGGACGCGGCGCACAAGCTATCGATCCTCGCCAGCCTCGCCTTCGGCACGCGGCCGGCGTTCGATCAGGTTGCGGTGCACGGCGTGCGGCATGTCATCGCCGCCGACATCGCCGAGGCGGCGTCGCTCGGCTATCGCATCCGGCTGGTCGGGATCGCCGAGGCGGGGGCGCACGGGCTGTTCCAGCGGGTGCATCCGCATCTGGTGCCGCTCGATCATCCCCTCGCGCATGTCACGGGATCGCTCAACGCGGTGGTGGCGGAAGGGAATTTCGTCGGGCGGCTGTTCTTCGAGGGCGCCGGCGCGGGCGACGGGCCGACCGCGAGCGCGGTGGTGGCCGACTTGATCGACATCGCGCGCGGCGAGTTCGGGCCGGCGTTTGCGATGCCGGCGGCAAGCCTGATCGACGATGCCAAGGCGGAGACGGGGGATCGGCGCGGACGCGCTTACTTGCGCTTCACGGTGGCGGACAAGGTCGGCGTGCTCGCCGAGATCGCGGCGGCGATGCGCGACGCAGGCGTGTCGATCGAGAGCCTGATGCAGCGCGGCGCGGTCGCCGATGGCAGCGTGATCGTCGCCATCGTCACGCATGAAGGGCCCGAACGCAGCGTGGCGCAGGCGCTGGAGAAGCTGCGCGGCTCGCCCAGCCTGGCGGGCGAGCCGGTGTGGATGCATATTCTGGGCTAAACGACGTCCGTTCGTGCTGAGCTTGTCGAAGCACCGCTCTTCTCATCGGCCAAGAAGAACAGCCCTTCGACAGGCTCAGGGCGAACGGAGGATGTTACCTTTTCCCAAGCGCCGCCTGTGCCGCCGCCAGCCGCGCGATCGGCACGCGATACGGCGAGGCGCTGACGTAATCGAGGGCGACGCGCTCGCAAAAGGCGATCGAGGCGGGGTCGCCGCCATGTTCGCCGCAGATGCCGAGCTTGATGTCGGGGCGGGTCTTGCGGCCGCGCTCCGCCGCCAGTTCGATCAGTTCGCCGACGCCTTCGACGTCGAGGCTGACGAACGGGTCCTGGGCGTAGATGCCCTTGTCGACATAGGTCGTCAGGAAGCGGCCGGCGTCGTCGCGGCTGACGCCGAGCGTCGTCTGAGTCAAGTCGTTGGTGCCGAACGAGAAGAATTCGCCGACCTCGGCGATTTCGCCGGCCTTGAGCGCGGCGCGGGGGAGCTCGATCATCGTGCCGACGAGGTAATCGAGCGTCCGGCCCTTTTCGTCGAACACGGCCTTGGCGGTCTTGTCGACCACGGCCTTCATCAGTTCGAGCTCGCGCCGGGTGGCGACGAGCGGGATCATCACTTCGGGCACCACCGCCTCGCCCGATTTGGCGGCGACGTCGCACGCGGCCTCGAACAGCGCGCGGGCCTGCATTTCGTAGATTTCGGGGTAGGTGACGCCCAGGCGGCAGCCGCGATGGCCGAGCATCGGATTGAACTCGTGGAGCTCGGCTGCGCGGCCCTTCAAGGTTTCCACGTCCGCGCCGGCGGCGGCGGCGACCTCGGCGAACTCGTCCTCCTCGTGCGGCAAAAATTCGTGCAGCGGCGGATCGAGCAGGCGAATGGTGACGGGAAGCCCGGCCATCACCTCGAAAATCTCGGTGAAGTCGGCGCGCTGTTCGGGGAGCAGCTTGTCGAGCGCGGCGCGCCTGCCCTTTTCGTCCGAGGCGAGGATCATCTGGCGGACGGCGGTGATGCGGCCGGAATCGAAGAACATGTGCTCGGTGCGGCACAGCCCGACGCCCTCCGCGCCGAAATCGCGCGCGGTGCGGCAGTCGTGCGGAGTCTCGGCATTGGCGCGGACCTTGAGGCGGCGGACCTTGTCGGCCCATTCCATCAGCGTGCCGAAATCGCCGGCGAGTTCGGGCTGGACGGTGGCGACCTCGCCCGCCATCACCTCGCCGGTCGCGCCGTCGATGGTGATCGTCTCGCCTTCCCTGATTTCGCGGCTGCCAACGCGCATCACACGTGCCTTGATATCGATCGAGAGTGTGCCCGCGCCCGACACGCACGGCCGCCCCATGCCGCGCGCGACCACCGCGGCGTGGCTGGTCATGCCGCCGCGCGCCGTCAGGATGCCCTTGGCGGCGTGCATGCCGTGAATGTCCTCGGGCGAGGTCTCGACGCGGACGAGGATCACCGCGTCGCCATCGGCGGCGCGGCGTTCGGCGGTGTCGCTGTCGAACACCGCCGCGCCCGAGGCCGCCCCGGGGCTGGCGGGCAGGCCCTTGGTCAACACGTCGCGCGCCGCGTCCGGGTCGAGCGTCGGGTGGAGGAGCTGGTCGAGCGCCTTGGGATCGATCCGCGCAATCGCCTCCTCCTGCGTGATGAGGCCGTCATTGGCCATGTCGACCGCGATCTTCAGCGCGGCCTTCGCGGTGCGCTTGCCGCTGCGGGTTTGCAGCATCCACAATTTGCCGCGCTCGACGGTGAACTCGATGTCCTGCATGTCGCGGTAATGGTCTTCGAGCGTGCGGAAGACCTTGGCGAGCTCGGCATAGGCTTGCGGAAGCGCCTCTTCCATCGAAGCCGGTTTGGCGCCGGCATCCTCGCGCGCCTTTTTGGTTAGATATTGCGGCGTCCTTATGCCGGCGACGACGTCTTCGCCCTGCGCGTTGATGAGGAACTCACCATAATGGTTCGCGTTGCCGGTCGAGGGATCGCGAGTGAAGGCGACGCCGGTGGCCGATGTGTCGCCCATGTTGCCGAACACCATCGCCTGGACGTTGACCGCGGTGCCCCAATCGCCGGGAATCGCGTTCAAGCGGCGATAGACCTTGGCGCGCTCCGACTGCCACGAGCCGAACACCGCGCCGATCGCGCCCCACAACTGGTCGTGCACATCCTGCGGGAAGGGCTTGTCCCACAGCTTGGCGACGAGCGATTTGTATTCGTCGACCAGGTCCTGCCAGTCGGCGGCGGTCATCTCGGTATCGAGCGTGTAGCCGCGATCCTCCTTGGCGATCTCCAGCGCCTCCTCGAACGCGCCGTGATCGAGGCCGAGCACGACGTCGCAATACATCTGGATGAAGCGGCGATAGCTGTCCCAGGCGAAGCGCTCGTCTTCCGATTTGGCGGCGAGGCCGGCGACGGTCTCATCGTTGAGGCCGAGGTTGAGGACGGTATCCATCATGCCGGGCATCGACACGCGCGCACCGCTCCGGACAGAGACGAGCAGCGGGTCGCTCGCGTCGCCGAAGCGCTTGCCGGTGATCTGTTCGATATGCGCGATGCCGGTCGCGACTTCGGCGCGGACGCTGTCGGGGAAAGTCTCGCCTTCCTCGTAATAACGCGTGCACATTTCGGTGGTGATGGTGAAGCCGGGCGGGACCGGCAGGCCGATGCCCGCCATTTCCGCGAGGTTCGCGCCCTTGCCGCCGAGCAGGTTCTTGTCGCCGGCACCGCCGTCCGAAACGCCGCCGCCGAAGCGGTACACGTAGTGCGCCATATATTGCCTTCCCCAGTCGTGATGCGCCGGCCGTTATGCTCGGTCCGTGCGCGGTGTGATGTGTTCTAGGCCTGTCTCCGCGAGCGCTGAAAGGTGCGAAAAATGACGGTCGGCAGCGCTCCCGCTCAGCCTTCGATCTTCGAGAAATCGGCGACGCCGTGCACCGCATCGCGAATGCGCGCCAGCAACGCGAGACGCGCGTCACGCTTCGCAGGATCGGCGTCGTTGACGGTGACCGCGTCGAAGAACGCGTCGATCGGCGCGCGGAGCGTGGCGAGCGCGGCCATCGCGGCTTCGAAATCCTCGCGCGCGACGGCAGAGGCGGCGGCGGGCGCGGCGGCGTCGAGCGCGGCGATGAGGGCGGCTTCTTCGGGCTGAGGCTCATACCCCAACACGTCACCCCGGCCCCCGAGCCGGGGTCCGGCTTCTTCTTCGTCGACAGGCAAGCCTGACCCCGGGTCAAGCCCGGGGTGACGGGTGGGTTGCAGGGCGGCGTCCCACCCTTCCTTCTTCAGGATATTCGCCGCGCGCCGATAGCCGGTGAGCAGGTTCGCCCCGTCCTCGGTGCCGACGAACGCCTGCAACGCCTTCACCCGCGCGAGCAGGCGGACGAGATCGTCCTCCCCGCCCAGCGCGAACACCGCGTCGATCAGGTCGTGCCGGACACCCGCCTCGCGCTGCTGGACCTTGAGGCGGTCGGCGAAGAAGTCGAGGAGATCCCTTCTCCAGGCCGCAGACACCATTGAGCGCTGAATCCAATTCAAAATTGGCTCGACGAAGCGGGTATCTACAGCAGCTACGTTGATGCCATCGATGGAAACCTCATGCGTGCCATCTTCAGCCATTGGACTAAGCGCCATTGCGGATGGCATCCCGCGAGCAAGAATTTGGGTGAGAGGCTCGCTTTTGAACAAGTTCGTGGCGACGTGAAGATTGAGTTGCTGCGCCGCTTCGTTGACTAACCTCGTCATTGGAAGACGGATGCCAGTGCGTTCGAGTATTTGAAGAACACCTAGGGCGGCTCTTCTCAGCGCATATGGGTCCTTCGAGCCGGTCGGCTTTTCATCAGCGAAGAAAAACCCAGTCAGAGTATCCAGCTTGTCCGCCAGACTCACCGCCACCGTCACCGGCGCGGTGGGGACGTCGTCGCCCTGGCCGACCGGCTTGTAGTGATCGCGGATCGCCTCGGCGACCTCTTGGGGCTCGCCCTGCGCGGCGGCGTAATAGCCGCCCATCAGGCCCTGCAACTCGGGGAACTCGCCGACCATGCCGGTGACGAGATCGGCCTTGGCCAGCCGCGCCGCGCGTTCGGCGAGGGCTGCCAACGCCTCTTTCGTCATGCCAGCGGAGGCTGGCATCTCTTGCGGCTCTTGCCCCGCGCCATCGCCCGAGACCCCAGCCTTCGCTGGGGTGACGATATTGGATTCGACCAACCACCGCGCCAATTTCGCGACGCGCTCGACCTTGTCCGCCACGGTACCGAGCTTTTCGTGGAAGACGATCTTTTCCAGCTTGGGGAGTTGATCCTCGAGCCGGGTCTTGAGGTCGGTTTCGTAGAAGAACTTGGCGTCGGAGAGCCGTGCGGCGAGGACCTTGCGGTTGCCTTCGACGATCTTCGCGCCGCCGTCGGACGCGGCGATGTTGGCGGTGCAGATGAAGGCGTTGGCCAATCTCCCCTCCCGCGTGCGGGAGGGGTCGGGGAAGGGCTTGTCGTCCCCGGCTTCAGAAACAGGCCCTCCCCTAGCCCCTCCCGCAGGCGGGAGGGGAACAGTTTCACGGCAGACGAAATATTTCTGGTTCACCCGCGCGGTGAGCTGGATCACCTCGGGCGGCACGTCGAGAAACGCGGCATCGAAGCGGCCGAGCAGCGGGACCGGCCATTCGGTGAGGCCGGCATTCTCGGCGACCAGCCCTTCGTCCTCGATCAGTTCGAGACCGGCGTCGGCGGCGAGCTTCGTGGCAGCGTCGCGGATGATTGCGGCGCGCTCGTCCTGATCGACGATGACATGGCAGGCGCGCAGCTTCTCGACATAATCGGCGGCCGAGCCGATCGTGATCGCGCCGGGATGGTGGAAACGGTGGCCGAGCGTGGCCGAGCCGCTGGCGATGCCGGCGATCTCGAAAGGAACGACCTCTTCGCCCAGCAGCGCGACGATCCCCTGTAGCGGGCGGACCCAACGTAGGCTTTCGGTGCTGGCCGACGCGTCGCCCCAGCGCATCGACTTGGGCCAACCGAAATGCCTGACGATGTGGCTAATCGCTGCCGAAAGCACGGCGCGGGTTTCCCGACCCGGTCGTTCTATATTCGCAAACCAGATTCCGTCCCGATCTTCGAGCTGGTCGCGGCTCAAACCAGTCTTACGAAGAAAGCCGTCCAGCGCCTGCGGCGGTGCGCTCGTCCGAGGACCCTTGATTTCCTCACGAACCGCCGCGGTCTGGGTGGGCAGATTGGTCGCGATCAGAACCAATCGACGCGGCGTGGAATACGCCACCATTTCACCAAACGATACGCCGGCCTCAAGCATCTGCTCAGCAAATATATGCTGAATGCGCGTCCGCGCGTCGCGCTGCATGCGCGCGGGGATTTCCTCTGAGCGGAGTTCGAGCAGGAAATCGGTCATTGCCCCGCCCTCTTCGCGGCTTCGCGCCTTCGCGAGAGCAAATTTTTATCGCGCAGAGGCGCAGAGGCGCAGAGAGGAAGCGCGCCATCTCTGCGGCTCCGCGTCTCTGCGCGAGATAGTTCACGCGAAGGCGCGACGGCGCGAAGAAGGATGAGGGCGCCTTCGGCGCGAAGGGCGCTCACGCCGACCACCCGTTCTTTTCCATCCACGCGGCGCAGGCGCCCTTCGCCAGATCGCGGACGCGGCCGATATAGGCCTGGCGCTCGGCGACCGAGATCACGCCGCGCGCCTGGAGCAGGTTGAAGACGTGGCTCGCCTTGATCGCCTGCTCGTAGGCGGGGATCGGCAGCTTGGCCGCCAGCGAGTTCTCGCATTCGGCTGCGTGCTTGCGGAAGGCGTCGAACAGGGTGTCGGTGTCCGCCACCTCGAAATTCCACGCGCTCATCTCGCGTTCGTTTTCGAGGAAGACGTCGCCATAGCTGACGCCGGCGTCGTTGAATTTCAGGTCGTACACGCTGTCGACATTCTGGATGTACATGGCCAGTCGTTCGAGCCCGTAGGTCAGCTCGCCGGCGACGGGCTTGCAGTCGAAGCCGCCCATCTGCTGGAAATAGGTGAACTGCGTCACCTCCATGCCGTCGCACCACACTTCCCAGCCGAGCCCCCAGGCGCCGAGCGTCGGGCTTTCCCAATCGTCCTCGACGAAGCGGATGTCGTGGCGCGTGAAATCGATGCCGATCGCCGCCAGGCTGCCGAGATAGAGGTCCTGCAGATCGGACGGGCTGGGCTTCAGGATCACCTGATATTGGTAATAATGCTGCAGGCGATTGGGATTCTCGCCGTAGCGGCCGTCGGTGGGGCGGCGGCAGGGCTGGACGAAGGCGGCGTTCCACGGGTTGGGGCCGAGCGCGCGGAGCGTGGTGGCGGTGTGGAAGGTGCCCGCGCCCATTTCCATGTCATAGGGCTGCAGGATCAGGCAGCCGCGATCGCTCCAGTAATCGTGGAGCGTCAGGATCATGCGCTGAAAGCTCAAAGGCTCGGTCAAGAAAGGTGCCTGTTGCGGTGCGGTAATCTCGGCTGCGGCCTTGCCGGAAGGGGCGAGCGGAATCAAGCAGCGCCGCTGTGGACCGATCGCACGCGGCGGCTTATCGATGCGGCACACATGCTCCGGAGGGATTCGATGACATTCGCCAAGCTCGCCGCGATCGCGCTGCTCGCGACGCCGCTGTCGGCGAGCGCGCAGACAACGGCCGCGCCGCCGCCCGCCGCCGCGACGGCCGCCCCCGCAGCCCCGGCGACGGTCGATGCCGATCCGGCGCTGTGGGTGGTCAAGGACGAGGACACGACGATCTACCTGTTCGGGACGGTGCATGTGCTGAAGCCCGGCCTGTCGTGGTTCGACGAGGGGGTGAAGGCGGCGTTCGACAAGGCCGATGCGCTGGTGCTGGAGATGGTGATGCCCGATCCGGCGACGGTTCAGGCAATGGTGATGAAGCTGGGCATGGCGAAGGACGGAACGCCCTTGTCGCAGAAGCTGCCGGCGACGGATCGCGAGGCCTATTCGAAGGCGGTGGCCGAGGTCGGCGCGCCGTTGGCGGTGATGGAGCAGCTAAAGCCGTGGCTCGCGGCGACCGAGTTCTCGGTCGCCCCGCTCGGCAAGCTCGGCTACAGCCCGGCGAACGGGCCCGAGGCGGTGCTGACCGCGGCGGCCAGGGCGGCGAACAAGCAGGTGATCGGGATGGAAACCGCCGAGCAGCAGTTCGGCTATCTGGATGGGTTGTCCGAAAAGGCGCAGGTCGATTTCCTCGATTCGGCGATCAAGGACATGCCCAAGCTCGGCACTGAAATGGGCGAGATGGTCGCCGACTGGTCGAAGGGCGATCCCGAGGCGCTGGCCAATATCATGAACGACGAGCTGACCGGCGAGCCCGAGCTCAAGCAGACGCTGCTGATCGACCGCAACGCGCGCTTCGCGTCGTGGATCGCCGAGCGGATGAAGCGGCCGGGGACGGTATTCGTCGCGGTCGGCGCGGGGCATCTGGCGGGGCCGGACAGCGTGCAGGCGGACTTGGCCAAGACGTACAAAATGAAGGCGGTGCGGGTGAAGTATTGAGCGGGGGCGCCTTACTCTCTTCGTCGTCATGCCGGACTGGTTCCGGCATCCAACGGGCCGCAAGAGCCGCGCCGAGTTGGTTTGCGGCACGTTGGACCCCGGAACAAGTCCGGGGTGACGGCATGGCGTGAAGGGGCGGTGTCTCCGCACCCCACCCCACCTTGCGTCTCGCGCGGCTCTCGCCTATAGGCGCGCGCTTCCGTGTCATGGTCATCCCTGGAGGCGTGACACGGGAAGACGAACCCACAAGTTTCGGAGATATAGCATGAGCGACAATCTGACGCTCGCTGCCGAGACGCGTGAGCAGGTTGGCAAGGGAGCCTCCCGTTCGCTGCGTCGTGAAGGCCGCGTACCCGCCGTGATCTACGGCAACAACGAAGACCCGACCCCGATTCACGTCGAGGAAAAGGCGCTGACCAAGCTGCTGATGACGGGCCACTTCATGAATTCGGTGATCATGGTCGATATCGGCGGCAAGGCCACGCGCACGCTGCCCAAGGACGTCACCTTCGACGTCGTCACCGATCGCCCGGTTCACGCGGACTTCCTGCGCATTTCCGAACACGCCAAGGTGCACGTCAACGTGCCCGTCCACTTCGCCGATGAAGAAAAGGCCCCGGGTATCAAGCGCGGCGGCGTGCTCAACGTCGTTCGCCACGAGCTCGAGCTGGTGGTCGATGCGGCCGACATCCCCGACGAGATCGTGATCTCGCTGGCGGGCGTCGAAGTCGGCGATTCGATCCATATCAGCCAGGTGACGCTGCCCAAGGGCGCGACCTCGGCGATCGAGGATCGCGACTTCACCATCGCCACCGTGGTCGCGCCGTCGGCGCTCAAGTCGAGCGAAGGCGACAACGAGACCGAAACCGCCGCCGAACCGGCTGCGGACGAGGTTCCGGCGACCGAGCAATCGGAAGAAGCCGAGGGCTGATCCGCAAATAGCCCCCTCCCCGCCGGGGAGAGGGTTGGGAGAGGGGAATGAGGGGCGTCGATCGACAGGCCCGCGCCCCCCCCCACACCCCCCCGGGGGGGGGGGGGTTTTTAGCATCAAATATTTGGCGGCCGCCGCAAACCCCGGGCCGACAAATAGCAGAAAACGCCCAAAGTAGGG
>JBQCHO010000166.1:0-12553 GCA_051954635.1 Sphingomonas sp. | reverse complement strand
TCACCCGGCCGACCCGGGATGGAGCCCAAGCCAGCATCGACTCGTTTAGGGCGAAGAGGTTGACAAAGATTAAATGGGGATGCGCTCAATTGGATGAGCGAACTTGGGTTTCGACATTGCCCCACATGTTGGTGGTGACGTTGGCCAGCCCCTTGAGCGAGGCGATCATCGCGATGACGATCAACGAGGCGATCAGGCCGTATTCGATTGCGGTGCCGCCACGGCGATTGACGGCCAGGCGTCGGCACAATCGTATCAGCGCGTTCGTCATCGACCAGTCTCCCACCAGCGTCCGCGCATAATCCAAGAGCGTTAACGAATGACGAAAGAGCCGTTTCTGTTGCCGGTCGTGGCAGCCGCGCTGATCGATGGTCATGGCCGCGTGCTCGTCCAGCAGCGCTCGCCGGGTAAGCATCATGCCGGATTGTGGGAATTTCCCGGCGGCAAGATCGAGCACGATGAAACGCCCGACGCTGCGCTGGCCCGCGAACTCGCCGAGGAGCTGGCGATCACCGTCGATCCGGCCGACATGTCACCGATCGACTTTACCGGCGTGGCGCACGGCGACCGCCATTTGCTGCTGTTGCTCTATCGTGTCGCGCGCTGGGCGGGCGAGCCGCGGGCGATCGACGCCGCGGCGATCGCGTGGTGCGCCCCGGTCGAACTCGCCGCGCTGCCGATGCCGCCGGCCGACCGTGCTTTCGCAGAACGCCTCAGGATGCGCCGGGAGGCTTGAGCGCGGCGGCGAGCGAGGCGTTGCCGCTGCCGCGCCGCGCCGGTTTGGGCTGCGAGGGATCGGGCGACCAGCCGGTCAGGAAGATGAGGTCGAAGCGTTCGGCGAGGCGACCGTCCGGTCCAGCGCGGTCGTCGAACAGCGTGGCGGCGCGCGCGAGCGTGGCGCGCGACAAGGGCGGCGACTCGGCAAGCAGGCTGGTCGCCGCCATGCCGCGCAGGTCGCCGAGCAAGCGGCTTAGCGAGGCGTAGCGGACCTCGAGCGTCTCGACATCGGCGACCGGCAGCGCAAAGCCGGCGCGAACCATCAGGTCACCGGCCGAGCGGACGTCGATGCGGGGATGCGTGCGCGCCGCGGGCCGGTCGGCCTCGGCGGCGAGGAGCAGGTTGCGGAGCGTAGCAAGGCTGTCGCCGCCGACAAAGGCGGCGAGGAATAGCCCGTCGGGCCGCAGCATGCGCCGCGCCAGGGTAAGCGCCCCGGGCAGATCGTTGACGCTATCGAGCACGCCGGCCGAGACGATGAGATCGAACGATTCGTCGGCGAAGGGCGGGCGATCCTCGTCAGCCTGGACGCCGCTCGACTGGCGAGCGAACGCGCGGCCGGCATCGAGACGGGCGATGCGCGCGCCGGGGGGCGGTGCGAACGCGCCGGAAAAGCAGCCGAGATCGAGCACCTCGTGGAAAGAGCGGCTGACCGCGGCCAGGCGATCGACAATGCCGTCGAGCATTGCGGCGCGCAAAAAGTCGTGCGCGGCAAAATCGGCGGCGGCGCGGTCGCGGCGAAGCCGGCGGCGCCGGCGGGCGAACAGGTCGGGGGTGCTCACCGCCGGCCTTGTGGCGAATGCGCCGACGCGCGACAAGGGGGCGGGGGAGCGATGAAGCGATTGCGGCAGGTGTTGATGAGGGCGGTCGATTTCGCGCTGCCGCCGCGCTGCCCGGGGTGCGGCGCGACCGCGCGCGACGATCATCGTTTCTGCGCGAATTGTTGGGGCGGATTGCGCTTCATCGGGCCGCCTTGGTGCGCGGCGTGCCATACGCCGTTCGACTATGACCGCGGCGCGGACGCGTTATGCGGCGATTGCCTCGCCACGCCGCCGCGGCACGCCGGCGTCCGCGCTGCCGTCGTTTACGGCGATGTCGCGCGGCGCGTGGTGCTGAAACTCAAATATGGCGGGCGGCTGGCACTGGCCGAGACGGTCGCCCGGCCGATGGCGCGGCTGCTGCCCGACGATGCCGATCTGCTCGTGCCGGTGCCGCTGCATCGCTGGCGGATATGGGGCAGGGGGTTCAACCAGGCGGCGTTGATAGCGACGGCGGTCGGCCGGGCCCGCGGCGTGACGACCGACCCGTTTGCGCTGACACGGCCACGCGCGACGCCAGTGCTGCGCGGGCTCGGCGCAAAGCAGCGCGCGGCGACGCTCAAGAGCGCCTTCGCCGTGCCCGAGGCGAAACGGGCCGTGCTGCGCGGCAAGCGCGTGGTATTGATCGACGACGTCCATACCAGCGGCGCGACCAGCGATGCGGCGACCGCCACGCTGCTCAGGGCGGGTGCCGCACGGGTCACGATCCTGTGCTGGGCGCGCGTGCTGAACGGCGAGGATGATTGACAAGCGGCTCCGCACGACACACCTCGGCATGATGGCGAAGGTCGAAATCTACACCAAGGCGTTCTGCGGCTATTGTCATCGCGCCAAGGCGCTGCTGACGGGCAAGCAGGTCGCGTTCGAGGAATATGACATCACGATGGGTGGCCCCAAGCGCGGCGAGATGATCGAGCGCGCCGGCGGCCGCATGACCGTGCCGCAGATCTTCGTCGATGGGCAGCATGTCGGCGGGTCGGACGACCTCGCGGCACTCGATCGCGCCGGCAAGCTGGATGCGCTGTTAAGCCAATGAAAATCGCGGTCGCGCAGCTGACCAGCGGGATCGATCCCGCCGCCAATGCGCGTCGCTTGGCCGAGGCGGTGGCCGAAGCGCGGGACGGCGGCGCGGCGATGCTGTTCACGCCGGAAATGACCGGGCTGCTCGATCGCGACCGTGCGCGAGCGGCGGCGAAGATCACCGACGAGGATCATGACGTGACGCTGGCGGCGGCGCGCGAGGCGGCGGCGCGGCATCGACTGTGGGTGCACCTCGGTTCGCTCGCGCTGCGCCGGCCCGATGGTCGCCTCGCCAATCGGGGGTTCGTGATCGACGATCGGGGCGCGATCCGCGCGCGCTACGACAAGCTGCATCTGTTCGACGTCGACCTTCCGACCGGCGAGAGCTGGCGTGAGTCGGCAGCCTATTCGGCGGGCGAGGGCGCGGTGGTGGTCGATACGCCGATCGGCGCGATGGGCCTGTCGATCTGTTACGATCTGCGCTTTCCGGCGCTGTATCAGGCGCTTTCGGCGGCCGGCGCGACGGTGCTGGCGATCCCGGCGGCGTTCACCCGCCCGACCGGAGCAGCCCACTGGCATGTCTTGATGCGCGCCCGCGCGATCGAGTCGGCGGCGTTTGTCGTTGCCGCCGCGCAGACGGGCGCGCATGAGGACGGGCGCGCGACCTATGGTCATTCGCTGGTCGTCGATCCGTGGGGGGAGGTGCTGCTCGACATGGGTGAGGCGACGGGGGTCGGTTTCGCCGAGCTCGATCCCGATCGTATCGCCGAGGTGCGGTCGCGCATCCCGGTGATCGACCATCGCCGGCCGGTCCCGCCGGTGGAGCGCGCGCGATGATCGTGTTCGACCTCAAATGCGGCGTCGGCCATGTCTTCGAGGCGTGGTTCGGATCGAGCCGCGATTACGAGGATCAGCGCCAGCGCGGGTTGTTGTCATGCCCGCTGTGCGGCGACGACGAGATCGGCAAGGCGGTGATGGCGCCGAGCGTCCCGGCCAAGGGCAACAGCAAGAACGACACGCCGCCGAACCCCGCCGCGATCAAGGCGGCGCTGGCCGCGGTTGCCGAGGCGCAGCGCAAGGCGCTCGACGGGTCGACCTGGGTCGGCCGCTCCTTCGCGACGAAGGCGCGGGCGATGCACGACGGCGACATCGCCAACACGCCCATTCACGGCGAGGCGAGCGCCGCCGAAGCCCGCGCACTGATCGATGACGGCGTACCGGTCGCGCCGCTGCCATTCCCGGTCGCGCCGCCCCAAACCCGCAATTGACCCCCTGTCGCGCGGCCCGTACACGCGCGATCGGATGCCCCCGTAGCTCAGCAGGATAGAGCGACGGTTTCCTAAACCGCAGGCCGGAGGTTCGAATCCTCTCGGGGGCACCAGTCGCCGCATTGCTGAGACACCAGATATGGGACGCCTTCGTGTCGCGCCGGGCGCCATTGGTCAGGAACGTGCTCTATTTTCCAACATGCGCTCAACATTACCGAGTAGAAATCTTGAATCTGGCTCTATCTACCGCCCCAAAAACGTCAGCAGATCGTTAGTAAGCCGATCCCCCTCGGTCGCGAACAGGCCGTGCGGGGCGCCGTCATATTCGACCAGTTGCGCATCGGCGATGCCCTTTGCCGCCTGGCGGCCCGAAGTGTCGATCGGCACCGTCTGGTCGCTGGTGCCGTGGACGACTAGGGTCGGCACGCGGAACGCCGCCAGATCGGGCCGGAAGTCGGTCGTCGCGAACGCCCCGGCGCAAGCGAGCGTCGCCTTGCGCGACGCCTGCATCGCGAGGCGCCACGCCCAGTCGAGTGTTGCGTCGCTTACCGGGCTGGTGATGTACCCGACGCCGAAGAAGGTCTTGAAGAAGTCGCGGAAGAAATCGGGGCGGTCCTTTTTCATCCCCTCGGTCATCTCGTCGAAGGTGGCCTGCGGCACGCCGTTCGGATTGTCGTCGGTCTTGAGCATGTAGGGCACCACCGACGAGATCAGCCCGGCGCCGATCACGCCCTGCCCGCCGTGCCGCGACATGTAGCGCGCGACCTCGCCGCCGCCCATCGAGAAGCCGACGATCGTCGCGTCATTGTCCGCGCCGGCTTCCTTCATCACGTCGGCGAGATCATCCGACAGCGTGTCGTAATCATAGCCAGACCACGGTTGCCCCGAGCGTCCGAAGCCGCGTCGGTCATAAGCGATCGCGCGGAACCCGGCCTCGGCGAGCGCCTGCATCTGCGGGTCCCAGCTATCGGCCGAAAGCGGCCAGCCGTGGATCAGGATCACCGGACGGCCGCTGCCCCAATCCTTGACGTAAAGGTCCGTCCCGTCGCGGGTCTTGATGTAGGGCATGCGAAATCCTCTGCTTGCGGTTTGCCGTCGCCAACGAGCGGATCGCGTCGGCGTTCCGGGGGCTGGCGCGGCGGAACGCAAGCTGCCAGCATCCTGGCCCATAACGACTCGGGGAGCGGCGATGCTGAAGGGAAAATGGCTGGCGACGATCGCGGTCGCGGCACTGGCGGCGTGCTCGCCGTCTCAGCAGAGCGGCAATGCGAGCGCAGGGAACGAGACCGCGATGCCCTACGGCCCCGGCGGCGCGACCACGCCGAACCCCGATTGGACGCCGTTCGTCAACGGTTACATCCAGGGCTGGTTCAAGCTCAATCCGTCGTTCGCGGTCTATGAAGGCAAGCACGAGTTCGACGGCCAATTGCCCGATTGGAGCGCGGCGGGGCTCAAGCGCCAGGCCGATTTCCTCAACGCCGAAATCCAGAAGGCGCAGGGTTTCACCGACGCGCAACTGACCCCGCAGCAGCGCTTCGAGCGCGATTATCTGATCAAGGTCGCTGAGGGGCAGCTGTTCTGGCTGACCGATGCCGATCAGCCGCATACCAATCCGGCTTATTATGTCGGCGGCGGGCTCGATCCCAACGTCTATCTCGCGC
Source organism: Sphingomonas sp. (assembly GCA_051954635.1). GTDB lineage: Bacteria > Pseudomonadota > Alphaproteobacteria > Sphingomonadales > Sphingomonadaceae > Sphingomonas. The sequence continues at coordinate 7,012 of JBQCHO010000166.1, read as the reverse complement.
GCAATTATGCCGATCTGCCGACGCGGATGAAGGCGGTGATCAAGCTGTTCGACGCGGTGCCCGGCGCGGCGGCGAACATCCGTGCGAACCTCAAGACACCGATGCCGAAGAGCTTCGTCGATTACGGCGTGTCGGCGTTCAACGGTTTCGCCGATTTCTACGCGCACGATGCCGGGCAGGCATTCACCGACGTCAAGGATCAGGCGCTGCAGCAGCAATTCGCGGCCTCGGCAGCGAAGGCGTCGCAAGCGATGCGCGACATCGCGACGTGGCTGGAGAGCCAGCGCGGTTCGGCGACGGCCGGTTACGCGCTCGGCGCCGACAAGTTCGCGCGGATGCTCAAGGCGACCGAGGATGTCGACGTGCCGCTCGATCAGCTCGAGGCGATCGGCAAGCAGGATCTGGCACGCAACCAGGCCGCGCTCAAACAGGCGTGTGCGCAATTCGCGCCAGGTGCGGCGATCGAGGCGTGCGCCAAGAAGATGCAGGACGACAAACCCGAGGGCGGGCCGGTCGCCGCCGCGCGCAAGCAGATTCCCGAGCTGCGCGCCTTCGTCACCAGCCACGATCTCGTCAGCATCCCGGGCACCGAGGAGGCGCATGTCGAGGAGGCGCCGCCCTATAACCGGCAGAACTCGGCCTATATCGATCCGCCGGGGCCGTTCGATAAGGGCATCCCCTCGGTCTATTATATCGCGCCGCCCGACCCCTCATGGCCCAAGGCCGAGCAACTCGGCTTCATTCCGGGCAAGGCGGACCTGCTGTTCACCACGGTGCATGAGGTGATGCCGGGGCATTTCGTCCAGTTCCTCCACGCCAACCGCTCACCGTCGATCTTCGGGCAGTTGTTCGTCGGCTATGCCTATGCCGAAGGCTGGGCGCATTATGCCGAGCAGATAATGTGGGATGCGGGCCTCGGCAACGGCGATCCCGAGACGCATGTCGGGCAGCTGACCAACGCGCTGCTGCGCGATTGCCGCTTCCTGTCGGCGATCGGGCTGCACGCGAAAGGGATGACGCAGGCACAATCGGAAGCGATGTTCGAGCAACAATGCTATCAGGACAAGGGCAATGCCGAGCAGCAGGCGGCGCGCGGGACGTATGATCCGGCGTATCTCAACTACACGATGGGCAAGCTGATGATTATGAAGCTGCGCGCCGACTGGACCGCGCGCCGGGGCGGCAGGAAGGCGTGGAAGGCGTTCCACGACGAGTTCCTCAGCTATGGCGGCCCACCGATCCCGCTGGTGCGCCAGGCGATGATGAACGAACCGCAAGCGAAGGCGGTGTTCTGAACCGGACGTCATGCCGGACTTGTTCCGGCATCCAATCCTCCGCGAGCGTTAGCGCTTGAGGCACGTTGGACCCCGGAACAGGTCCGGGGTGACGGAGTGATTAGCAGGAGGCGACAGTAGCGAGAAACGCCGCGATCTTGCCCGCATCCTTGATACCCGGCGCACTCTCGACTCCCGATGAAACATCGACCAACCGCACGCCGGTCCGCGCGATCGCCTCGGCGACGTTGCCCGCGTCGAGCCCGCCCGAGAGCGCCCAAGGAAGCGGATGCCGCACCCCGTCGAGCAGCCGCCAGTCGAACCGCAACCCCATTCCGCCGGGCAGCATGGCGTCGTCTGGCGTCTTGGCGTCGTACAGGATGCGGTCGGCTGCGCCGGCATAGGTGCGCGCGGCGTCGAGGTCGGCGCTGGCCTTTATCGCGACCGCGGCCCAAACCTCTCGGCCCGTCCGTTGGCGGATCGCCGCGGCGCGCGCAGGCATCGTCTTGTGGAGCTGTAGCATGTTAAGCCCCGCGGCGATCGCGCGCTCTACAGCCGTATCGTCGGGATCGACGAATACGCCGACCTTGGCGACGTGCCCTGGCACCAGCGTCGCCAATGCCGCCGCTTGCTCGAACGACACGTTGCGCGGGCTTGGTGGGAAGAACACGAACCCGACATGGCTCGCCCCGCCGGCGATCGCCGCGGCGAGCGTGTCGGGAGTGGAGAGGCCGCAGATCTTGGCGGTGGTGCGCATCGCGTCGCCATTCACGTTTGGCGCGGCGATGGCAAGATCACGCCGCCGCGAGCATCCGCTTTTCGCCCGCCAGCCGCATCATCGCCTTTTGCAGCTTCTCGAACGCGCGGACCTCGATCTGGCGGACGCGTTCGCGCGATACACCGTAGACCTGGCTCAATTCCTCGAGCGTCTTGGGATCGTCGGTCAGGCGACGCTCGGTGAGGATGTGCTTCTCGCGGTCGTTGAGATTCTCCATAGCCGAGACGAGCATGTCGTGACGGACGTCGGCCTCTTGCGCCTCGGCGACGACCTGATCCTGCAACGGCTCGTCGTCCTGCAGCCAATCCTGCCACTGGCCTTCGCCGTCCTCGCGCATCGGCACGTTGAGCGACGTGTCGCCGCCCATCGCCATGCGGCGGTTCATGCTGACGACCTCATCCTCGGTCACACCGAGATCGGTGGCGATCTTGGCGACGTCCTCGGGCTTCAAATCGCCGTCCTCGAACGCGTCGAGCTTGGCCTTCATCCGGCGCAGGTTGAAGAACAGCTTCTTCTGCGCTGCCGTGGTGCCCATCTTCACGAGGCTCCACGAGCGTAGGATAAATTCCTGGATCGAGGCGCGGATCCACCACATCGCATAGGTGGCCAGACGGAAACCGCGATCGGCCTCGAACTTCTTCACGCCCTGCATCAGGCCGATATTGCCTTCCGAGATCAGCTCGGAAACGGGCAGGCCATAGCCGCGATAGCCCATCGCGATCTTGGCGACGAGCCGCAGGTGCGACGTCACCAGCTGCGCAGCGGCATCGGTGTCGCCATGCTCCTCGAAACGCTTGGCGAGCATATATTCCTGCTCGGGCGCGAGGATCGGAAATTTCTTGATCTCGGCGAGATAGCGGTTGAGGCTCGCCTCGCCGCCCAAGGCGGGGATCGTCGCGGGGACGTTGCTGCCTTTTGCCATGATCGATTCTCCCTGAACTGGGCCGGGAACGCAGACGCGTTGCGGCATGAAACCTATACGTGAAGTGACGTGAACAGTTCCTGCATGTCAGCAGGCAATTCGCTTTCAAACGACAAAGCGGTGCTTTTGACGGGGTGAATGAACCCCAGATGCGCCGCGTGCAATGCCTGGCGTCTGAAACGCAGCGTTTCCAGCACCTGCCGGTGGGCTGCCTTCGTTCGCCCATAAACGGGATCGCCCAGCAACGGGTTCCCGATCGAGGTCATGTGCACGCGCACCTGATGCGTGCGCCCGGTTTCCAACCGGCATTCGACCAAAGTCGCCTCGCGGAGCGGCTGGATCGTACGGTAATGCGTTACCGCGCGCTTGCCGGTGCCGACGATCGCGACCTTCTTGCGATTGGCCGGCGACCGCGCGAGCGGGGCGTCGATCGAGCCCGACGGTGGGCTCGGCCGGCCGGCGACGATCGCCTTGTAGCGGCGGTCGATCGAATGGACCGCGAACTGCTTGGCGAGCCCTTCGTGCGCCCGGTCGGTCTTGGCGACAACCATCAGGCCCGAGGTGTCCTTGTCGATCCGGTGGACGATGCCCGGCCGCGCGACGCCGCCGATGCCCGAGAGGCGCCCCGCGCAATGGTGGAGCAGCGCGTTGACCAAAGTGCCGTCGGGATTGCCCGCGGCGGGATGGACGACGAGGCCCGCGGGCTTGTCGATCACGAGCAGGTGATCGTCCTCGAACACGATTTCGAGCGCGATGTCCTGCGGCACGTTGTGCGCGGGCGTGGGCGCAGGCACCGAAACGCTGTAGCTCTGGCCGCCGATTGCCTTTTTAGCGGGGTCGCGAACGGCGGTGCCGTCGTCGGTCGTCACCTTGCCCGAGGAGATCAGCGCCTTTAACCGCTCGCGCGACAGCGTCGGCACCGCCTCGGCTAGCGCGCGATCGAGCCGCCAGCCGTTTGCGGCCTCGGCGATCGCCACATCGATGATGGAATCCCCCCGGATCATGCCCTAGCTAGATGGGTATGAGGGTCCGGATTTCAAGTGCCGTAGTCGAGCAAATCACCGCGCTCGCGGGAGCATCCCCGAGCGCCGAAATCTGCGGGCTGTTGCTCGGGCGCGACGACCTGATCGAGCGCGCGGCGCCCTGCCGCAACGTCGCGGCCGAGCCGGCCCGCCGGTTCGAGATCGATCCGGCGGCGTTGATCGCCGCGCACCGGGCGATGCGGGATGGGGGCGCACAAATGCTCGGCCATTTCCATTCGCACCCGGCCGGCCGGGCGATCCCCTCGGCGCGCGATGCCGATGCCGCGGCGGCCGACGGCATGCTGTGGCTTATTGCCGGCGGCGGCGAATTGACCGCGTGGCGCGCGGTTTCCGACGGGGCGATCGAAGGACGGTTCGATCCTGTCGTGCTCGACATAATGCCCTCGGCTTGCGCGCAGGCGGCTCCTGCGTCAGAAGGGCCGCAACTTAAACACCTTGCGGGAGGGGCTTCGCGATGACGGTGAGCTCGGTCGATTTCGCCAGCCTGTTGTGCTCGCGACTGTGCCATGACCTGCTGAGCCCGGTCGGCGCGCTCAACAACGGGCTAGAGCTGCTCGCCGACGAGCACGACCCCGAAATGCGCGCCCGGTGCATCGAGTTGCTCGGTGAGAGCGCGCGGGCATCGGCCAACAAGCTCAAATTCTTCCGCCTTGCGTTCGGCGCGGCGGGTGGGTTCGGGGAGACGGTCGACACGCGCGAGGCGCGCACCGCGATCGAGGGACTGTTCGCCGACAGCAAGCGGCTGCAGCTCGGCTGGCTGGTCGAGCAACCGGTGCTGCCCAAGAGCGCGATCAAGGTGATGCTCAACCACGCGCTGATCGCCGGCGACGCGCTGGTGCGCGGCGGACAGCTCGATATCGGCGGTGAGACGCATGACGACGGCACGGTCGAGATCGTCGTGCGCGCCGCGGGACCGCGCATCGTGCTCGACGCCGAATTGCGCGACGCGCTGACCGGCGGCACCGCCGACGGCCAGCTCACGCCGCGCGCGGCGGCGGCGCATCTCGTCTATGCGCTGGTCAATGAAGGCGGCGGTTCGGTGCAGGTGTCGGAGCCCGACGCCGAGGTGCTGCTGTTCGGTGCAGCGCTCAAGGGCTGACATCTAAACGCCTCTTTAACCGTCCTCAGGCCACAGTCCCGCGCGAACCAGTGTTCGGGGGACCATGGACGACCTGCTGCAGGAATTCATCGCCGAAACGCGCGAGACGATGGAGGCTCTGTCGGGCGAGATCATCGCCTGGGAGGCCGATCCCGCCGATCGCGCGCGCCTCGATGCGATCTTCCGCTTCGTGCACACGGTCAAAGGAAGCTGTGGCTTCCTGGACCTGCCGCGACTGGCGCGGTTGAGCCATGCCGCCGAGGATGTTCTGTCAGCGGTGCGCGCGGGCGAGCGGGTGCCCGATGCCGGGTTGGTCAATGCGGTGCTCGCGATCGTCGATCGGATCGGCGAGATCGTCGAGGCGATCGACCAGGGTGCCGCGCTCGACGATTCGGGCGAGGAATTGCTGATCGCCGCGCTTGACGGCAAGGCCGAGGCAATCGTGCCGACCGCGACGCCGGCGGTGCAGCGCGCGCCGACGCGCAGCGTGCGGCTGTCGGTCGAGTTGCTCGATCGCATGATGAGCGGCATGTCGGACATGGTGCTGGCACGCAACGAGCTCGCGCGGCGGCTGCGGGAAACCGACGATCCAACCGTCGAAGCATCGCTCGAGCGGCTGTCGATGACCGTGGCCGAGATGCGCGACACCGTTACGCGCACCAGGATGCAGAAGATCGATGCCTTGTTCTCGGCGCTGCCGCGCATGGTGCGCGATACCGCAGCGGGGCTCGGCAAGTCGGTCGCGCTGACGATCGAGGGGTCGGACGTCGAGCTCGACCGCGAGATGATCGAGATGCTGCGCGATCCGCTCGGCCATATCATCCGCAATTCGATCGATCACGGCATCGAGGCGCCGGCCGATCGCCGCAAGGCAGGCAAGCGCGAGAACGGCGCGCTGACCGTCTCGGCGCGTCAATCGGGCAATCAGATCATCGTCGAGATCGCCGACGACGGTCGCGGCATCGATACTGAACGCGTCATCGCCAAGCTGGTCGCGGCAGGACGCTCCGAGGCCGAGCTGCGCGCGCTGCCCGAAAAAGCAAAGTTTGATCTGGTGTTCGAGGCGGGTCTTACTACCAAGGATGAAGTCACCGACGTGTCCGGCCGCGGGGTCGGGATGGACGTCGTGCGTGCGAATATCGAGCAGATCGGCGGGCGCATCGACCTGGCGAGCGTGCGCGGGCGCGGGCTGACGACGACGATCCATGTACCGCTGACGCTGTCGATCATCTCGGCGATCGTCGTCGGTGTCGCCGGGCAGCGCTTCGCGATGACGCGGCAGTCGATCGAGGAAATCGTCCGTGTGCGCGGCGACGGGGCGGTGCGGATCGACCGGCTCGGCGCGACGCCGATCGCGACGGTCCGCGATCGCCGGCTTCCGCTGGTCGATCTCGGCGCGATGCTCGGCATAGGCGGTCAGCAAGAGCCCAGCATGCTCGCGATCGTCGGGGTGCCGGGCGGCGCCTATGCGCTCGCGGTCGACGATGTGATCGACAATGAGGAACTGGTGATCAAGCCCGCCGCGCCCGCGGTGATGGCGCCGGGCATCTATGCCGGGCAGACGCTGCCCGACAGCGGCGAGCCAATGCTGCTGCTCGACGGTGCCGGGATCGCTGCGGTATCCGGCTTGCAATTCAATCGCGAAGCGCTGGTTTCCGACGTTGAGACTGAAGATGAGGTCGAGCCGTCGATGCCTGCTCTGCTGTTCCTCGACCTCGACGGTGTACGCCGCGCGGTGCCGCTCGCCGCGGTCGATCGCGTCGAGCCGGCCGATGCGCACGATATCCATTTCACCGCGGGCGAACTGCGATTGTCGGTCGACGACCGCATCGTCCCGCTCGCCGCGCAGGGGAGCCTCGACGGGCGCGATAGCGTGTCGATCGTGCGGATGACCGA
>JBQCHO010000165.1:0-13466 GCA_051954635.1 Sphingomonas sp. | reverse complement strand
CGGCGACGTCCTCGCGCTGACCGCGCCGACTGCGCAGCAATATATGGCGAACGGCCAGCAACTTGCCTCGCTCGGCAGCGAAGGCCCGGGCGGTGCCGAGGTTCAGATGGCATCGCTGGTGATACCGACTCTGCCGGTGATCGCGACGCCGGCCGTCGATGACGGCGGTGTGGCGACGACGCCGGCGCCCGCCGCACCGGTCGCGCCGAAGGCTGCGCCGGCCAAGGTCGAGATGGCGAGCGCCAAGCCTGCTGCCGATCCGCTGGCCGCGATCGTCAAGGCGGCGGCGTCGCGGCCGGTCAAGCCGATTGCCGTTTCGCACGCCAAGGAGCAGGCGATGGCGATGCTCGACCGCAAGCTCTTGAGCGATTCGACGCTCGGCGATCTGATGAGCAAGGCGCGAGCCGAGACGGCCTCGCTGAGGTGAGCGTCGCGCTCGCCCGACCCTTGCCGCAGCGCGGCGGCAACACCAAGCGGCATGCCCTGCTCGCGACGAGCCATGCCCGGCTGATGATGCTGCTGCTGCTGTTCGGGGCGGGCGTGCTGTTGATCATTGGCCGGCTCGCCTGGCTGGCGATCTCCACCTCGCCGGCGACGAGTCGCGATGCCGCCGCCGCGCTGGTGCCGCTACGCGCCGACCTCGTCGACCGGAACGGTGCGCCGCTCGCGCGGACGATCGACGCCTGGTCGATCGGCGTCCATCCACGCGACATCCTCGGCGATCGTCGCGCCATCGCGCAGCAGCTCGCCGCGCTGATCCCGAACCATGACGAGGCGTATTTCTACGCCAAGCTGACCCAGAACGTCTCGTTCACCTATATCGAGCGGCGCGCGCTCCCCGACGTGGTCGAGCAGGTCAACGCGATCGGCGAACCGGCGATCGTCTTCTCGCGCGAGCCCGAGCGGCTCTATCCGCAATCGAAGCTCGCCGATCACGTCCTCGGCTTCGTCGATTATACCGGCCACGGCGCGCTCGGCATGGAACGCGCGCTCGACGGCAAGCTGCTCGACGCCGATTCGCGCGGCCAGCCGATTGCCCTCTCGATCGATTCGCGCGTCCAGGCGGCGATGGAAAGCGAGCTCGGCGCGGCGATGCAGACGTTCCAGGCCAAGGCCGCGGTCGGGATCGTCGAGGACGTCCATACCGGCGAGATCGTCGCGATGACCTCGATGCCGCAGTTCAATCCGAACCGGATCAAGGACGCGACCCCCGACGAGCTGCGCAACAATGCGACGCAGAGCGTGTTCGAACTGGGCTCGACATTCAAGCCGATCACGATGGCCGAGGCGATCGAAAGCGGCACCGTCACCTCGATGGCGCGCCGCTTCGATGCGACCAAGCCGCTCCAGGTCGGGCGCTTTACCATCCACGATCTGCCCAGCGATCCCAAGCGCTGGCTCAACATCCCCGAGACGCTGATCTATTCGTCGAACGTCGCGACTGCACGGATCGCCGATCTGATCGGCGAGCAGGGGATGAAGGACATCTTCCACAAGATGCACTTCGACACGCGGCCCGATATCGAGCTGAAGGAAAAGGGCAGCCCCTTGTGGCCCAAATTCTGGGCGCGCACGACGACCATGACGACCGGCTACGGCCACGGCATCGCGATCACGCCGCTGCAGCTCGCCAACGCCTATGCGACGCTGGTCAACGGCGGCATCTGGCGCCCTTCGACATTACTCAAGGTCGCGCCTGGGCAAGCTGCCGCGGGCGAGCGGGTGATCTCGCAGGCGACCAGCCACCGGCTGCGCCAGTTGCTGCGCCTTGTCGTGATGAACGGCACCGGGCGCCGGGCGGACGCGCCGGGCTATCGGGTCGGCGGCAAGACCGGTACCGCCGAAATCGCCGATGCCGGGGGCTATGACAAGCACCGCAACGTCGCGACCTTCGCCGCGGTGTTCCCGGTCGACAGCCCGCGCTATGTCGTGGTCACCATGCTCGACGCGCCGCACGCCACCGCTCAAACCTACGGCTGGACGACCGCTGCATGGAATGTGGTGCCGGTCGCCAATCGCGTAATCCAGCGCATCGGCCCCCTTCTCGGCATCCGGCCCGACATGTCCAAGGACATCGACGAATCGGATCTGCTGCCGCTGCTGTGGAAGGGGCCGGGCAGCGATAGCGCCGGCAACGGTGCCGACCAGTGAGGCTCGGCGATCTCACCGGCGGACGCCAGACTGCGACGATCACCGGCTTTGCGATCGATCACCGCAAGGTCGCTCCCGGCACGGTGTTCGGCGCGTTCCAGGGGGCGCGGGTCAACGGCGAGGATTTCATCGCCGCTGCGGTCGCTGCCGGCGCAATCGCCGTGGTGACGCGGCCCGGCGTTGCGGTCGAAGGCGCCGCGCATCTCGTCGACGATAATCCGCGCCAGCTTTTCGCCCGGCTCGCCGCCAGGTTCTTCGCCCCGTTTCCCGAGGTGACCGCCGCAGTTACCGGCACCAACGGCAAGACGTCGACCGTCGAGCTCACCCGCCAGCTTTGGCGCATGGCCGGCCACCACGCCGCTTCCATCGGCACGCTCGGCGTGACGACGGCAGACGACAGCGTCTCGACCGGCCTCACCACACCCGACATCGTCACTTTTCTGTCGAACGTCGCGGGTCTCGCGCGCGAAGGCGTCACGCACGTGGCGTTCGAAGCGTCGAGCCACGGGCTGTCGCAATATCGCACGGGAGGCCTGCCGGTCCGCGCCGCCGCCTTCACCAATTTGAGCCGCGATCATCTCGACTATCACAAGGACATGGCGGATTATTTCACCGCCAAGCTACGGCTGTTTTCCGAAGTGCTCGATCCCGACGGCGTCGCGGTGGTGTGGGCCGATACGGAGTATGCCGGCCGCGTGATCGACCTCGCTCGCGAGCGCCGCAACCGGCTGATTACCGTTGGCGAACGTGGCGAGACGCTGCGCCTCGTCTCGCGTGCGCCGACCCTGCTCGGGCAGGGACTGGTTATCGAAGCCGATGGCTGCGAGCATAAGCTCACGCTGCCGCTGATCGGCGCCTATCAGGCCGCCAACGCGCTCACCGCTGCGGGAATCGTCATCGGCACCGGCGGCGACGTCGCCGCAACGATCGCCTCGCTCGGGCGGCTTGCGCCAGTGCGGGGGCGCTTGGAGCGTGCGGTCATCACCCGCGCCGGCGCGCCCGTCTATGTCGATTATGCCCACACCCCCGACGCACTCGAAGCGGCAATCGCGGCGCTGAAGCCGCACACCGCAGGTCGCCTGATCGTGATGTTCGGCGCTGGCGGCGATCGCGACACCGGCAAGCGCGAGCCGATGGGCCGCGTCGCCGCCGCCGGCGCCGATCTCGTCATCGTCACCGACGACAACCCGCGAACCGAAGACCCCGATCGCATACGCCGCGAGGTGCTGAAAGGCGCCCCCGAGGCGACCGAAATCGGCGGCCGCCGCCAGGCGATCGCCGCCGCGGTCGACCTGGCCGGTCCCGAAGATATCGTCCTCCTCGCCGGCAAGGGCCACGAACAAGGCCAGATCATCGGCGACATGGTGCTGCCCTTCGACGATGTCGCGGTCGCACGGGAGGCGGCGGCATGAGCTTGTGGACGTCCGCCGAGATCGCCGCTGCGACGAATGGCACCCCCTCCGCCGACTTCGCCTGTGATGGCGTCACCTTCGACTCGCGTGAAGTCGGCCCCGGCGACCTGTTCATCGCCTTGAAAGGCGAGACGACCGACGGACACAACTATCTCGATCAGAGCTCCGAGCGGGGAGCTGCGGGTGCGGTGGTCAGCGTATCGACACCGCACCCGCATGTGCTCGTCGCCGACACGACTTCCGCGCTCGACGACCTCGGCCGCGCCGCGCGGTCGCGGACCCCGGCGACGATCATCGGCGTCACGGGATCGGTCGGCAAGACGGGCACCAAGGAAGCGCTTTACGCCGCGCTCGACCGGATCGAGCCCGGCTGCGCGCACCGCTCGCTCAAGAGCTACAACAACCACACCGGCGTGCCCTTGAGCCTCGCCCGGATGCCCGCGAGCGCTACTTTCGGGGTTTTCGAAATGGGCATGAACCATGCCGGCGAGCTTGCCCAGCTCACCCGGCTGGTCCGCCCCCACGTCGCCATCGTCACCGCGATCGCGCCCGCGCACAGCGCGTTCTTTCCCGACGAAAGCGCGATTGCCGACGCAAAGGGCGAGATTTTCCAGGGGCTCGAACCCGGCGGCACGGCGATCATTCCGTTCGACAGCCCGCACCGCGACCGGCTGATCGCTGCGGCCAAGCCGCATGCCGCGCGGATCGTCACCTTCGGTCTCGACGACGGTGCCGACGTCCGCGCGATCGATACGATGCGCACCCCGCGCGGCACCTTCGTCACTGCGCGGCTCGGCGACGAGGAACTGAGCTACACTGTATCGCAATTCGGCGCGCACTGGGTGTCGAACTCGCTCGCGGTGCTGGCGGCGGTGCAGGCGGCGGGCGGCGATCTCGCGCTTGCCGGACTCGCGCTTGCCGAACTCGGCGGCATCGCGGGCCGCGGCGCGCGGTTCATGGCGTCTGTCGAGGGCGGCGAGGCGCTGGTGATCGACGAAAGCTACAACGCCAACCCAGCCTCGATGGCGGCGACCCTCGCGGTGTTCGGCGACGAGGAGGCGGTGCGCAAGATCGCGGTGCTCGGCGACATGTACGAACTCGGCGACCAGAGCAGCGCGTTTCATGAAGGCCTCGCCGCGCCGGTTAAGGCCAGCGGCGCTCAACTGGTCATCCTCGTCGGCGAAGCGATGGGCGCGCTCGCGAATGCGCTTGAGGGTGACGTCAATTTCGTCCATGTGCCCGACGCTCAAACCGCGCGCGACCGGCTGAAGGCGATGCTGGCGCCCGGGGACGCGGTTCTCATCAAGGGTTCGAATGGAGTGGGGCTCGCCGCGGTCGTCGCCGGCCTGGCGGGTGGAAAGACGTAAATGCTGTATTGGATCGCGGAACACCTGCACTTCGCCGGCTTGCTCAACCTTATCCGGTATCTGAGCTTCCGCACCGGCGGCGCCGTCGCCACCGCCTTGTTCCTCGGTCTCGTCATCGGTCCCAAGTTCATCGGCTGGCTGCGCATCCGGCAAGGCAAGGGGCAACCGATCCGCGACGACGGCCCGCAGAGTCATCTCGCCAAGCGCGGCACGCCGACGATGGGCGGGCTGATGATCCTGACCAGCGTCAGCGCCTCGATGCTGCTGTGGATGGATTTCGCCAATCCCTATGTCTGGGCGTGCCTGTTCGTAACCTTGGGGTTCGGCGCGATCGGCTTTCTCGACGATTACGACAAGGTCACCAAGGCGAGCCACAAGGGCGTCTCGGGCAAGGTCCGCCTGCTCGGCGAGTTCGTCATTGCCGGGATCGCGGCGGCGCTGATCACGCATGAGAACGGCACGCATCTTTACATGCCGTTCGTCACTGGCCAAGCGATCGACCTCGGCTGGTTCTACATCGTCTTCGCCGCCTTCGTGATCGTCTCGTTCGGCAATGCCGTGAACCTGACCGACGGCCTCGACGGTCTCGCGACCATGCCGGTGATCATCGCCGCGGTCGCGTTCATGATCATCGCTTACCTTGTGGGCAACGTTAAGTTCGCCGACTATCTCGGCATCCCGCATGTCGAAGGCGCGGGCGACCTCGCGATCTATTGCGGCGCGATTGCCGGCGCGGGGCTCGCCTTCCTCTGGTTCAACGCGCCGCCGGCGGCCGTCTTCATGGGCGACACCGGCAGCCTCGCGCTGGGCGGTGCGCTCGGCGCGATCGCGGTGACCGCGCATCACGAGATCGTGCTGGCGATCATCGGCGGGCTGTTCGTCGTCGAGGCGCTGTCGGTCGTGATCCAGGTGTTCTTCTACAAGCGGACCGGCAAGCGCGTGTTTCGCATGGCGCCGATCCACCACCATTTCGAACAGCTCGGCTGGAGCGAACCGACCGTCGTGATCCGCTTCTGGATCATCGCGCTGGTGCTCGCGCTGGCGGGCTTGTCGACGTTGAAGTTGCGGTGATCACGAGCGCGGCCTGGCGCGGCAAACGCTATGCGGTGCTCGGGCTGGCACGCTCGGGAACGGCCACGATGAATGCGCTTGTCGAAGGTGGCGCGCACGTAAAAGGCTGGGACAGCGACTCCGATCGAGTGGCGCAGATTCGCCGGCAGCTCGGCCATATGGACCAACCTGCTGCGCATATGGCGGGCGAAATGAACGTGTATGTTGCCGGTGGCTCGATCGAAGTCTCCGACGTGATGGAGATCGATCTGACGGGCTTTGCGGGGGTGATCGTCTCGCCGGGCGTGCCGCTCAACTCGCATCCGATCGCTGCGAAGGCGCGCGCCGCGGGCGTGCCGATCATCGGCGACATCGAGCTGTTCGCGCAGGCCCGCGCCGAGCTGCCGCCGCACAAGGTCGTCGGCATCACCGGCACCAACGGCAAGTCGACCACCACCGCGCTGATCCACCACATCCTCGAAACCGCGGGCATTCCCGCCCGTCTCGGCGGCAATATCGGGCTGCCGATCCTCGGGCAGGAGCCGCTGCCTGAAGGGGGCGTCTATGTCCTCGAACTGTCGAGTTACCAGATCGACCTGACGCAAAGCCTCGACTGCGACGTCGCGATCCTGCTCAACATCACGCCCGACCATCTCGATCGCTACGCCGATTTCCAGGCCTATGCCGACAGCAAGGCGCGGCTGTTCGCGATGCAGTCGCCCGCGCACGCCGCGATCATCGGCATCGGCGATGCGCCCTCGGCGGCGATCGCGCGCAGCCTATCCTCACGCGGCGAGCACCTCACCAAGATCGCGCCCGGCGTATGCATGGATCAATCGCGCTGGCCGAGCCTGCAAGGGCCGCACAATGCACAGAACGCGCTCGCCGCGATCAACGCCGCGCAGGCGCTCGGCGTGCCCGAGGCGGCGATCGATCGCGCGCTCGAAACCTTCGCCGGCCTGCCGCACCGCATGCAGCGCGTCGGCGAGCGCCACGGCGTCGCCTATGTCGACGATTCCAAGGCGACCAATCCCGAAAGCGTCGCCCCCGCGCTCGCGGCGTTCGATCGCATCCACTGGATCTTGGGCGGCCTCGCCAAGAGCGACGATCTCGACGCGTGCCGTCCGCATTTCGATCGCGTCGCGCATGCCTACACGATCGGAGAGGCCGGCCCGCGCTTCGCTGCCATCCTGCGCCCGCACATGCCCGTCGACGAGAGCGGTACGCTCGATGTCGCGGTGAAGGCGGCGGCAGCCAACGCGCAGCCCGGCGAGACAGTCCTGCTGTCGCCCGCCTGCGCATCGTTCGATCAATTTCGCGATTACGAGGCGCGGGGTGAGGCCTTTCGCGTCGCGGTGGAGGGGCTGGCATGAATGACGTGACCGCCGAACGAAGCGGCTTGCTCGCGCGGATGAAGCCACGCGGCGGGCGCGGCGACGCGACCCCGCTGGCGATGTGGTTCTGGGACATCGATCGCGTGCTGCTGCTGATCGCGCTGGTGTTGATCGCGATCGGGCTGATCGCCGTCGCGGCAGCCTCGCCGGCGAGCGCGGTTCGCTATTCGGGCGGATCGCGTCACATCGCGCCGCTTTATTATTTCTGGCGACAGCTCGCCTGGGTCGCGCTGTCGCTGCCGGTAATGTTCGTCGTCTCGATGCTGCCGATCAATACGGCGAAGAGGTTCGCGATCCTCGGCTGCATCGTCTGCGTCGCGCTGCTCGCGATGGTGCCGTTCGTCGGCGCGGCGGTGAACGGCGCGCGGCGCTGGTTCGGCGTCGGCATCGGCCAGTTCCAGCCCTCCGAGTTCCTCAAGCCATTCTTCATCGTGACGACCGCCTGGCTGCTGTCGCTGCGCGCGCAGGACAGCGATCTGCCGATCTTCCCGATCACGATGGCGCTGACCGCGACGATCGGCGCGCTGCTGATGCTCGAACCAGATTTCGGTCAGACGATGATCTTCGGTCTCGTCTGGATGGTGTTGCTGATGATCGCCGGCACCTCGTGGCGGACGCTGGTGACGCTGATCGGCTGCATCCCCGTCGGCCTGCTCGCCGCCTACACCTTCTATTCGACCGCGCGGGTGCGCATCGACGCGTTCCTCTTCCCCGATACCGATACGACGCAGATCGACCATTACCAGACCGACATGGCGCATGCGACGCTGACCGCGGGCGGCCTCACCGGCACCGGCCCCGGCGGCGGGGTGATGAAGTTCAAGCTGCCCGAGGCGCATACCGATTATGTCTTCTCGGTGATTGGCGAGGAGTTCGGGCTGATCGCCTGCGCCCTCGTCGCGCTCCTGTTCCTCGCGCTCGTCATCCGCGTGTTCGTCAAATTGCTTGACGAGCAGGACGAGTTCCGTCTGCTCGCCGCCGCCGGCCTCGCGACGCAGTTCGGCGCGCAGGCGATGATCAACATCCTGGTCAACACCGGCATGGCGCCGTCCAAGGGGATGACGCTGCCGTTCATCAGCTACGGCGGCTCGTCGATGGTGGCGCTGTCGATCGGCATGGGTCTTCTTTTGGCATTCACCCGGCGAAACCCGTTCTTGACGCGCTCTCCCTATGTCGTGCGATGGAGCGGGCGATGACACGCGAACGCCACTTCGTCCTCGCTGCCGGCGGTACCGGCGGCCACATGGTCCCCGCCGCCGCTTTGGCTGCCGAGCTCACCCGCCGCGGCCACCGCGTCGCGCTCGTCTCCGACGACCGCGGTGTCCGCTTCCCCGGCCTGTTCGAAGAGGTGCAGACGCACATCTTGCCCGCCGGGCGCCTGTCGGGCGGGCCGCTGGGCTGGCTGAAGGGCGCGCGCCAGATGATGGCCGGGCGCGCGATGGCGATCGAGCTTTATCGCACCTTCAAGCCGGAGGTCGTGATCGGCTTCGGCGGCTACCCCGCGCTCCCTGCGTTGCTCGCCGCGTTCAAGGCCCGCATTCCGACCGCGGTCCATGAGCAGAACGCCGTGCTCGGCCGCGTTAACCGCTTCGTCGCGCGGAAGGTCGATGCCATCGCGACTTCATATCTCGAGGTCGAGAGGCTCAAGCCTGATTGGCAGGCCAAGACGCACCTGATCGGCAATCCCGTCCGCGAGGCGGTGCTGGCGCTGCGCGATCGCCCTTATCCGGTGCTGGAAGAGGATGGCATCTTCCGCGTTCTCGTCACCGGCGGCAGTCAAGGCGCGAGCGTGCTCAGCCAGGTCGTGCCCGACGGTCTCGCGATGCTTCCGATCAGCTTCCGCCGCCGCTTGCAGGTGACGCACCAGGCGCGCGTCGAGGATATCGACGCCGTACGGGCCAAATATGCCGAGCTGCAGATCGCCACCGAGCTCGCCACCTACCTCCCCGACATGCCCGAACAACTCGCCTGGGCGCATCTCGTCATCGCCCGCGCCGGCGCCTCGACGATCGCCGAGCTGACCGCCGCGGGCCGCCCCGCGATCCTCGTGCCCTTGCCGATCGCCACCGACGATCACCAGACCGCCAACGCCCGCGAGATCACCGAGGCCGGCGGCGCACGGACCATTCCACAAAAGGGCTTCACCCCGAAGGAACTCGCCAAGCAGATGCAGAAATTGGGGCTCGATCCCCAGGCGCTGCACAACGCCGCCGCGCGCGCCATGGACTGTGGTCGCCCCAACGCGACCCGCGACCTCGCCGACCTCGTCGAGAGCCTCGCGCCGGTCCGCGCCGGCAGCCACGAATATGGCGTGCCGCTGCCGCAGGGTGTCGCAGCATGAAGGGCGTCGCCACCGACATCGGCACGATCCATTTCGTCGGCATCGGCGGCATCGGCATGTCGGGCATCGCCGAGGTGATGCACAATCTCGGTTATGCCGTGCAGGGCTCGGACGTGAGCGAAGGCGCGACCGTCCAGGCGCTGCGCAAGAAGGGCATCACCGTCCATATCGGCCACGCGCCCGAGAATATCGGCGACGCCGCGGTGGTCGTCGTCTCGACCGCGGTCAAGCGCGGCAACCCTGAAGTCGAGGCTGCGCTCGAACGCCGCGTGCCGCTCGTCCGCCGTGCGGAGATGCTCGCTGAGCTGATGCGCCTCAAGTCGACCGTCGCGGTCGCCGGCACCCACGGCAAGACCACCACGACCTCGATGATCGCCGCGTTGCTCGACGCCGGTGGGGTTGATCCCACCGTCATCAACGGCGGCATCATCAACAGCTACGGTTCGAACGCGCGATTGGGCGCGAGCGACTGGATGGTCGTAGAAGCCGACGAGAGCGACGGCAGCTTTCTGCGCCTCGACGGCACGCTCGCGGTCGTCACCAACATCGATCCCGAGCATCTCGACCATTATGGTGATTTCGACGCGGTCAAGCGCGCCTTCGTCGAGTTCGTCGAGAACGTGCCGTTCTACGGCGCCGCCTTCCTGTGCCTCGATCACCCCGAAGTGCAGGGCATCGTGCCGCGCATCCGCGATCGCCGTATCGTCACCTACGGCTTCGCCGCGCAGGCCGATGTCCGCGGCCAGAACGTCGTGCCGTTCCCCCGCGGCAACCGCTTCGATGTGGCGGTGCGCAACCGCGACGGCGAGACGCGGATCATCGAGGGCGTCGAGCTGCCGATGCCCGGCCGCCACAACGTCCAGAACGCGCTCGCCGCGATCGGCGTCGCGATCGAACTCGGCATCGACGACGCGACGATCCAGCGCGGTTTCGCGGCGTTCGCCGGGGTCAAGCGCCGCTTCACCAAGGTCGGCGAAGCCGCGGGCGTGCCGGTGATCGACGATTACGGCCATCACCCGGTCGAGATTCGCGCCGTCCTCGCCGCCGCGCGTGAAGGAACGAAGGGCAGGGTGATCGCTGTCGTCCAGCCGCACCGCTACACGCGGCTGCGCGACCTGATGGGCGACTTCCAGACGGCGTTCAACGATGCCGACATGGTGCTGGTGACGCCGGTCTACGCCGCCGGCGAAGCGCCGATCGAGGGCGTTGATGCGCTCGCTCTGGTCGACGGCCTCAAGCGACGCGGCCACCGCTCTGCCGCGACGATCGCCGACGCCGATGCATTGGCGGCGACGCTGGCCGACACGATCCGCGACGGCGACCTGATCGTCTGCCTTGGCGCCGGCGACATCACCAAATGGGCCGCCGGCCTCGCCCCCGCGATCGAAGCCGCGAAGGTGCCGGCGTGAGCGTCTGTTACGCGCTCCCGCCGGTGCGTGGGCGCATGACGCACGGCGCTGCGCTGGCACCACTCGTCTGGTTCAAGAGCGGCGGCGCGGCGGAATGGCTGTTCGAACCCGCCGACGTGAAGGACCTTGGTGACTTCCTCCACGCGCTCGATCCGTCGATTCCCGTGATGGGATTAGGCCTGGGTTCCAACATGATCGTGCGCGACGGCGGCGTGCCGGGCGTGGTGGTGCGGCTCGGCAAAGCGTTCGCGACCGTTGAGCAGTTAGATCCCACAACGCTTCGGTGTGGTGGTGGCGCCTCCGGCATCCTCGTTTCGTCGAAAGCTCGCGATGCCGGTATCGGCGGAATCGCGTTCCTTCGCTCGATCCCCGGCACGGTCGGCGGTTTCGTTCGAATGAACGGCGGTGCCTATGGCCGCGAAACCAGCGACATTCTCATATCGTGCGAAGTCGTGCTGCGCTCAGGCCAGCGCAAGGTGCTTTCAAACGACGAGCTTGGCTACACGTATCGCCACAGTGAATTGCCGCCCGGCGCGATCGTCGTAAGCGCGACGTTCCGTGGAGCTGCCGAAGCGCCGGGAATTATCCAGGCGGAGATGGACCGCATCGCTGCCGAGCGCGAAACCTCGCAACCCTTGCGCTCGCGCACCGGCGGCTCGACCTTCAAGAACCCCGACGGCGACAAGGCCTGGCGCCTGATCGACGCCGCGGGGTGTCGCGGCCTCACGCGCGGCGACGCGCAGGTTTCGGAAAAGCATTGCAACTTCCTCCTCAATCTCGGCGCAGCGTCGAGCGCCGACATCGAAGCGCTCGGCGAAGAGGTCCGCGAGCGGGTAAAGGCGGCGTCCGGCGTCAGCCTCGAATGGGAAATCCAGCGTGTAGGGGTGAAGGCGTGACTTACCGTCATCCCAGCGAAGGCTGGGATCCATCTCTGTCGCGTAGTGGAGGTTGGTGGCGGCTGCGCTGGTCGCGCGTGTGTCAGAAGTATTGCGCGGTTGCCAAAGACATGGACCCCAGCCTGCGCTGGGATGACGAGGTTGGTCATGGTTGAGCGTACTCTCCACATCGCCGTCCTGATGGGCGGCTGGTCGGCCGAGCGCGAGGTTTCGCTGATGTCTGGCGCCGGCGTCGCCGATGCGCTCGAAAGCCTCGGCCACCGCGTCACCCGGATCGACATGGATCGCGACGTGGCCTTGCGCCTTAAAAAAGCGAAGCCCGACCTGGTATTCAATGCCCTCCATGGCACCCCGGGCGAGGACGGCTCGGTGCAGGGCATGCTCGACTTGATGGGGCTGGCCTACACCCACTCCGGCATGGCAACCTCGGTCATCGCGATCGACAAGGTGCTGACCAAGCAGGCGCTCGTGCCCCACGGCGTACCGATGCCGGGCGGCCGAATCGTCAAGAGCGAGAGTCTCTATGAGGGCGACCCGCTGGCGCGGCCTTACGTCCTGAAACCCGTCAATGAGGGCTCGTCGGTCGGCGTCGCGATCGTCACCGCCGAGGGCAATTACGGCAACCCGATCGGCCGCGATGTGCGGGGGCCGTGGCAGGAATTCGACGAGCTTCTTGCCGAACCCTATGTCCGTGGGCGCGAGCTGACGACGGCGGTGCTCGGCAACGAGGCGCTCGGCGTCACCGAGCTCCGCCCCAAGAGCGGCTTCTACGATTACGACGCCAAATATACCGACGGCATGACCGATCACGTCTGTCCCGCCGATATCCCTGACGCTATCGCCGACGCCTGCAAGCGCGTCGCGCTCGAAGCGCATCGCCTGCTGGATTGCCGCGGCTGCTCGCGTTCCGACTTCCGCTGGGACGACGAGCGCGGCGAGGAAGGCCTGTTCCTGCTCGAGGTCAACACCCAGCCGGGCATGACGCCGCTCAGCCTCGTTCCCGAACAGGCGCGCCACGCCGGCATGTCCTATGCCGATCTCGTCCAGCGCATCGTCGACGAGGCGATCGCCGAGTCCGCTCGATGAGCCGCACGATCCGCCGGGGTCCCCCGCCGCGGCGGCCGGTGGTGCGCGGCAAGAAGCAGCAGAAGAAGTCGCTGGGCGATCGCCTGATCGCGCTGATCGGCATTTCGGAAGAAACGCTGCAACGGCTCGTCACGTGGACGATCGTCGCGGTTGTCGCCTTGCTCGCGCTCGGCGCGGCGACGTGGCTTGGCGTGCCCGGCATGGTCGGCACGGCGCTCGCCGAGAGCCTCGGCCGCGCCGGCCTCAAGGTTGAGCAGATCCAGATCACCGGCCTCAAGAACATGGACGATCAGACCGTCTATGCCATCGCGCTCGATCAGCGCTCGCGGGCGATGCCGCTGGTCAGCCTGGAAGACGTGC
>JBQCHO010000164.1:0-36589 GCA_051954635.1 Sphingomonas sp. | reverse complement strand
ATCTGGCCGCGCGCCGCGATCCTTGCCGAGCTTGCCTGGTCGAACCCGGCCAAGGACTGGTCCGCCTTCGCCCCGCGCCTGATCGATGCGATGCACCGCTGGCAGCGCATGGGCCTCGGCTACGACGCCACCCCGCTCGATGCCGAGGCGCGCTTCGCCGGCACCGACCAAGCCCTCACCGCCACGCTGCGCCAGCCTGCCGCGATCGGCACGCTGCGCTACACCACGACCGGCACCGCGCCGTCGCCGCGCTCGCCGGCTTACACGCAGCCGCTGACGCTCGCGCCGGGTACGCCGCTCGCCGCGCAGGCGTTCCTCGGCGACACCCCACTCGGCACGCCGTCGCACTGGCTGATCGCGCCCGAATTGCTGCGAACCCGCCTCGCGGCCGAGATGGAATTGTGCAGCCAGTCGATCCCGATCCGGCTCGAGGATGACGGCGCGACCGACGGCGTCCGCAAGATCCACCTCGCCGATATCATGCACCCCTGCTGGATCTGGCGCGGTGCCCCGCTCGACGGCGCGCGGCGGCTCACCGCGACCGTCGGCCGTCAGCCGTTCAACTTCGCGATCGGCGCCGATCTCGCCAAGGTCGTGTTCGAAAAGCCCGCGACGCCCGCCGGCGAACTCAAGGTCCGCCGCGACGGATGCGACGGCCCGGTGATCGCCACGATCCCGCTCGCCGCTGCGATCAAGAGCGCCGGCGACACCACCATATCCGGCACCCTTCCCCCGCAATCGGGCGCGCACGACTTATGCATGACCTTCACCCAGAACGGCCCCGACCCCTTCTGGGTGCTCGACCGGCTGACCCTCGCGCGATGATTGAGATCGCCAGCCCCTTCGCCGGCTGGGCGACGCCGCTCGACGCGGTGCCCGATCCGGTGTTCGCCGATCGCATGCTGGGCGACGGCGTCGCGATCGACCCCGTCGACGGCCAGCTCGTCGCGCCGGGCAACGGCACGATCATCACCATCCACCCTGCCGGCCACGCCGTCACGATCGCGCTCGACAGCGGGCCGGAGCTGCTGATCCATATCGGCCTCGACACCGTCGCGCTGGGCGGCGAAGGTTTTTCGCCGCACGTCCTCCAGGGCCAGCGCGTCGCCGCGGGCGATCCGCTCGTCACGATCGATCTCGATCAGCTCGCCCGCACCGCGCGCAGCCTCGTCACGCCGGTGATCCTCACCAATGGCGACGCCTTCCGCATCGTCGAGCGTGCCGAAGAGGGATCGATTGCCGCGGGCGCACCGCTGCTCAAGCTCGAAGCCATCACCGCGATCGAATCCGCCCCCGTAGCCACCGGCCCCGCAGCCGAACGCACCCTCCGCCTGCCGCTGGCGAACGGCCTCCATGCCCGCCCCGCCGCGCGCATAGCCAAGCTCGCCGCAGAGCATCAGGCTACGGTCGAAATCGTCACCCCCGACGGCCGCGCCGTCTCCGCGCGCTCGGCGGTCGCGATGCTCGGCCTCGCGCTCGAGCACGGCGCTGCCCTCACGCTTCGCGCCACCGGCCCCGACGCCGAGCGGGCTCTCGACGCGATCACCGCGCTGATCGAAACCGGCATGGGCGAGCTGATGCCTGTCGCCGCTGGCCCGGCCGCTGCGCCAGCCCTTGCCACGCCGCCAACGCTCCCCGACGCGCTCAAGGGCGTCGCCGCCGCCCCCGGCATGGCGATCGGCCCCGCGTTTCTTCTGCGCAGCGACACGATCGTCGTGCCCGAGCATGCAGCAAACCCGACCGCCGAGGCCCAAGCCCTCGATGCCGCAAAAGCCGCGGTCCGCACCGCCCTTGACGCCGAATCCCGGCGCGAGGGCCCGCAAGCCGAGATCGCCGCCGCCCACCGCGCGCTGCTCGACGATCCGATGCTCGGCGACGTCGCGGGGGCGTCGATCGCTGCCGGCAAGAGCGCCGGTTTCGCCTGGCGTCAGGCGATCGACCAGGCCGCCGCGCCGCTGCGCCAAACCAAGGACGCGCGCTTCGCCGAACGCCTCGACGACCTCGCCGACCTCCAACGCCGCGTGTTGATCGCGCTTCTCGGCGATGCGGCCGAGCCGCCTCAGCCTTCCGCCGGCGCGATCCTCGTCGCTGAGACGCTCTACCCGTCGCAACTGATGGCGCTGGCCGACGCCGGCCTTGCCGGGATCGCCACTGCCGAGGGCGGCGCGACCTCGCACGTCGCGATCATTGCCGCCGGGCTCGGCCTGCCGATGCTCGCCGCGCTCGGCCCCGCGCTCGCGCTGGTCGAGGACGGCGCCGACCTGATCCTCGCCGACGGCGTCCTGCACATCGCGCCCTCACCGGCAGTCCTCGACCGCGCCAAAGCCGCCGTCGTTGCCCGCGCCGCGCGCCGCCGCGTCGCCGAGACGAAGGCGCACGAGCCCGCCGTTACCACCGACGGCACGCCGATCGAGGTCGCCGCCAATCTCGGC
Source organism: Sphingomonas sp. (assembly GCA_051954635.1). GTDB lineage: Bacteria > Pseudomonadota > Alphaproteobacteria > Sphingomonadales > Sphingomonadaceae > Sphingomonas. The sequence continues at coordinate 34,157 of JBQCHO010000164.1, read as the reverse complement.
TCGACCAGCGACGCCAAAACCGCAGTCGCCGCCGGCGCCGAAGGTTGCGGGCTGCTGCGCACCGAATTCCTGTTCCTCGACCGCGCCGCCCCGCCCGACAAAGCCGAGCAACGCGCCGCCTATCAAGCCATCACCGATACGCTGGGTGATCGCCCGCTGATCGTCCGCACGCTCGACATCGGCGCCGACAAGCCCGCCCCCTGGCTGCCGATGGCGGCCGAGGACAATCCCGCGCTCGGCCTGCGCGGCATCCGCCTCCAGCTCGCGCGCCGCGACCTGCTCGAAACCCAGCTCCGGGCGCTGCTCGCCGTCGAGGCGAAGCACTTGCGCATCATGCTGCCGATGGTCGCCGATCTCGCGGAATTGCGCGATGTCCGCGCGCTCCTCGACCGCCTCGCCGGCGAGAAGGGCTGCCCCGCCCCCGATCTCGGCATCATGGTCGAAACCCCGGCAGCCGCGCTGATCGCAGAAACGCTCGCCGCCGACGCCGCCTTCTTCTCGATCGGCAGCAACGACCTCAGCCAATACGCCCTCGCCCGCGATCGCACGAACCCCGCCGTCGCCGCCGATCTCGACGGCCTCCACCCCGCCGTGTTGCGCCTGATCGACGCGACCGTCCGCGGCGGCGCGGCGCACGGGCGCTGGACCGGCGTCTGCGGCGGCCTCGCCGCACAGCCCGAGGCGATCCCGATCCTGATCGGTCTCGGCGTCACCGAACTCTCGGTGCCCGCCGCCGCGATCGCCGAGACCAAGGCGCTGGTCCGCACGCTCGACACCGCGCGCTGCCGCGCGCTGGCGACAGAAGCGCTCGCCGCACAGGATGCCGCCGCGGTCCGCGCGCTCGTCACCGAAGCCATGGGAAACGCCGCATGAAGCTCTCGCTGCAATCGCTCCAGCCGCTCGGCCGTGCGCTCATGCTGCCGATCGCGGTGCTGCCGATCGCCGGGCTGCTGCTGCGCCTCGGCCAGCCCGACCTGCTCGACATCCCCTTCGTCGCCGCGGCGGGATCGGCAATCTTCGACAATCTCGGCCTCTTGTTCGCGCTCGGCATCGGCGTCGGCCTCGCCAAGGATAATAACGGCGCCGCCGGACTCGCCGGCCTCGTCTGCTTCCTCGTCGCGACGCGGGGCGCCCAGACCCTGCTCACCGTGCCCCCCGATGCGGTTGCCAACATGACCAAGGACGCCGCGACGCTCGCCGCCGATGCCTGGCGCACGCAGGCGATCGCCAAGCTGTCGGTCCCGATCGGCATCCTCTCCGGCGTCGTCGCCGGTGCCTTTTACAACCGCTACGCGACGATTAGGCTGCCCGATTACCTCGCCTTTTTCGGCGGCCGGCGCTTCGTGCCGATCCTCGCCGGACTCGCCGGGCTCGGCCTCGCTGCGGCGTTCGGCGGGCTCTATACGCCCATCGCCGGCGGCATCGATGGCCTGTCGCAGCTCGTCATCGGCTCGGGCGAAATCGGCCTATTCTTCTACGGCGTCCTGAACCGACTGCTGATCGTCACCGGGCTGCACCACATCCTCAACAACGTCGCCTGGTTCATTGTCGGCGACTATCACGGCACCACCGGCGATCTGAACCGCTTCTTCGCCGGCGACCCCACCGCCGGCGCATTCATGGCCGGCTATTTCCCGGTGATGATGTTCGGCCTGCCCGCCGCGTGCCTTGCCATGTACCACACCGCGCTGCCCGATCGCCGCAAGGCGGTCGCCGGCATGCTGCTGTCGATGGCGCTCACCGCATTTCTGACCGGCGTCACCGAGCCGATCGAGTTCAGCTTCATGTTCCTCGCGCCCGCGCTCTACGCGCTGCATGCGATCATGACCGGCGCGGCGATGGCGCTGATGGACATGCTCGGCGTCAAGCTCGGCTTCGGCTTTTCGGCGGGGTTCCTCGATTACGCGCTCAACTTCACCAAGGCGACGCGCCCCTTGCTGCTGCTCCCGGTCGGCCTCGCTTATTTCGCGCTCTATTACGGCGTGTTTCGCTTCGCGATCCAGCGCTTCGACCTCAAGACCCCGGGCCGCGAGGCCGAGCCGATCGGCGAGGAAATCGCCGACGCGCCGAGCGAACGCGGCGCCGCCTTCGTCGCGGCCCTGGGTGGCGCTGCCAACCTCGCCAGCATCGACGCCTGCACCACGCGCCTGCGCCTCGTGCTGCACGATCAGGCCAAGGTCGACGAACGCCGCCTCAAGGCGCTCGGCGCGGCGGGAGTGATCCGCCCCTCCGCACAAGGCCTGCAAGTCGTACTTGGCCCAATCGCCGACGCCGTGTCGATGGAAATGCGCGCCGCCGCCGGCCCGCTCTCGGCCGTTCCGATCACGCCGCAAGCCGAAGTGACGGCCATCCCCGCGATCGACGCCGCGCCGTGGCTCGCAGCGCTCGGTGGCCGCGCCAACCTGCGAAAGGCCGGCGCGGCGTCGAGCCGCCTGTGGCTCGACCTCGCCGACCCCGCCGCGCTCGACGAACCCGCGTTACGGGCCCTCGGTGTCCGCCTCATCGCTCGTCCGGAGGCGAACGCGGTCCACCTGCTCGTCGCCGACGCCGCCCCCATCGCCGTGGCGCTGCAACCGGCATGAGCCACAGCGCCGCCCATCTCGAAATCTGCGTCGATTCGCTCGCCGGCGCGCGCGCCGCTTTGGCCGGCGGCGCCGACGCGATCGAGCTATGCAGCGCGCTCGGCGTCGGCGGCCTGACGCCCTCGCTCGGCCTGGCCGAAGCCGTCCTGGCGCTGCCCCGCCGCGCCGGCGTCACGATCCGCGCGATGATCCGCCCGCGGCCGGGAGGCTTCGACTATGATCAGGACGAACTCGCCGTCGCGATCGCAGACAGTCGCGCGCTGATCGCCGCCGGTATCGACGGCCTCGTGTTCGGCGCGATCCGCGGCAACAGTCTCGACGATACAACCATCCAAACTTGGCGCGACGCGCTCGGCCCGCGCTCGATCGGCCTCACGCTCCACCGCGCGATCGATCTGCTCGCCGATCCGACCGCGGCAGTCGATGACGCAATCAGGCTAGGCTTCGACCAGATCCTGAGCTCGGGCGGCGCCCCCACCGCGTGGGATGGCCGCGCGATATTGGCGCGCATGATCGCGGTCGCCGGCGACCGCTGCCGGATCATCGGGGGCAGCGGCATCAAGCCCGATCTTGTCGCGCCGCTCGTCGCCGAAACCGGCGTCACCGCAATGCACGCCTCGGCCCGCGCCTCCCCTGTGCCCGCCGAAGACGCCTATGGCTTCGGCGCGGCCGCTCCGCCAGCCGACGAAGCCGTGGTCGGCGCGCTGCGCGCCGCGCTCGATGCCGACTTCGGCCGCTGATCACCCCTTCTTCAGCGCCGCCGAATAGATGTGCCAGCGCCGCTGCGCCTGCGTCGACCCATCGACATTGTTGACCCGCCGCAGCGAATAATGGCCGGTGAAGCGCTGCTCGGTCCCGTCCTTCAGCCGCGCACGCACCGTCACTGGCACGTCGATATAGATCGACCCTGCGCCACCCTCGCTGTCGCCGGGCGTGCCGACATCGACCGAGGTCGTCGCCGTCTCCGCAAAGCCGCGCTTGAAGTCGGCGAAGCTCTGATGGCTGTCCTGCCCGTCATTGCCCCACCGCCCATAAGCCGCGCGAAAATCGCCGCGGTCGAGATCGGCATAATAGTGGCGGATCACAGCGGCAGCGCCCTGCGCGGTGTCGTCGATAGTCATGCTGTCGTCGTCGGCCGGCGTCGGCGCAGCCGCGGTTGCCGCGGCCGAATCGTTCGGTGTGCTCGTTGGCGCAGGCGTCGACGCTGGCGCCTCGGCGGCCGGGAGCGCATCGTTGGCGGTATCGGGCGCGGTCAGCGTCTCGTTGGTTTTCTCCGGCGCGCCGTCACACCCTGCCAGCAACGCCAGCGCCGCAACTGCGGCGACGCCGCTCGTTCGTACCCGCATGACTGATCCTTTAGCCGTTGATCGGGCGCGACCAACGAACGGACGCCATGCGAAGGTTCCGTATCAGAGCGTCCAGATCGCGACATTGGCGACCAGCACGCCCGCCATCACCAGCATCAATATGCCCCTGGTTCGCGCCTCGGGCCGCCGCATCAGCATTACACCGCCGATCGCCAGCGCGATTGCCGCGAGCATCGCGATCGCCGACGCCGCCGCACTCATGCCGGCTCGGCGATCCGCGCCGCCTCGCCGGTCAACGCCCGCCCGAACGACGCCGCATCGGTGTTGCCGCCCGACAGGATGACGAGCATCCCCGCCTCGGCAGCCACCTTGCCCGCCAGCACTGCAGCAAGCGCGACCGCCCCGCCCGGCTCGATCACCAGATGCAGCTTCTCGACCGCCCAGCGCTGCGCCGCGCGGACTTCCTCCTCGCTCACCGCGACACCGGTCACGCCGCGATTGGCGAGCACCTCGAAGGTCAGCGGCGAGACACGCATCGTCTGCAGCGCGTCGCACGCGGTCGGCGGGGGGTTGTCGCCGACCGGCTCGATCCAGCCGGCGTCGAGGCTGCGGCGCATATCGTCCCACCCCTCGGGCTCGGCGATCGTGATCGTGGCGTCGGGCAATGCGAGCGTGATTCCCGAGGCGAGCCCGCCGCCGCCGCACGGCACCACGGCATGGGTCGGCTCGGGCAGGCCGGCCTCGACCATCTGTTTCGCCGCCTCGATCGCGGCGCTGCCTTGCCCTTCGATCACCCAGGGATCGTCGAAGCTCGGCACCAGCACCGCGCCGCGCGCCTCGGCGAGTTCGGCGGCGATCCGCTCGCGGCTCTCGGTCGCGCGATCATACGTCACCACCTCGGCGCCGAGCGCGAGCGTGGCATCCAGCTTCACCCGCGGCGCATCCGCCGGCATCACGATCACCGCTGGCAGGCCGAGCCGCTTCGCCGCCCACGCCACCCCTTGCGCATGATTTCCCGACGAAAATGCAACGACACCGCGCCGCCGCGCGTTCGAATCGAGCGCGGTGAGTCGGTGCCAGGCCCCGCGAAGCTTGAACGCGCCCATCGGCTGCAGCGATTCGGCCTTGAAGGCTACGGGCACGCCGCCGATCTCGCGCACGAAAAGTGGCGATGGAGGCAGGATTTGTGCAATCTTTGCAGCAGCATCGCGAACCCCTGCCCGGGTCGGTTGTCGCACGATCATCTCGCTTCGTCCCTCATCTTTTCACAACGCTTTACATCGCGGTCCACTGACCCTATTTCGCCCGTCCGCTGCCCCATGGGACTTCCTACCGCAAGGCAGCTGTTACGAACTACCCATGGAGGTCCCTTGAATTGGCCAAGCACGATCGCGCGCTGGGGCTAGCAACGCCCCAAGTCGATGTCACCCGCGGCATCGATATCGCAAACCTGCGTCCGGTGCAGCCGGTCACGCTCGTTCGCCCGCACGCCGCGGCTCGCGCCGCCCGGTTCTTCGTCGAGAAGTTTCCGGGGAAGACGCTCTATGCCGTCAAGGCGAACCCCTCGCCCGATCTGATCCGCATCCTGTGGGACGCGGGCGTAACGCATTTCGACGTCGCGTCGATCGCCGAGGTGCGGCTGGTCGCGCGCGCGCTGCCGGAAGCGACGCTGTGCTTCATGCACCCGGTCAAGGCCGAGGAAGCGATCCGCGAGGCCTATTTCACCCACGGCGTGCGCACCTTCAGCCTCGATTCGATCGAGGAGCTGGAAAAGATCATGCGCGCGACGCATGACGCGACCGACCTGACGCTGTGCGTGCGGCTGCGCGTGTCGTCCGAACATTCGAAGCTCAGCCTCGCCGCCAAGTTCGGCGCGTCGCCGGAAGAGGCGAAGGCGCTGCTGTTCGCCGCGCGCCAGGCGGCCGATGCACTCGGCATCTGCTTCCATGTCGGCAGCCAGGCGATGACCCCCGAGGCCTATGCCGCGGCGATGGAGCGCGTCCGCGCGGCGATCGTGGAGGCCGCCGTGACGGTCGACGTGATCGACGTCGGCGGCGGTTTCCCGAGCGTCTATCCGGGGATGGAGCCGCCGGTCCTCGAAGCCTATTTCGAGACGATCCACCGCGCGTTCGAGAGCCTGCCGATTTCCTATTCGGCCGAGCTGTGGGCCGAGCCGGGCCGTGCGCTGTGCGCTGAATATTCGTCGCTGATCGTGCGCGTCGAAAAGCGTCGTGGCAACGAGCTCTACATCAACGACGGCGCATACGGCGCGCTGTTCGATGCCGCGCATATCGGCTGGCGCTTCCCCGTCCGCCTGCTGCGCGAGCCCGAAAGCAACGTCCGCGACATGGCGTTCAGCTTCTACGGCCCGACCTGCGACGATCTCGATCACATGACCGGCCCCTTCGAGCTGCCCGCCGATGTGCAGGCCGGCGATTATATCGAGATCGGCATGCTCGGTGCTTACGGCGCGGCGATGCGCACCGCGTTCAACGGCTTCGGATCGGACGAGACGGTGATCGTCACCGACGAACCGATGGCCTCGCTCTACATGGGCGACGCCGAGCGGGTCGCATCGAACGTCGTAACGCTGTAACCAGCGCCTGTCAGTGAATAAGACGGCGGCGTGCTCCGGCGCGCCGCCGTTTCACGGGTTTCCGCGTCCCCTTAACGACTGCGGTTCTTGTGACCACGGAGATACCATGACCGTCACCCATCCCGACGTTTCCACCGTCAACGACACCCGCAAGGCCGAGCTGCTTTCGACCAAAGTCGAGCATGTCGACATCCGCAGCTTCGACGCGCGGCCGATCATCGACGCGATGGACAAGATGAGCTTCACCAGCCGCGATCTCGCGCGCGCCACGGGCATCTACAACCAGATGCTCAAGGACAAAGATTGCTCGATCTTCCTCGTCATCGCCGGATCGACTTCGGCGGGCGGCTGCATGGACCTCTATGCCGAGCTGCTGCGCTCGAACATGATCGACGGCGTCGTCGCGACCGGCGCGTCGATCGTCGACATGGATTTCTTCGAAGGGCTCGGCCACAAGCATTACCAGGCGCTCGAAGTGCCCGACGACAACACGCTGCGCTCGCTCTACATCGACCGCATCTACGATACCTATATCGACGAAGAGCAGCTCCAGGATTGCGACCACACGATCGGCAAGATCGCCGATTCGCTCGAACCCAAGCCCTATTCGAGCCGCGCCTTCATCCGCGAAATGGGGCGTTACCTGTCGGAGCATGGCAAGAAGGACAACAGCCTCGTCAAGCTCGCCTACGAGCATGACGTGCCGATCTTCTGCCCGGCGTTCGTCGACTCGTCGGCCGGCTTCGGCCTCGTCAAGCACCAGGTCGATCGCATGAAGGAAGGCAAGCCCTACATGGTGCTCGACGCCATCGCCGACTTCCGCGAGCTCACCGACATCAAGATCAAGGCGGGCACCACCGGCCTCCTGATGATCGGCGGCGGCGTGCCGAAGAACTTCATCCAGGACACCGTGGTGTGCGCCGAAATCCTCGGCCACGAAGATACCGAGATGCACAAATACGCGGTGCAGATCACCGTCGCCGACGTCCGCGACGGCGCCTGCTCGTCCTCAACGCTCAAGGAAGCCGCGAGCTGGGGCAAGGTCGATACCACGCTCGAGCAGATGGTGTTCGCCGAAGCCGGCAGCGTGATGCCGCTACTGGCGTCGGATGCTTATCATCGCGGCTACTGGAAGGACCGCGAAAAGCGCCGCTGGGGTGCGATCTTCGACTGATCGGTGCCAACCCCGCGCCGTTCGTGCTGAGCTTGTCGAAGCACGATTGGGGAAGGGGATTTGCTCCCAGTCGCCCTTCGACAGGCTCAGGGCGAACGGCGCTTAAGGCAAAGCGGGGTCGAGGCTAGCAACCTCGCCCCCGCCTCTTTTCGGCTCCCTCAAGATCAAAATCCCGATCACCCCGACCCCCAGCGCGACCGTCATATAATAAGCCGGCGCCATCGGGTTGCCTGTCCAGATCAGCGCCTGCTCGACGAATTGCGCCGAGCCGCCGAAGATCGCGATCGCCAGCGCATAGACCGTCCCCATCGCCCCGGCCCGCACCCGCGCCGGCAGCGATTCGGTGAACAGCGTCAGCGCCGGGCACATCGACAGCGCGAGCAGCACCGACAGCAGCGCCGTCATCGAGAACAACGCCGCCGCGCTCCTGAACTCGACGATCACCAGGAACGACGGCACCGCGAGCACGAACAGCAGCAGCCACGGCACCAGCAGCGTCCGCTTGCGCCCATAGCGATCGGCGAGCCAGCCCGAGACGAGATCGAACACCACGCTCGTCAGCCCGAGCACCACCGTCGCGCCGAACGCGGTCTTCACCTCCATGTGCAGCGTCGTCTGCGCGAAGGTCGTCATGTAATCGAGCGTGTAATTGCCGATCGTGCCGCCCGCGAGCAGCAACAGCCCGGCGACAGCGATCGCCATCACCGATCGCCCGCCCGCACCCGTCTCGACCAGCGGCGCGTCGTCGGTCAGCGTCTCGGCGAGCGTGCGGCGCACCGCGAGGCCGAACGGCACGATCAGCGCGCCGATCAGGAAGGCGACGCGCCAGCCCCACGCTTCCAGCGCCGCCGCGCTCAAAAGCGACGACAGGATGAGCCCGATCGTGCCCGACGTCAGCACCGCCGCGTCCTGCGTCGCATATTGCAGAGATACGTAGAGCCCCCGCCGTCCAGGAGGCGCCGCCTCGACAAGGAACGCGGTGTTCGGCCCGACTTCGCCGCCGAGCGCGAAGCCCTGGAGCATGCGAAACACCACCGCCATCACCGGCGCCGCCATACCGATCGCGGCGTAGGACGGAGTCAGCGCCAGCCCGACGATCGCCACGCCCATCAGCGCGAACGACAGGATCATCGCGGGCTTGCGCCCCGTGCGGTCGGCGATGCGACCGATCACCACCCCGCCCAATGGCCGCGTGACGAACCCGACGCCGAACGTCGCCAGGCTGAGCAGCAACCGGCTGTCGCTGCTCCCGGGAAACAGCGCCGCGCCGATCTGCGCCGCGAAGAACGAATAAGTGAGAAAGTCGTAGAATTCGAGGCCATTGCCCGCGACCACCGCGGCGATCTGCCGCCTGCTCAACCCGCTCGTTGCCGCTGTCGCCATGAAAGCCCCTTCAGGCGAGAAGCTGTCACGTCGGGCATCGGCGCACAAGGCCCGCGCATTCCAGTTGCAAAAGCGAACCGAAAGGCACAGCATCCGCTCGTAACGGGAGGGGAACAACCATGATCGAACTTAGTCTGACGATCCTCAAGCCGGTCGCAATTCTGGTCGGCTGGTCATTGCTGATGATGGTCTGGATGCTCGCGACGCGCATCCCGGCGATGAAGGCCGCGGGCGTCGATCTCGGCAAGCTGACCGGCGGCAAGGGCACCGATGCCGACGGCGTGCTGCCCGATCGCGCGCAGTGGAAGGCGCACAATTACAATCACCTGATGGAACAGCCGACGCTGTTCTACGCGATCGCGATTACCCTCGCGCTGATCGGCCAGGGCGGCGGGCTCAATGCCGAGATCGCCTGGGCCTATGTCGGCTTCCGCGTGCTGCACAGCATCGTCCAGGCGACCTGGAACCGCGTGTCGATACGCTTCCTGCTGTTCCTGCTGTCGAGCCTCGCGCTGGTCGCGCTGACGCTCCACGCGCTGATCGCGCTGTTCGCGATCCACTGACATTGCGCCGCGGCGGACTCGGCGGCTAAGCTCGACTCGAACAACGGGAGCGCGCTTATGACCATCGACCGCCGCGGCCTGATCGGCGCGACCCTCGGCCTCACCGTGGCGAGCGCCGCCGCTGGGCAGCCTTGGCCGCAAGCCACCCCCGCCGCCGGCGCCGCCGATCGCCCGAACTGGCCGCCCGAACCGCTCCACCTCTGGCCCAAAGGCCGCATGCCCGGCGCTCGCGCCAAGCTGCCCACACCCGACAACACGATGAACGGCCCCGCTGGCCACCGCCAGCTCTGGCTGCGCGGCGTCGCCGATCCGCTGATCGCGGTCTACCGCCCGGCCAAGCCCGACGGCCGCGCGCTCCTCGTCATCCCCGGCGGCGGCTATCATTTTCTTTCGGTCCAGAACGAAGGCATCGAGGTCGCCGAAACCTACGTGCCTGAAGGCATCACCGTGTTCGTCCTCGCCTACCGCCTGCCGAACGAGGGCTGGGACAATCAATGGGACGTGCCCTTGCAGGACGCCCAGCGCGCGATGCGGATGATCCGGTTCAACGCGAAGCGCTACGACATCGATCCCGACAAGCTCGGCGTGGTCGGCTTTTCCGCCGGCGGCCATCTCGCCGCTTCGCTCGCGATCGGCTTCGACGACGCGGTCTACCATCCCATCGACGCCGCCGACGAGCTTTCGGCCAAGCCGCGTTTCGCCGGGCTGATCTACGCGGTGATCGACAGCGCGCTCGGGATTAACGGCGATACCTACAAGAACCTGCTCGGCGCCTCGACCGATCCGGCGATCCGCGCCCGCTATGACACCGACAAGCGCGTCACCGCTGAGACGCCGCCCCTCTTCGTCGCCCAGGCGCTCGACGACAATGTGGTCGATCCGCGCAACGGCCGCGCGATCTTCGACGCCGCGCTCGCCGCGAAAATCCCGGTCGAGGCGCATTTCTTCGAAAAGGGCGGTCACGGCTTCGGCCCGAAGCGCCAGCCCCCCGACGCGCTCACCGCCAAATTGTGGCCGCAGCTCTTCTCGGCCTGGATGCGGATGCAACTCGCCGCGTCATGACCGCGATCGGCGAAATCCTCGCTGCCGCGACGCCGACCGCCGGTGGCTTCTCGGTAGCGATCCCGGCGGGCTGGATGCAGGGACGCACTACCTATGGCGGGCTTTCCACCGCGCTCGCGCTCCACGCCGCGCAGTCAATCGAGCCCAATCTGCCGCCGTTACGCTCGGCGCAGATCGCGTTCATCGGCCCGCTCGCCGGAACCGTCACCGTAAGCGCGACGAAGCTTCGCCGCGGCCGCAATGCCGCCTTCGTTCAGGCGGACATCAGCTCCGAAGCCGGGCTCGGCTACCGCGCGACCTTCGTCTTCATGACCAGCCGCCCCTCTCGCATCGCGCTCGACGAGACGCCCCGGCACGATCATCCGGCACCTCCCGGCGACCTCCAGAGCGAAGCGGGCCCTGCCAATTTCTTCGCCGGCAATTTCGATTTCGCGGATGTCGACGCCGCCACGCTCGGGCCCGCCGAATTGCTCAGATGGGTGCGGCTGCGCGATCGCGACACCCTCGATCCGATGGTTGCGCTGATGGCGGTCGCCGACGCGCTGCCGCCTGCGGCGTTCAAGCTGCTCGACGGCGCCTTCGCCCCGGTCAGTTCGCTGACCTGGATCGTCAACCTGCTCGATCCCGCCCCGGCCACACGCGACGGATGGTGGCTGCTCTCGTCGCGCGCCGATCAGGCGGTGGACGGTTGTTCGAGCCAGCGCATGGTGATCTGGGACGCCGATGGACGCTGCGTCGTCGAAGGCATGCAGGGCGTCGCAATCTTCGCCTGATCGGCGCTTGCGACAAATTGCGACACTTTAGCCGCACGCTGACAAATCCCCGCGACAGGTGAAGTCGAAAAGGGCGCAGTCGGCGGGACGGTCCCGCCCTTCCAAGGAACTGCCCTCCCATGACCCGTTTCACCCAGCTCATTCTCGCCGCCGCGCTCGGTGGCACTGCGCTTGCCGGCACCGCTTATGCCGCGCAGGATCAGGCGCAGCCGACCCCGCCCGCCGCCGGCATGCACCGCCATCACCGCGGCCATGGCGACCCGCTCGCCCGGATGGACGCCAACAAGGACGGCGTCGTCACCCGTGCCGAGGCGATCGCCGCCGCCGACGCGCGCTTCGCCAAGGCCGACACCAATGGCGACGGCAAGATCACCCAGGACGAAGTCCAGGCGCAGCGCGAGGCGATGCGCCAGCGGATGGAGCAGCGCCGCGCCGCGCAGGGCGGACAGGCCGGCGCTGATACCGATGCCCAGCCCGGCATGCATCGCCGGGGCGGCCATCATGGCGACATGATGAAGGAGATGGACGCCAACGGCGACGGCGTCATCACCAAAGCCGAGGCCGAAGCCGCTGCGACCGCGCACTTCGACAAGATGGACGCCAACCATGACGGCCGCATCGATCAGTCCGAAATGGCCGCCATCAAGGCGAAGATGCAGGCGCGCATGGCCGCCAAGCGCGCCAAATGGCAGGCCCGCCAGTCTGCCGCGCCGGCTGCCGACGATCAGTCGACCGACCAGTAACGCGGTCGATCCTGAGCCGGGCGGGCACTTCCTCCCCGCCCGCCCGGCTCTTTTCCTGAAAGGCAGATCATGGCAATCGACGAGCCGATGGCCGACCTTCCCCACCTGCTGCTCGTCGACGACGAGCGCTCGATCCGCGAGCCGCTCGCCAAATATCTCGAGAAGCAGGGCTTCCGCGTGACGCAGGCCGGCGACGCCGAGGCCGCGCGTACCCGGCTCGCCGCCTACGCGATCGATCTCGTCATCCTCGACATCATGATGCCCGGCGAGGACGGCCTCAGCCTCACCCGACACATCCGCGAGAGTGGCGACCTGCCCGTCATTTTGCTCACCGCGCGCAGCGAGGAGACCGACCGCATCGTCGGCCTCGAAATGGGCGCCGACGATTATGTCGTGAAACCCTTCTCGCCGCGCGAGCTCGCCGCGCGCGTCAAGGTCATCCTGCGCCGCGCCGCCTCGGGCACCCGCCAGCACGCCCCCGATTCGGGCAGCTACGGCTTCGCCGGCTGGGTGCTCAAGACCGGCGAGCGCACCCTGGTCGATCGCGAAGGCGTCTCGGTCCCGCTGTCGACCGGCGAATACAACCTGCTCCTCGCGCTCGCGCAGCGCCCGCGCCAGGTGCTCACCCGCGATCAGTTGCTCGATCTGACCCAAGGCCGCGAGGCCGGCGCGTTCGATCGCGCGATCGACAACCAGGTCAGCCGCCTGCGCAAGAAAATCGAAGAAGACGCCAAGGCGCCCGAGATCATCAAGACCGTCTGGGGCGGCGGCTACACGCTCGCCGCCGAGGTGACGCGGCTGTGAATGCGCGCTCGCTCTGGCCGCGCAGCCTTGCCGGCCAGATGGCGCTGCTCGTGGCAATCGCCTTGTTCGTCGCGCAGGCGATAAACTTTGGCCTCTTGCTGCGTGAGCGCCGCCAGCTCCGCCTCGAACAGATTATCACGCCCACCGTCACGCGCCTGATCGACGCCGAAGACCGTCTCAACAGTGGCTCGGCGGCGGATGCGGGGCATGGCCATGTCCGGCTCGTCGCGGCGAACCCGATCGCTCCAGGCCGCAAACGGCAGACGTCGGTCGAACAGGGCATCGCGACGTCGCTTGCGCAGGCGGGTTTCAAAACCGGCCCGGTGATCGCCTCGGTGCGGCCAATATCGCACAAGGAACAGGTCGCACGCCGGATGAGCGAGCGGCGCTCCGCGCGACTGCGCCGGTTCGGCGCGATCGTCGACGTCGCCGTCCAGGTGCCCGATCAGGGCTGGCTGACGCTGCGCGCGCCGTGGCCGAACAGCGATCCGGGTTGGATCTGGCGCCTCATCGCGCAGACGCTGATCCTCTACGGCATCGTGCTTGTGCCGGTGCTGTGGATCGGGCGTCGTATCTCGCTCCCGCTCAAGTCGCTCGCCGACGCCGCGCGCCGCTTCCAGCCGGGCGACGATCACGAAGCGCTCGCCGAAACCGGTCCGCCCGACGTCCGCGAGGTGACGACGGCGTTCAACGCGCTGCGTCTGCGCGTGACGGCGATGCTCGACGAGAAGGATCGCATGCTCGGCGCGATCGGCCACGATCTGCGCACCCCGCTCGCGGCGCTGCGTGTCCGCATCGAATCGGTCGACGACGACACCGATCGCGCGCGCATGGCCGACATCATCGCCGAGATGAACCGCACGCTCGACGACATCCTCTCGCTTGCCCGCCTCGGTCGCCCCAGCGAACCGCCCGTCGATGTCGACCTCACCGCGTTGGTCGACGCCGTGGTCGAGGATTTCCGCGACCTCGATCACGACGTCACGTTCGAGGACGGCAAGCGCCTGACGATGAAGCTGCGCCCCGGCCTGATGCGCCGCGCGGTGCGCAATCTGATCGAGAACGCGGTCAAATATGGCGACGCAGCGATCGTCCGCATCGCGCCCGAGCCGACCCGCGTGCGCATCATCGTCGCCGATCGCGGCCCCGGCATCCCGCCCGATCGCCTCGCCGACGTGTTCGATCCGTTCACCCGCCTCGAAAGCTCGCGCAACCGCGACACCGGCGGCATCGGCCTCGGCCTCGCCCTCGCCCGCGCGATCGTCACCGACGCCGGCGGCCGCATCCTCCTCGAAAACCGCCCCGAAGGCGGCCTCGACGCAATCATCGAGCTGCCGCGCTAGTCCTCCGTCACCCCAGCGAAGGCTGGGGTCCATCTCTGTCAGAGGCGAGACGCGACGTTTCGACGATCGCGACAGACATGGATGCCAGCCGTCGCTGGCATGACGGGTTAGCCCAAACCAAATGCACTCTTCGCCACATGAGTGATCCTACAGGCGAGGTCGGCCTCCCCGCTCGCCACGACGAAATGATCGCCGCCATCGACGATCCCGGTCGTGAAGACGACATTGTCGAGATACATCTGCTCGCTGAGCGGCGCCGTGAGCGTCGGCGCGGGCTCGATCAGCGGCACATGGTCGCTCCGCACCACCCGCCACGGCTCGTCACGATCGAGCAGCGACCAATAGGTGCGATACGTGCCCACCGCGCCCTTGGGCTCGACCCCGTGCCACAGGCTCAACCAGCCCTGATCGGTGAGGATCGGCGGCGCGCCGCCGCCCATCCGCGCCGTAGCCATAGTCGCCGCATGCGGCCTGATCCCCGGGTGGACGCACGGCCGCCAGTGCAGCGCGTCGGGCGAGCTGGCGAGATTGATCGACGGCCCCGCGCGCCAGTCGCTCCCCGGCGGATAGGCGAAATAGACGTCGCCGAGCGGCCGCGTCTGCGCCCAGTAGCTATCGCCGATCCGCCCCTCGAAGATCAGCATGTCCTTGTTCTGATGATCGAGCACCAGCCCCTCGAGCGTCCAGTCGAGCGCGTCGTCCGAGCTGTAGAGGCTGGTCCCCTGCCGCTCGGGGCTGACCGAACAGGTCGTCATCAGGTAACGGCCGCCGACCCGGCTGATCCGCGCATCCTCGACGCCGTAGCTTTGATACGAGGTCGCCGGCGCGACGATCCGATCGTAATGCACCGCAACCACCTTGCGCCCCTCGGCGTCGAGTTCGACCGGCAGCAGCCACGAGATCGAGGTCAGCGCCAGCACCCGCCAGCCGCCGCCGCGCATCATGAAGGTCCGCGGGTCCGACGTATCGACCAGGTCGAGCGGCCAGGCATCGAGCGTGTAGCCGCCGTCGAACCAGCGCAGCGAATGGATCTGCCCATCGCGGATCGGCTGTTTCAGCGCCTCGGCAACCCGCACCATCAGCAGCAGGTTGCCGCTCGCAAGCCGCGTCATCCCCGGATTGAACGCGCCGAGCACATAGGTCTCGGCATCGATCTTGCCCGCCAGCGGCGAACGCGACAGATCGACGTCGTGGGGCGTGAAGACAAGAGCATCGAACGGCATCGTCCTTCGAGACGCGTCAGGCCGCGGCGGGTTCCTTCGCGACGCGCGCGAGCAGCCGGTCGGTCGCCGCGATCACCTCGGGTTCGGCCAGCGTCGGGGTGTGGCCCACCTCGGCGACGGTGACCAGCTCGCTCCCCGGCAGCCGCGCCGCCATCTTCGCGGCGGTCGCTGCCGACAGCACGTCCGATCGCGCGCCGTGGACGATCAGCACCGGCAGCCCCGCCAGCGCGTCGAGCGCCGGCCACATATCGGGCGCCGCCTCGCCGCCGGGCTCGCGGAACGGCTCGGCGATCTTCATGTCGTAATCGAGCACGACCCGCCCCGAGCCGTTCACGTAATATAGCCGCTTGGCCATCTTCAGCCAGTCGTCGATCGTGTAATCGGGATAGACGTCGGCATTGGCTTCCTCGACCGCGCGCGCAGCGTGCATCCAGGTCGGAAAGCTGCTCGGCTTGCCGACATAGGTGCGAATCCGCGCCAGCCCCGCCGGGTCGATCTCGGGCCCGACATCGTTGAGCAGCGCCCCCGCCAGCCGCTCGCGCGCCTTGGCCGCGATCAGCATCGTCACCAGCCCGCCCAGCGACGTGCCGAACGCGATCACCTTCGCAAGCCCGAGTTCGTCGAGCAGCGCCAGCACGTCGTCGACATAGGTCAGCGGCATGTAGCTTGCGCTGTCCTTGGCGTAATCGCTGTCGCCGCGCCCGCGCAGGTCGACCGCGATCACGCGCCAGTCGCCCGCCAGCCGCGCGGCGACCTCCTCGAAATCGCGCGCGTTGCGCGTCAGCCCGGCCAGGCACAGGATCGGCGGCCGCCCTTCTCCTCCGCCAGCATAGTCACGATAATGCAGCTTCAGCCCGTCGGCCGACTGCCAGTGACGGTCCTCAAACGCGGCCATGGTTGCGTCCCTCGCTCATCGCCCCCCATATCGCCGCATGGCCGCGTCCCCGCAACCCGCCCGTTATCGTCCCGAATCCGCGATCCTCGAATTGGGCGACGCCTTCTACGATCCCGTCGCCCCGGCGCGCTTCCCCGAGACGCGCCTGCGCTTCCGCAACGACCGCGTCGCGGCAAGCGTCGGCCTCGACTACCTGAGCGACACCGAATGGCTCGCCCATTTCGGCCGCTTCCAGCCGCTTGCCGGCACGCTCCCGACCCCGCTCGCGCTGCGCTATCACGGCCACCAGTTCCGCCAGTACAATCCCGACATCGGCGACGGCCGCGGCTTCCTCTATGCACAGCTTCGCGACGACCGCGACCGCTTGCTCGATCTCGGCACCAAGGGCTCGGGCCAGACGCCCTATAGCCGCTTCGGCGACGGTCGCCTGACGCTGAAGGGCGGCGTCCGCGAGGTGCTCGCCACCGAAATGCTCGAGGCGCTCGGCGTCGAGACCTCGAAGAGCTTCTCGCTGATCGAAACCGGCGAGGCGCTCGATCGCGGCGACGAGCCCTCGCCGACCCGCTCCTCGGTGCTCGTCCGCCTCAGCCACGGCCATATCCGCATCGGCACCTTCCAGCGCCTCGCCTGCGATCGCGATGCCGAGAACATGGCCCGCCTCGTCGATTATACGCTGCGCCATTTCTACGCCGATCCCGGCGGCGACGACGCCGCCGCCCGCTTGCTCGATCACATCGTCGATCGCGCCGCGCGCCTCGCCGCGAGCTATATGGCGGCGGGCTTCGTCCACGGCGTGCTCAACTCGGACAACATCAACGTCAGCGGCGAGAGCTTCGATTACGGCCCGTGGCGCTTCGCCCCGACCTGGGATCCCGCCTTCACCGCCGCCTATTTTGACCATGCCGGCCTCTACGCCTTCGGCCGCCAGCCCGAGGCGATCCACTGGGATGCCGCGCAACTGGCCATTTCGCTGCGCCTGCTGAGCGACGCCGAGCCGCTGATCGCCGCGCTCGACACCTTCGGCGACCGCTATCAACGCGCCGTCTCGACCGCGATTCTGTGGCGCCTCGGTCTCCGCCCGCGCGACCCGGCCGAGGACCGCGCCCTCGTCCAGACCATCGAACAGGCGCTGCGCTCGACCGCGACCCGGATCGACCGCTTCTTCTTCGACGCCTTTGCCGGCGACCTGCCCGACACCCCCGCCTACCAGGCGTTCGGCGAGGTCCGCGACGCGCTCGCCACCTACACGCCGCGCGCGACCCGCGATCACCCTTATTGGCGCAGGCCGGAACCCTGCTCGATGCTGATCGACGAGGTCGAGGCGATCTGGTCCCCGATCGCCGAGGACGACGATTGGACGCGCTTCGATGCCAAGATCGCCGCCATCCGCGAAATGGGACGGGCGCTGGCGTGATCCTCGCCGTTCGTGCTGAGCTTGTCGAAGCACATTGTTCGAGCCTCGCCCTTCGACAAGCTCAGGGCGAACGGAAGAGTGAAGAGGCGGGTGTGGAAAAGCGCTGCGGTTTCGGGCAAGAGCCGCGGCGGGAAGAAGGATTTACATGAGCGTAACCGAAATCGTCTCAAGCGAGCCCGCGACCGGCGCGGTGCTGTGGCGCGGCGCTGTCAGCGACGTCGATGCCGAGGTCGCCCGCGCCCGCGAAAGCTGGGCCGCCTGGGCCGCGCAGCCGCTCGCCAACCGCACCGAGGCGCTGCGCCGTTTCGCCAATGTCGTGCGCGGCCGTTACGAGCAGTTCGCGGATGTCATTGCCCGCGAAACCGGCAAGCCGCTGTGGGAAGCCCGCACCGAGGTCGATACGGTGATCGCCAAGGTCGATATCTCGATCAAGGCCTATGCCGAGCGCACCCCGCAGCGCCGCCTCGAAGGCCAGGCCGGCGTCCGCATGGCGCTGCGCCACAAGCCGCACGGCGTGCTCGCGGTGCTCGGGCCCTACAATTTTCCTGCGCATCTGCCCAACGGCCACATCGTCCCCGCGCTGATCGCGGGCAACGCCGTGATCTTCAAACCCTCCGAAAAGACCCCCGCCTCGGGCGCCTTCCTCGTCGATTGCTATCACGCCGCGGGCATCCCCGAAGGCTGCGTCCGCCTCGTCATCGGCGGCCCGGCCGAGGGCAAGGCGCTGGCCGGGCATGACGGCATCGATGGCCTGCTGTTCACCGGCTCGGCGCGCACCGGCATCGCGCTCAACCGCCAGTTCGCCGAGCGGCCCGAGAAGATCCTCGCGCTGGAAATGGGCGGCAACAACCCCATCATCGCTTGGGAAACGCCCGATCTGCACTCGACCGCGGTGCTGATCGTCCAATCGGCGTTCACCTCGGCGGGCCAGCGCTGCACCGCCGCGCGCCGCCTGATTGTCGACGAAGCCAACTGCCAGCCGCTGATCGACGAGCTCGTCAAGCTCACCGGTCGCATCATCGTCGGCGAGCCGCACGCCGATCCCGCCCCGTTCATGGGGCCGGTGATCGACAACGAATCCGCCGACCAGCTCACCGAGAGCTTCGTGACGCTGATGTCGCATGGCGGCCGCCCGCTGCGCCACATGGAGCGCCCGATCGACGACCGCCCGTTCCTCACCCCCGGCCTGATCGACGTCACCGACATCCGCGACCGCCCCGATATCGAGCTGTTCGGCCCCGTCCTCCAGATCATCCGCGTGCCTGACTTCGAAGCCGCGATCGCCGAGGCGAACAACACGCGATACGGCCTCTCGGCGTCGCTGCTCAGCCAGAACCCGAAGCTCTACGACCAGTTCTGGGCCAACGCCCGCGCCGGCATCGTCAACTGGAACCGCCCGACCAACGGGGCCTCATCGGCCGCGCCGTTCGGCGGCATCGGCTGGTCGGGCAACCACCGCCCGAGCGCCTATTACGCCGCCGATTACTGCGCCTATCCGGTCGTCTCGAGCGAAGTCGACCAGACCCGCGCCTCGATCGGCATCGGCCTGCGCGACAGCTAGGCTAGGCGGCGGGCAGCGGCAGCGCCTTGACGCAGTCGCGCCCGTCATTCTTGGCCGCGTAGAGCGCCGCATCGGCGGCACGCACCAGGGCATCCGCTGTCGGTCGATCCGCGCCATCGAAATGAGCCACCCCGACGCTCACCGTCACATAGCCGCGCTGACAGGGTGACGCCAACCGCAGGCTCGCGATCGCGTTGCGGATCGACTCGCCCATGTCACGCGCGTCGCTGTGGGTCGCACCGGGCAGGATGACTGCGAATTCCTCGCCGCCATAGCGCGCGGCCAGCCCGTCGCGCTCCACTAGGCACGACGCCAGCGCCAGCGCCACCATATGCAGCCGCTCGTCGCCGGTACGGTGCCCGAGCGAGTCGTTGAGCACCTTGAAATGGTCGACGTCGATCATCAGCAAGGCGATCGGTCGCGCGTCGCCGGAATGCCCGCATTGATGCGCCAGGACATCGTCGAACTCGCGTCGGTTGGCGAGCCCGGTCAGCGCGTCGTGCCGCGCCAGCGTGTCGAGCCGATCCGCCTGGGTCGTGATCCGCGCCTGCGCCAGCATGTTCCGCACGCCGAGGCCAAGCGAGGCAACCACCAGCCCCGAAATCGCCAGCTCCTGCGCGCGGCCGAGCGAGAGGATCGACACCGCCACCAGCATCAGCGCGAGCATCAACGGGCTGCCCGCGTCGACCAATGTCGCGACGAGCCGCGACGCTAGCGGTCGCGACGGCGCGATAGCCGGCCCGCTCGCCATCACGGCAAGCAACAGGAACGGCAGGTCGATCACCAGGTCGACCGGCAGGCCGTAATCGCTATCGGCCTGCATGTGATTGATATAGGCCGCGGTCACCAGGTAAGCCGCGGTGAACAGCGTCAGCGCGAAGAACAGCGATCGACGCGCCCGATCGCGGCTGATCGCGAACTGCAGCGCGGCAAACCCGGCGAGCGCGATATTTTCCACGTCGAACATCAGCCGCAACCCGACCACCCCGGCCGCATCGGCGCCCATCATCGTCGTGAAGGCGAAGGTGTGGACGAAGAACAGATAGCCGAGCAGCAGCGCGAGCGCGCCGTCGATCACCCTGATCTGCGGGCTTTCATGCTCCGGGCTGGCGACAAGGTAGATGACGGGGACGCCGTACAGCACGAACAGCAGCATGCTGAGCGCGCCGACGCCGCTGGCGTTGGCGAAGAACGCCGTCGCCGCCATGCCCGCCGACCACAATCCCGCCGCGAGCGTCAGCGCGACCCAACCCTCGGTTCGCGCGTCGCGCCGCGCGCGCAGGGCGCAAGCGAGCGCTGCGCCGGCGGGCGCGCCGACCAGGAAAACCAGCGAGAAGGTCCGCGCAATCCCGGGGAAGAGGACGATGCCAAGTCCGTGCGCCGCCAGGAACGCGGCCGCTAGGATGATCGGCAACATCCAGCCGGATCCGCGCGCACGGGCAGTGGTTGCAGCCCCCAGCGCCGCTTCGAATGATCGCGTCTCGTGCCTCATCTCGCTCGCCGAGGCTTAGGCTGGCGTGGTTACGAAAACGTAATTTGTCGCGCCCGGCTCGTCGCAAAGTTTCGCTTCCCCGCGGCAAAGCATCCATCCTTTGCGCCGCGCGCCCGCCGCCGCCAGATTCGCCATCATGGCAAGTCTTCTCGATCCCGGCGCCCGCGGGCGCGTCATCCTGGTCGGCGCTGGGCCCGGCGATCCCGGTCTGCTCACCGTGCGCGCGGTCGAGGCGTTGAAAAGCGCCGATGTCGTCGTCCATGACGGCCTGGTCGATCCGCGCGTGCTCGATATCGCGCCGCCCACGGCTCAGCGCATTTCGGTCGCCAAGAAGCGCTCGCGCCATACCGTGCCGCAGGAAGGGATCAACGCCCTCATCGTCGCGCATGTGAAGACCGGCAGCGTCGTCGTCCGCTTGAAGGGCGGCGACCCGTTCATCTTCGGCCGCGGCGGTGAGGAAGTCGAAGCAGTTCGCGCTGCGGGATTGCCTGTCGAGGTGATCCCCGGCGTGTCGGCGGCGCTCGGATGCGCGGCGGAGGCCATGCTCCCGCTCACCCACCGCGATTATTCGAGCGCCGTCAGTTTCGTCGCCGGACAGTGCAAGGGGCTCAGCGACCAGAACTGGTCGGGTCTCGCCGGCCAAGGCCGGACACTCGTCATCTATATGGGCGTCGCCACCGCCGACGCGATCGCCGAGAAGCTGATCGCCGACGGCGTCGCCCCTGACATGCCCGTCGCGGTGCTCGAAAAGGGCACGCTCGACGGCGCCCGCGCCATCCGCACGCTGCTCACCGATCTCGGACCGATGGTGAAGCGCGAGCGCGTGCAGAGCCCCGCGATCATCGTCGTCGGCGAGGTCGTTTCGCTCTCGGATGCCGAGGATCGCCTCGGCCATTGGGCACGCCGCGCGCATTCGATCCACGGGACGGTGGCATGAAGCTGCTGCTCGGCAACGACCTGAAAAGCGGCGCGGTCGTCTGGTGGACCGGCCAAGACTGGTCGCGCCACGTCGAGGATGCCAAGGATGTCGGCGAGCATGGCGACGCCATCGCCCGCGCCGAGGAAAACGCATGCCACGTCGCCGGCGCGGCCGTAATCGAGGCCGAGCCCGGCCCCGACGGCCCCCGCCCCGCCCACATCAAGGACCGCATCCGCGCGCTCGGCCCCACCGTGCGCCCCGATCTCACGCTCAAACCCGCCGATCCCGCGATCGGCAGCTGGGTGATCTGACCATGTATCGGTACGACCAATACGATCAGGCCATCGTCGACGCTCGCGTCGAGGAATTTCGCGACCAGACCGCGCGCCGCATCGCCGGTGAGCTGACCGAGGACCAGTTTAAGCCGCTCCGCCTGAAAAACGGCCTTTACCTCCAGCTCCACGCTTACATGCTGCGCGTCGCGATCCCCTATGGCACGCTCGACTCGCGCCAGATGCGGATGCTTGCCGAGATCGCGCGCAAATATGATCGCGGCTACGGCCATTTCACCACCCGCCAGAACATCCAGTATAACTGGATAAAGCTCGCCGAAGCGCCTGACATTCTTGCCGATCTCGCCACGGTCGAGATGCACGCGATCCAGACCTCGGGCGAAAGTGTGCGCAACATCTCGGCCGATCAATATGCCGGCGCCACCGCCGACGAGATCGCCGATCCGCGCCCTTGGGCCGAGCGGCTCCGACAAGTGACGACCTTCATGCCCGAATTCAGTTACTTGCCCCGCAAGTTCAAATTCGCCGTCACCGCCGCCGACACCGATCGCGCCGCGATCCGCTGGCACGATTGCGGCCTGCGCCTTGTGCGCAACGAGGCCGGCGAGGACGGGTTCGAAGTCTATGCCGGCGGCGGGATGGGCCGCACGCCGATGATCGCGCCGCTGATCCGCGCCTTCTGCCCAGCCGATCGGCTGTTCAGCTACGTCCAGGCGATCCTGCGCGTGTGGAACCGCAATGCGCGGCGCGACAACATCCACAAGCAGCGCATGAAGATCCTCGTCCATGAGCTTGGCGCGGAAGAATTTACCCGCCAGGTCGAGGAAGAGTTCGCGGGCTTCGAGGGCCGCGATGTCGATCCCCCGCGCGCCGAGTTCGACCGCATCGCCGCCTATTTCGCGCCGCCCACGTTCGAGCCCGACGCGCCCGACGAGATCGACCGCAGCGACCCCGATTTCGCCTTGTGGCTCGATCGCCAGGTCGCCCCCCACAAGGCGCCCGGCTACGCCATCGCCAATATCAGCCTGAAGCCGGTCGGCGGCATCCCAGGCGACATTTCCGCCGAGCAGATGGACATCGTCGCCGACCTCGCCGAGCGCTACAGCTTCGACGAACTCCGCGCGACCCACGCACAGAACCTCGTCCTGCCGCACGTCCGCAAGGCCGACCTCTATGCCGTCTGGCAGGCACTCGACGCCGCCGGGCTCGCGGACGTCAACCTCGACCTCGTCAGCGACATCATCGCCTGCCCCGGCCTCGATTATTGCAGCCTCGCCAACGCGCGCTCGATCCCGCTCGCGCAGAAAATCTCGACGCGCTTCGCCGATATCGACCGCCAGCGCGACCTGGGCGAGCTCAAGATCAAGATTTCGGGCTGCATCAACGCCTGCGGCCACCACCATGCCGGCCATATCGGCATCCTCGGCGTCGACCGCAAAGGCACCGAGAATTACCAGCTCCTGCTCGGCGGATCGGGCGCGGAGGACGTAAGCGCGGCCAAGATCACCGGCCCCGGCTTCGACGAGGACGGCGTGGTCGATGCGGTCGAAAAGACCCTCGACGCCTATGTCCGCCTGCGCCAGCCGGACGAGCGCTTCCTCGACACCTACCGCCGCGTCGGCGTCGAGCCCTTCAAGGAGGCGATTTATGGGTAACGGCCTTTCTCCCCTCCCTTTCAAGGGAGGGGATCAAGGGGTGGGTGAGCGCACGGCACGGCTCGATGCCGTGTCGGGCGCTGCTCGCGCCGGGCTCGCGGCGATGCCGCTCGCACCCACCCCCTTCCCCTCCCTTGAAAGGGAGGGGTGAGATGAGCTTGCGCTACCGCACCGACGCCCCCGCCGACGAACCGGCCGTCACGCTCGACGCGTTCCTCGATCAAGCCGCCGCCGCCTCGGTCCGTATCGAGGCGGGCGACGACGTCCGCCAGCTCATCCCCCACCTCGCCCGCGTTCGCCTGGTCGAGATCGACTTCCCCAAATTCCGCGACGGCCGCGGCTATTCCTCGGCGCGTATCCTGCGCGAGGCGGGCTATGACGGCGAGATCAAGGCGACCGGCGACGTCCTCGTCGACCAGCTCCTCTTCATGCGCCGCTGCGGCTTCGACAGCTTTGCCCCCGACGCGCCGATCGCGCGCGACGCCGCCGAACGCGCGCTCTCGGCTTACCCTTACGTCTATCAACACGCCGCCGACGACGCGGTGCCGGTGTGGAAGCTCCGCCATGGCTAGCCGCGTGCGCGACGTGATCGACACGGGCCCGCGCTACACGCAAGCCGACGCGATCCGCCTCAACAACCTGTTCCGCGGCAACGATGCCGGGGAGATGCTCGCCGCGGTGATCGCCGATCGCCTCGTCGGCGAGGCCGCGATCGTGTCGTCGTTCGGCGCCGAATCGGCGGTGCTGCTCCACCTCGTCACCCGCGCCGCGCCCGACATGCCGGTGCTGTTCCTCGATACCGGCAAGCATTTCCCCGAAACGCTCGCCTATCGCGACCGGCTCGCCGATCAACTCGGCCTCAACCTCGTCAACCTCGCCCCCGACCCGGCCGAGCTCGCCGCGCGCGACGAGACCGGCCTGCGCTGGTCTTACGATCCCGACGGCTGCTGCGACCTGCGCAAGGTCCGCCCCCTCGCCCGCGCCGTCACCGGCCTCGACGCGACCTTCACCGGCCGCAAGGGCTTCCAGTCCTCGACCCGAACCGGCCTCCCCCGCTTCGAGATCGACACCACCGACGCCGAGGGCCGCCTCAAGGTCAACCCGCTCGCCAACTGGACCAAGCCCGAGCTCGACGCCTATTTCGAGCGCCACGCCCTCCCCCGCCACCCGCTCGAAGCCGACGGCTACCCCTCGATCGGCTGCGCGCCGTGCACGAGCAAGGTCCGCCCCGGCGAAGACCCCCGCGCGGGCAGATGGCGCGGCTGGGAAAAAGTCGAATGCGGCATCCATGTCCCCGAAAAGCCCGGTGAAGAGCCGGCATTTTGACCTAACTTCCTCTCCCTTGACGGGAGAGGATACGGAGCCTTGGCAGCTCGCTGCCTAGGCGCAGTTGGTGAGGGTGAACGACGCTCGGCGTCGCGGCGAGCCTGCGGCTCGCCCACCCCTCACCCAACTCCGACTAAGCTCGCTTCGCTCGCCAAGTCTCCGTGTCCCTCTCCCGCAAGGGGAGAGGGATAGCGGCGCAGCGCTCAATACGGATCGACCGCCAAATCGCTGAACCGCGTCACCTCGGGCTCGAACTTCAGCGTCACCTTGCCGGTCGCGCCGTGGCGCTGCTTGGCGACGATCAGCTCGGCGAGGCCGTACACCCGCTCCATGCTGCTCGCCCAGCTTGCATGGTCCTCGAACACCTTGGCGTCGTCGCCCTCGGCGGGCCGCTTGGGCTCTTTCGCCGCAACGTAATAATCCTCGCGGAACACGAACCAGACCATGTCGGCGTCCTGCTCGATCGAGCCCGACTCGCGCAAATCCGAAAGCTGCGGCCTTTTGTCCTCGCGCTGCTCGACCGCGCGGCTGAGCTGCGACAGCGCCAAGACCGGCACATTAAGATCCTTCGCCAAGGTCTTGAGCCCGCGACTGATCTCCGAAATTTCCTGCACACGGCCGTCGCTCGCGCTGCGCCCCGATCCGGCGAGCAATTGCAGATAATCGACCACCACCAGCCCGATCTGGTTGTTCTGCCGCCGCTGCAGCCGCCGCATCCGCGTGTGCAGCGCGCTGATCGACAGGCCCGCGGTATCGTCGATGAACAGCGGCAGCTTCTCGAGGTCCGCCGCCGCCGCCGCCAATTGCCCGAATTCGCTGCGGCTGATCTTGCCCATGCGCAGCGCTTCGGAGCTGATCCGCGATTGCTCGGCCAGGATACGCGTCGCCAACTGATCGGCCGACATTTCGAGGCTGAAGAACGCGACCTTCGCGCCCAGCGACCGCTCGGGCTCGATCCCGTCCTCCATGTCGCGCATCCAGCGCCGCGCCGCGTTGAACGCGATGTTGGTGGCGAGCGAGGTCTTGCCCATGCCCGGGCGCCCGGCGAGGATCATCAAGTCGGAGCGGTGCATGCCGCCGATCTTCGAATTGACCGAATCGAGCCCGGTCGTGATCCCCGACAGATGCCCGCCCGAATTGAGCGCGCGCTCGGCCATCTTGACCGCGGCGGTGGTCGCCTGGGCGAAGCTCTTGACGGTGTTCTCGTTGCCGCCATCGGCCGCAACCTTGAACAATTCCTCCTCGGCCGCCTCGATCTGCGCGCGCGGATTGACCTCTTCGGAGGTGTCCATCGCCCGCTCGACCAGCGTTCGCCCTACCGTCACGAGCGATCGCAGCATCGCGAGATCGTAGATCTGCTGCGCGAACTGCCGCGCGCCGATCAGCCCCGCGCCCGATCCGGTGAGCTGCGCCAGATACGCCGGCCCGCCCAATTCCTTCATGCCCAAATCGGCTTCGAACATCGGCTTCAGCGTCACCGGCGTCGCCAGCATGTCGGCGCCGCGCAGCGTCTTGATCGCAGCGAAGATACGGCCGTGGACGGGCTCGTAGAAATGCTCGGGCACCAGCCGGTCGATCAGCTCGTCGGCCAGGCGGTTGTCGATCATCATCGCGCCGAGCATCGCCGCTTCCGCCTCGACATTCTGCGGCAGCGTGGTTCCTTCGGCGGCGGGCGCCGTGGGGGCGAGTGCGATCGTGGCCATGGCACGCTTCCTAAACTGCTCGACCGCCCGCTCAAAGAGGCTGTTGGGAAGAATCATGTGGATCGTTGATTCAGCCACGCTCCTCGCCGATAGGCTGACGCATGGCCGATCCGCGGATCATCGACGTGACCCTCGACGAGCGCACCATCCTGTGGCGCAACGCCGATATCGAGCAGGAACGCCGCATCGCGATCTACGATCTGATCGAGGACAACCGCTTCGCCCCGCAGAAACCGCACGCAGACGGCTATGCCGGCCCTTACCGCCTCGCGCTCAGCGTCGAGGAAGGCCGCCTCGCGCTGCGTATCGACCGCGAGGACGGCAGCCATCTCGAAACGCTCGTCCTCGGCCTGGCGCGCTTCCGCCGCCCGATCCGCGACTATTTCGCGATCTGCGACAGCTATTATCAGGCGATCCGTGCCTCCACCCCGCAGCAGATCGAGACGGTGGACATGGCCCGGCGCGCCATCCACAATGAGGCCGCCGATCTGCTCAGGGAACGGCTGGAGGGCAAGATCGAGGTGGATTTCGATACCGCGCGGCGGCTGTTCACGCTCATCTGCGTTCTGCACATCCGGGGGTAAACTGTTGCGCTGGTGGAGTACTTTGATCGGGCGGATCGCCGCCGGACTGGTGCTGGCGTTGCTCGGCGCCGTCGCCCGGTGGGTCTATGCGACCCGCTGGGCGCCGGCGCCGCGCAAATATCCGATCCAGGGCGTCGATGTGTCGGACGCGCAAGGAGCGATCGTCTGGCCAACGCTCGCCGCGCGCGGCGCGGATTTCGCCTATCTGCGCGCGACCTCTGGCGCGCACGGCCGCGATCAGCGCTTCGCCGACAATTGGCAGGGCGCCGCCGCCGCGGGGCTTCGGCGCGGCGCGGTCCACCAATGGTCGTTCTGTCAGGACGGCGCCGCCCAGGCCGACAATTTCGTCACCACCGTCCCGCGCACGTCCGGGATGTTACCCGCGGTGCTCGACCTGTCGTTCAGTCCCGATTGCGACGCCCACCCGGATCGTGCGGTGCTGATCGAGCAGATAAAGCGCTTCCTCGTCGTCGCCGAAACGCATACGGGCGAGCCGATGCTCATCAAGATCACCAAGCCGGTCGAGCGCGCCTACCAGGTCTCAGCCGCGATCCCGCGCCCGATCTGGGAAGCGCGCCGCTTCTTTTCGCCCGATTACGCCGCTCGCCCTTGGCGCATCTGGCAGGCAAGCGACATCCGCCGTGTCGACGGCGTATCGGGGCCGATCCATTGGGACGTGGTGACGCCATGACGACTCGCGAAGACCTGATCGCCGCCGCGCGCACCGCCGCGCGCCACGCGCACGCGCCCTATTCCAACTTCGCGGTCGGCGCTGCCCTGCTGATGACCGACGGCACGATGGTCACCGGCTGCAATTTCGAGAATGCCAGCTACGGCCTGTCGCTGTGCGCCGAGACGGTCGCACTCGCCACCGCCAACGCGCAGGGCCGTCTCGCCGACGTCGCCGAGATCGGCGTGATCGGCGGGCTGATGGTCGATGGCAAACCGACCGGCAGCGATCCGGTCGGCCCCTGCGGCCGCTGCCGTCAGGTCATCAACGAGGCGGCGCAGATCGGCGGTCGCGACATCCTGGTCCACTGCGCCGGCGCGGAGGGCGAGTCGATCGCCACCTATCGCCTGTCCGAGCTCCTGCCCCACGCCTTCGGCCCCGCCGATCTCGGCCTGGCCTGAACGGTCCGCTGCGGCCCTACTTGTCAATCGAACCCTGTTACTTTATTGCTTTTTACACAGGGGCTCGTGAGAGGGTTAACATACCCTCTTGACGAACCTTGTTGCATGCGCGAAGCACCGCGCCGCTATGAAGTCACTCCCCCTGATGACCGCCGCCGCCGCGCTCGCTCTTTCGCTGGGCGCGTGCAAGGAAACCAAACCCACCGTCGTCGACACCACGTCGCCCGATCCGATGGCCTCGCAGCTCGCGAACGCCGCGCCGGTGACGCTGCCGCCGTCGATGACCGCGTCGGTCACCTTCCGGTGCAAGGACAACAGCCTTGCCTATGTCGACTTCTTCAAGGGCAACACCCAGGCCAATGTCCACCCGACCAAGGGTGCGGCGCCGGTCGTGCTCAAGGCTGACAAGGACGGCGATCCGCTGGTCGGCGGCGGCTACACGCTCACCGGCAATCAGGACGCGATCAAGCTGACCAAGCCCGACGGCAAGACGCTCGATTGCCATAAGTAACATCCCGCGCCCCGGCGCGCCTGGAACAACCCAAGGGACCGGCGGGAAACCGCCGGTCCTTTTGTTTTGCGCGCGGCCTTGCCTCGGCGCGCCGCGCTCTCCACCATAAGCGTCGATGGCCACGCTCGACCCGCAACTCGTCCTCGGCGCCTATGCGGTGGGCGTCTTCCCGATGGCCGATCACCGCGAGGCCTCGGGCGTCTATTGGGTCGAACCCAAGGAGCGCGCGATCCTGCCGCTCGACACCTTCCGCCCCTCGCATTCGCTGCGCAAGACGATCGCCGCGAACCGCTTCCGCGTCACCGCCGATACCGCGTTCGAGGAGGTCATCGCGCTCTGTGCAGAGGCGACCGCCAACCGCCCTGACACCTGGATCAACCATCCCATCGAGGACGTGTTCGTCACGCTCCACCGCCTCGGTTACGCGCATTCGGTCGAATGCTGGGACGGTGACCGCCTCGTCGGCGGGCTCTACGGCCTCGCGCTCGGCCGCGCCTTTTTCGGCGAGAGCATGGTCAGCCGCGCGACCGACGCTTCCAAGGTCGCGCTGACCTGGCTCGTCGCGCGCCTGAAGGCGGGCGGCTTCACTCTACTCGATTGCCAGTTTCAGACCGATCACCTCGCCTCGATGGGCGCGATCGAGATTTCGCGGCGCGATTACCTGGCGTTGCTGGGCGACGCGCTCGGCGCGGGCGCGGGCACCGCATCGGTCGTCACCACCGGCGCATCGGCTTCGGCGGCATCGGCGCCGTCATTCTCGGCGGCCGGCGCCGGCGACTTCTTCGCGCTCGACGCCCCCGATCCGAGAACCGACGCCGCCGACACGCTGTCAGGCCCGCTGTCGGGGCGCGACATCTTGCAGCTCTTCGGCCACACGTCGTAGATCGCGTTCTGCACGACGTTGAGCTCGGGCCGTTCCTTGTAGAGCCAGCCCGAGAAAACCCGCCGCCATTGCTGGTCGCTCGCCTTGACGTCGAGCTGGACGAACGCCCCGGTCAAATCCTGCGGCTCCCACGGCGCGGTCGTGTCGCACGCGCGCAGGCGGATCACCGCGTCGCCGACGCGCACCGCCTGGCCCGGCTTCATCGTGATGTCGCGCGTATCGCCGTTGCGCTTGTTGAGCACGCCGAGCACCGCGACCCGCTCGGCCATCGGCGTCGCGCCCGCTTCGGTGTCGGTCGATTGCGGCGTATCGATCGTGACGACGCCGGTGCTCGAATCGCTCTGCTGCTGGCCGCTCGGCGACGCGCTCGGCGTCGGCGCGGGCGCGACCTCGGCCTCGGCGCGGCCGTCATGCAGCCAGGCGACGCTCTGCCAGGCGCCGGCCGCGAGCACCACCGCCAGGGCGACCCCGCCGGCGATCCAGCCGCGTCTCACCCTTCGGGGCTCCAGGCTTCGTAGTCGCCCGTCGCGGCGGCGCGGCGGCCACCCTTTTCGAGTGCCCCCGGCGGACGATAGGCAAGCGCGGTGCCGGTCATGTTGGGCACCGCGGGCTTCTCCCAGCCGCGCACCGGCGGCAGCGCGCGCTCGGGCACGTCGTCGATCTGGTGATGCAGCCAGCCGAACCAGTCGGGCGGCACCCGGCTGGCGTCGTTCGAGCCCTTATAGACTACCCAGCGGCGCGGGATGCCGTTGGGATCCTTGCCGCCTTCGAAATAGACATTGCCCAGCGCGTCCTCGCCGATCCGCGATTTGCCGCGCAGGCCCATCCAGGTGCCGAAGGTGATGCCGTTCCACCAGGTGAAGGTGTTCTTCAAGATGCCCATGCCCGCCGCTTAGCCGCCCCGGCGCAGCCCCGCAACTGCCGCCGCATTACTTTGCGGCGTGGCCCCGCACGAAATCGGCGATCCGCTCGACCACCCCTGGCGCGAGCGGCAATGCCGGATCGCCATAGGTGGCGATATTGGCCGCGCGATCGTCGCTCGCCACTGCCTTCAGCACATGGTTCATCGCCGGCACCAGCGCCAGCGTCGCCTTGGGATCGGCCGCGGCGAGCTTCTTCGCGTCGTCCTCGACGCTGACCTGCATGTCGCGCTCGCCCTGCACGATCAGCACCGGGCCCTTGTACGCCGCGATCAGCTTCGCGGGATCGTGGCTGAACAGATCGATCTCATAGGCCTGCACCGCCGGGTTGAACAGCGGCGCCAGCGCCGGGTTGAGCTTGCTTGCATCGACGCTCTTGCCCGCCTCGAGCGCGCTGATCGCGGCGTCGGCCTCATCGAGGATCGGCGCGTTGGCAGGGTTGGCGTGGAGCTGTGCGCGCATCACCTCGCCGATCGGCCGCCCCGCCGCGGCGACCAGCACCAGCCCGCAAATCCCCGCCGGCGCTTGCGCCGCGGCGAGCGCGACCAGCCCGCCCTCGCTATGCCCCAGCACCCACACGCAGCGCGCGCCGGTGCGCGTGCGGATCACGTCGATCCAATTATGCACGTCGCTCGCATAATCGCCGATCGTTACCTTGTTCGCGTCGGCGATCGCTTTGTCGCTGCCGAACAGCCCGCGCTTGTCGACCCGCACGCTGGCGATCCCGTGTGCCGCCAGCCCCTCTGCGAGCAGCTTGAGCGACGCCGCCTTGACCCCCATCGGGTTGTTGCCGTCACGGTCGGTCGGCCCCGATCCGGGGATCATCAGCACCACCGGCGCATGGCCGCCGCCGGGCGGCTGCAGCATCGTCCCGGCGAGGTCGCCCTGCGGCCCCGGCGCGGTGATCGCGGTTTCGGTCGATGTCGAAGTAGCGGCCTGCCCGAGAGCGAGCGTGGCGGCGGCGAAAACGCCGAGTGCAGCAATCATCATGAATCCCCCGAGTCGGAGAAAAGATGATATCATCATTATATCAAGATCGATGGTCGGGCAAGCGCGCCCTCACCCACCCGTCCAGCTCACCTTGTCGCCCTCGGCGATCCCCAGCGCAGACGTCCGCCCGCCCTTCAGCTCGAGCACCGCGGCGACCGGCTCGCCCGAGGGAATCGGCGTCTGGTCGAACGGCACCGCATTTTCGGCGATCCGCGCGATCGAATGGTCGGCGCGGATGAAGATGATGTCGAGCGGGCTCGGCGTGTTC
Organism: Sphingomonas sp.; assembly: GCA_051954635.1. Lineage (GTDB taxonomy): Bacteria > Pseudomonadota > Alphaproteobacteria > Sphingomonadales > Sphingomonadaceae > Sphingomonas. The sequence goes on along the minus strand of JBQCHO010000164.1, from coordinate 2,059 downwards.
TTCATCCAGAAACTCGCCTCGCGCGGCGGCCCGCCTTCGGGCGGATAGGGCGCGAACAGCATCCCGCCGTCATCGGCGAGATCGGTGCGATACATCAGCCCCTGTTCCTGTTCGGCCGCGGTGCGCGCGACCTCCACCGTAAAGTCGTGCCGTCCGTTGGCGCTGACGATCGTCACGCTGACCGTCTTCGCCGGCGCCGCCTGACCGCTTGCCGCCGCGCCGTCGGCGTGCCCCTTGCACCCGCCGAGCGCGGCCAGCCCTAATGCGAGCCCCGCCATCGCAGCCTTCACGCGTCGTCCTCGACCATCACCGCAAGCGGGCCCTTGCGCGCGTCGACGATCCGCGCGCGCAACGGCTGATCTGGCTCGACCTCGCCCAGCCCGCCGCGCCGCAGCGTCTCGATATGAACGAAAATGTCGGCCGAATCGTCGTCTCGAACCAGGAATCCGTAACCCTTCAGCCGATTGAACCATTTGACCCGCACCGGCTCGAACGGCCCGGCCTGCTCCAGCATCGCGTCCAGCTCGGCATGATTCGCCCCGCCGGTGCGCGGCACCGGCTCGATCGCGTTGGTCAGGTCGATCGACAGCACCTCGCGCGCCTGCAGCCCGCGGTCGCGCCGGACGGTCAGGCACTCGACCCGCGCGCCTTCGGGCAGGCTGCGTCGGCCATGCGCCTGAAGCACCGAGAAATGCACCAGAATGTCGCCGATCTCGGGATCGTCGGCGACCAGGAAGCCGAACCCGCGCGTCACGTCGAACCATTTGAGCGTGCCGACATGGCGCTCGTCCTCGGCCAGTTCGACCAGCCTGGGCTCGTCATTGGCGAAGGCGCCGTCGTCGGGCATCGGTTGAGGTTCGACACGCATGATCACATTCCCCCCGTCACCGCCTAGCACAGAGCGCGGCGATGGCAAAAAGGTGATGCCCCTGTTTGGCACATAAGGGAAGCATTGGCGCCTTCATTCGACAGAAAATGTCTCGACGTCCGCGCCCGGCATCATGTCGACGATCCGCCGCGACAGCCCGAAATCGTGCCCGCCGCGCACCATCTGGGCGAGCTGCCTTTCGCGGGTCGCGCGGTCGGGCGCAGCGGTCGCGAACGGCCCGATCCGCTTGCGCCGGGCAAGCGCGAGCGCCGCATCGAGGGCGTTCTCGGCGATTTCCGGCGCCACCGCCTCGGCGTCTTCGGCTTCGATCCCCGCGAGATGAAATGCCTGGCTGACTCGCCGCGCGCCCAGCCCGCGCCGCGCCATCGATCGCGCCCGCGCGCCGGCGAACGCGCGATCGTCGACATAGCCGAGTTCGGCCATCCGCTCGGCGATCGCCACCGGATCGGCCGCCGGCCCTTCCCACCCCCGCTCGCGGATCTTGCGCTTCAAATAATCGGCTAATTTCGCTCGCGTCGTCGCGAACCGCTCGACATAGCGCAGCGCCATCCGGTCGAGCGACTCGGGCGTCAGCGGCGGGGCGGGACGGCGTGATGAAGGCATCGCGCCATCATTGTGCCACAGTCGGAACGGAATTTGAACGTCAGCGCGGGGCACAGGCGTAGGTTGGACGGGGTTCGTATACTCCTGAAGAGATACCGCGATAAGGGCGCGAATAGAATGATGACCGAGCAACCTGAGCGACTTGACGAGGGCGCGCGCACCATCGCGCCGACCCCGACCGAGGATGCGTTGCCGCGCCGATTCTCCGATTTCGCCACCCTCGGCGAAGCGCTCGATTACGCGGCCAGCGGCGTGCGCGGGCTCAATTTCCACGATCCGCGCGGCTGCCTGCTGCGCGCCTACCCCTTTGCCGAGCTTCGCCAGGACGCGCTCGCCACCGCCTATCGCCTGATCGCCGCCGGCGTTGCGCCCGGCGATCGCGTCGCCCTGGTCGCCGAGACGAGCCCCGAATTCGCTGCCTTGTTCTTCGGCGCGGTCTATGCCGGCGCCTGGCCGGTGCCGCTCCCCTTGCCGACCTCGTTCGGCGGTCGCGATTCCTATGTCGAGCAGCTCCGCGTCCAGCTCGGAAGCTGCGATCCCAAATTGCTGATCTATCCCCCCGAGCTC
>JBQCHO010000163.1:0-3863 GCA_051954635.1 Sphingomonas sp. | reverse complement strand
GCGGTCGGCGATCCGGCGTGCGACGCGCTGGAACGCGCGATGCGGCCCGAACAGGCGATCCTGGGCTTACGCAAGGCGCTCGGCCTGTTCGCCAATCTGCGCCCGGCCAAGCTGTTCGCCGGCCTCGAAGACGCCTCGGCGCTGCGCCCTGAGGTCGCGCGGCAGATCGACATGGTCATCCTGCGCGAGCTGACCGGCGACGTCTATTTCGGCGAGAAAGGCATCCGCACGACCGAGGCGGGGCTGCGCCAGGGATATGACGTGATGGCCTATGACGAGGCCGAAGTCCGCCGCATCGCCACCGTCGGGTTCGAAATGGCGAAGCGGCGCAAGCAGGTGCTCCACTCGGTCGACAAGGCCAATGTGCTCGAAACCTCGCAGCTATGGCGCGATGTGGTGAACGAGATCGCGGCCGACTATCCCGACGTGCACCTGATCCACATGTATGCCGACAACGCGGCGATGCAGCTGGTGCGCAATCCCGGCCAGTTCGACGTGATGGTCACGGGCAACATGTTCGGCGACATCCTCTCCGATCAGGCGAGCATGTGTGCGGGATCGATCGGGATGCTACCCTCGGCGTCGCTGCGCGAATGGTCGGGCGACAACGGCCTCTACGAGCCGATCCACGGTAGCGCGCCGGACATCGCCGGGCAGGGCAAGGCCAATCCGTGCGCGGCGATCCTGTCGGCGGCGATGCTGCTGCGCCATTCGCTCGATTTGCCCGAGCCTGCCGACCGTATCGAAGCCGCGGTGGCCAAGGCGATCGCCGGCGGCGCACGCACGCCCGATCTGGGCGGATCGCTGTCGACCCGCGGCATGGGCGACGCGGTGCTGGCGGCGCTCTGAACGATGGCCGCTCCGCTCGAGCTGGCGGTCGTCATCCCGACCTTCAACGAGGCGGCCAATGTGCCCGTCCTCGTCGCCAGGCTCGATGCGGCGCTTGCCGGCCGCGTCTGGGAAGCCATTGTCGTCGATGACGACAGCCCCGACGGCACCGCCGACGCTGCGCGCGCGATCGCGCAGACCGACTCCCGCGTTCGGGTGATCCAGCGGATCGGTCGCCGCGGGCTCTCTTCGGCGTGCATCGAAGGGATGTGCGCCACCGCCGCGCCGCTCGTCGCGGTGATCGACGGCGACCTCCAGCACGACGAGACGATTCTTCCCGCGATGCTCGATGCGTTGCAGGCGGACGCAAGCCTCGACGTCGCGATCGGCTCGCGCTTCACAGACGGCGGCGGCACCGGCGATTGGGACCGCGACCGGGTCGCCAAGTCGGCGCTGGCGACGCGGCTGTCGCGCCACGTCCTCAAGGCCGAGCTCAGCGATCCGATGAGCGGCTTCTTCATGATCCGCACCCGGATCGTCCGCGCGCTCGCGCCCGATCTTGCCGGGATCGGCTTCAAGATCCTGCTCGACATCATGACCGGCAGCCCGCGGCCCTTGCGCTTCCGCGAGTTCGGCTACGTGTTCCGGACGCGCGAGATGGGCGAGTCCAAGCTCGATCACGTCGTCGCGATGGAATATCTCGTCGCGCTCTACGACCGCATGTTCGGCCGCTTCGTGCCGGTGCGCTTCGCGATGTTCTCCGCGATCGGGCTGCTCGGCGTCGTCGTGCACATGGCCGTCTTGTCGCTGCTCTACCTCGCGCTCGGCACCACCTTCGTCGCGGGGCAGATCGTCGCCGCACTGGCCGCGATGACGGGCAATTTCTTCCTCAACAACGCGCTGACCTATCGTGACCGCCGCCTGAAAGGCTGGCGTCAGCTCGCCGACGGCTGGGTGTCGTTCTGTGCGGTCTGTTCAGTGGGACTCGTCGCCAATGTCGGCGTCGCCGCGTTCGTTCATGACGCGCAAAACGGCGAATGGGCCGCCTCGGCACTCCTCGGCGTGCTGGTCGGCGCGGTGTGGAATTACGCGCTCTCGTCGCGCTTCGTGTGGGGACGCTATTAGAGAGAACGGCACCGGCCCGCAAATCAAGGCCAGGTCGGTAACCACATCCAGTGCTGGAACGATTGCGGCCCGGTCAGCGCCTGCGACGAGACGATCGGATAGAAATAGGCGAACATGCCGATCGCGAGGACCACGAACCATTCGTCAATCCGGCGCCGCTTCAGCCAATCGAAATGCTCGAACGCGCCCGCGATCATCAAGCTGAGAAAGATGCTCGCCGGATAGTAATAATAGAAGAACCCCAGAGACTTGGGGATCAGGATGAAGATCGCGAATCCGCCCAGCCACAGGCTCGCCACCCCCAGCAGCCGCCACGACCCGTCGCGCCACCAGCCCCAGAAACATGCCAGCGCCGCCGCCAGCCCGCCCCAGATCACCACCGGGTTGCCGAGCATCAGCACCCCGCGCTGCGCCCCGTCGGCGACCTCATAGAGATACCAGATCGGACGGATGTCGAGCGGCCAGCTCCACCAACTCGACTGGTAGGTGTGTGGCGGCAGCACCTGAGTCTGCTCGGCATACATCTTGAGCTGGAACGGCAGCAGGTGCGCGAGATCGAGCGGGTCGGTCGCGTAGAAGAATTGCGGCGTGAACGTCGCAAGATAGGTGGCGATGCTCACCACGCCGAGGATCAGCAGCAGCGGCAGCGTGCCCACCCCCGGCCAATGCACCTGGCCGCGCGCATAGAGCGCCGCTTCTAGGTCGCGCCCCGCCTTGCGCCCGTCGCGCACCCGGATCGCGATCACCGCCAGCCCGGCGAAACCGAGGAACGGCACCGCGGTCCACTTTGCCCCCGCCGCCAGCCCCAGCAGCACCGCCGCGAGCACCGTTTTGGCCTTTACCCATTCCGGCCCGCGCATCGCCCACAGCATCGCCGCGACCGACAGCACCAGGAACGCGGCCATGAACCCGTCGAGCATCGCGATCCGCGCCTGCACGAACACCGTCATGTTCACGATCGTCAGCAGCGCCGCGATCACCGCCGGCCGCATCCGCCCGAAGGTCAGCCAGGCGATCGCGAACACCCCCATCACCACCGCGCTCGCCGCGATCGTCGAAGGGAAGCGCCAGCCGAAGCTGGTGTCGCCGAACAAATGGATGCCGAGCCCGATCAGCTCCTTGCCGACCAGCGGGTGCTCGATATTGACCGGGTGATCGAGCGCCCACAGCGTCTTCGCTGCGGGCACGTAATAGATTTCGTCGAACATCTGCTTGTGCGGGACGCCGAGCCGAAAGACGAACAGGATCTCGGCGGCGATGCCGAACAGCAAAGCGACCAGCAGCGGGCGGGGCTTGGCGGTCGCGGACGTCATCGCATCGGGCTTAGCGGCTCGCGTCGACGCGCAAAAGGGGCTTGGGCCGCCTAAACCCCAAGGCCATTGCATCGATCGCCCCCGCCCGGCATTGACGCAACGATGAAACGCCACACCGGACAGGACCGCTCGATCACCCAGCACTGGCGCCCCGCGACGCAGGCGGTGCGCGGCGGCACCGCGCGCTCCGAATGGGGCGAGACGTCGGAGGCGATCTTCCTCACCTCGGGCTACGCCTATGAGTGCGCCGGAGACGCCGCCGCGCGCTTCGCCGGCGAGCAGCAGGGCATGACCTATTCGCGCCTGCAGAACCCGACGGTGCAGATGCTCGAAGAGCGCATCGCGCTCCTCGAAGGTGCCGAAGCATGCCGCACGATGGCGACCGGCATGGCGGCGATGACCGCGGTGCTGCTGTGCCAGCTTTCGCAGGGCGACCACGTCGTTGCCGGCCGCGCCGCGTTCGGCTCGTGCCGCTGGCTGGTCGACAGCCTGCTCCCGCGCTTCGGGATCGAGACTACCACCGTCGACGCGCGCGATCCGCAGGCGTTTGCCGACGCCGCCAAGGCCAACACCAAGGTGTTCTTCTTCGAAACCCCG
>JBQCHO010000162.1:0-4153 GCA_051954635.1 Sphingomonas sp. | reverse complement strand
GCTCGCCGACCTCCCCGCGCACTCCGCCGCCAACAGCGTCGACCAGAGCGCCGGTCGGCCCGTCCCCGCCCGGGGCACGTCCTGTCATGATCGCGTAACTAAGGCCATTTCCTGCGTCGCACCATTGTGTTAGGTCGAGTTTCTGCCACGCAAGGGAGGGTGTTGATGGCAAGTCTGGGTACGTTGACGCGGGCCGATCTGGCCGACGCGCTGCAGCGTGAGGTGGGGTTATCCAGGGCCGATTCGGCCAAATTGGTCGAGGAAATTCTGGAACATATGTGCGACGCGCTGGCGCGCGGCGAGAACGTCAAGATTTCGGGCTTCGGCACTTTCGTCTTGCGCGACAAGGGGGAGCGAATCGGGCGCAATCCCAAGACCGGCGTGGAAGTGCCGATCGCGCCGCGGCGCGTCCTTACCTTCCGCGCCAGCCAGATGATGCGTGACCGCATCGTCGACGCCGGCTGACGGTTGAGCGCATGGCCGCGCTCGACAAGGCGGCTGGCGCGTTCCGCACCATCAGCGAGGTGTCGGAAGACACCGGGCTGCCCCAGCATATCCTGCGCTATTGGGAGACGCGCTTCCCCCAATTGCGCCCGCTGCAGCGCGCAGGGAAGCGGCGCTATTACCGGCCCGAGGATGTCGCCCTGGTCAAGCGGATCGACGATCTGCTCAACCAGCAGGGCTATACGATCCGCGGGGTGCAGAAATTGCTGACGGTCGAGGCGCGGGGCGGCGCGGCAACGCCGGCCCCCGCGCCCGCGGTCGACGTTCCGGCCGCCCCCGTGCCGGTACCCGGATCGCCGGTCGATCTGAGCGCGCTGAGGACGATTCGCGACATGCTGGCGCGGGCGCTGGAGGGATAGGCAAGGCGGTGCTGTTTTACCGTCATCCCCGCGAAAGCGGGGACCCATCTCGGGCAGGCGCCCGATGAACGGCGGCTATGTCTACATCCTGACCAATCGCAAGAACGGGGCGCTCTACACCGGCGTGTGCGCTGACATCGCCCAGCGGCTAATGCAGCATCGCGACGGGACGGGAAGCAAGTTCTGCAAGAAATACGGCATCAAGCGGCTCGTCTACATCGAGTGGCATGACACGATAGTCGACGCAATTGCCCGCGAGAAAGCGATCAAGAAATGGCATCGAGCCTGGAAGATCGCGCTTATCGAGCGGGATAATCCGGATTGGCGCGATCTGTTCTTCGATATCAACCGTTAGACGGAGAGGATCTGCCAGAGATGGGTCCCCGCTTTCGCGGGGATGACGGTTTATAAGGCGATCTCAGCCAGAAACCTCTACCGCCGCTTCAACCCATTGCTGAGCAAATCGGCGATGACGTCCGCGACTCCCTCGGGCGTGCGATCCTCGTCCCACACGCCGTAGCGCAGACCCAGGAACACGTTCATCCCCATCACCGCCCACGCGTGAACGTCGGACACGTCGTCGCGGATTTCGCCGCGCGCCGCGCCCGCTTTCAAGCGCTGCTCGATGCGCTCGGCGGTGGTTGCGTAATGTGCCAGGAAGCTGGCGTGATCGACGAATTCGGCTTCGTCGATGATGCGATAGATTTCCTTGTGGCCGCGCACGAAGGCGAGGAAGCTCAACAGGCCGGCGCGTTCGGCGGCGATCTGGTCGGGGGCGGCGCGGATCGCCGGAGCGACGGTGTCGCGCACCTGGTCGGACATGTCGCGAACCAGCGCGCGGAAGATCGCGTCCTTCGAATCGAAATAGGTATAGAAACTGCCGAGCGCGACACCCGCCCGCCGGGTGATCCCGCTGATCGATCCCTCGTGGAATCCCTTCTCGCCGAATTCGACCGCGGCGGCGTCGAGCAGCGCGCGCAACGTGCGCCGCCCGCGCTCGGTGCGCGGCGCTTTCCCCGCGCTCGCGGTGGCATCGAGTCCGTGCGGATCGGCCGTGCTCGTCCCGGGGGGAGGCGTTGCCGCAGCGCCACGCTGAACCATTCTTTTTTCCTCCCCGTTACACCGGAAGTTGAAACCCGGTTCAGGTTTCAGTATAGGGCCGATCGACAAGCGTTCAACCGGGTCCTTTTTCCGGAACGAACGATAGACCATTGGGAGGGTTGAAGGGATGATCCGTCACCACGTGCGCGCGCTTTACCTGGGCGTCGCCGCCACCGCCTTGTTCGCTACCCCCGCTTTCGCGCAGGACACGGCGTCGAGCGCGGCACCGGCCGCGGCGCAGCCCGCCGACGATGCGCAAGCGACCGGCGATCAGCCCGCCGACATCGTCGTCACCGCACGCCGCCGCTCGGAAACGTTGCTCAACGTGCCGATCGCGGTGACCGCCTTCACCGCCGACAAGCTCGACAAGATGGGCGCGGTCGACCTCACCGACATCCAGAACACCACGCCCAACACCACGATCAAGGACGCGCGCGGCACCAATTCGACGCTCGCCGCCTTCATCCGCGGCGTCGGCCAGCAGGATCCGGTGCCGGGCTTCGAGGCGGGCGTCGGCATCTATCTCGACGATGTCTATCTCAACCGTCCGCAGGCCGCGGTGCTCGACATTTACGACGTCGAGCGGATCGAAGTGCTGCGCGGGCCGCAGGGCACGCTCTACGGCCGCAACACGATCGGCGGCGCGGTCAAGTACGTCACGCGCCGGCTGCCCGACCATTTCGAGGCGAGCGTGCGCGGCACCTATGGTTCGTACAACCAGGCCGACGGGATCGTCAGCCTGTCGACGCCGATCGGCTCGATGCTCCGCGTCGGCGTGTCGGGCGCGCGCCTGACCCGCGACGGCTTCGGCCGCAATCTCAATCTCGGCATCGACAATTACAACAAGGACATCTGGGCGGGCCGCGGCACGATCGAGTTCGAGACGCCCGACAGCCGCCTGCTCGTGCGCATCACCGGCGACTATACCCACGACATGTCGGCGCCGCGCAACGGCCACCGGCTGTTCGCCGGCAAGCTGACCGGATCGCCGGTGTTGTCGAACGTCTACGACACCAATGCCGGGCTCAACTTCCCGAAGCAGGACATTCAGGCAGGTGGCCTGTCGATGACGGCGACCGCGAAGCTCAGCGACAACCTGACCTTCAAGTCGATCAGCGCGTGGCGCAAGGATCGCAGCTTTACCCCGATCGACTTCGATTCGACGCCCTCGGTCGATGTCGACGTGCCGGCGGTCTATCGCAACGAGCAGACCAGCCAGGAATTCCAATTCCAATGGTCGAGCAGCAAGGTCAACGGCATCGTCGGCTTCTATTATCTCGGCGCGAAAGCTTCGACCGGGTTCGACGTGCTGCTCAACACCACGCTCGCCAATCTCGACGCCTATACCGCGGGTGACGTGCGGACAGAAACCTCGTCGATTTTCGGGGATTTCACCTTCGACTTCACGCCGCAATTGAGCCTGTCGGTCGGCGGCCGCTACACCTGGGATCAGCGCAAATCGTTTGTCTATAAAGCGAATTTCCTGGGCGGGCCGCTCTACGGCGCAACCAGTGAGTTCGGCGGCAACCCGACGCTCAATCTCGGCGCGTCGACGAACTTCCGCGGCGAGGCCAACTTCAAGCGCTTCACGCCACGCGCCAGTCTGTCGTTCAAGCCGAACGCCGACCATATGTTCTACATATCGTATTCGGAAGGCTTCAAGGGCGGCGGCTTCGACCCGCGCGGCTCGGGCACCTCGGCGCCGATCAGCAACCCGGCGGCCGGACGGACCTATCAGGATATCTACAATTACCTCTCGTTCGATCCCGAGTCGGTGAAGAGCTACGAGATCGGCTGGAAGGGCGCGGCGTTCGACCGGCGGCTGACTTGGGCGCTCGACGGCTTCTACGCCGATTACACCAACGTCCAGATTCCCGGGTCGGTCGCCTGCCTGATCGGCAACGTGCAGAGCTTCTGCGGCATCACCACCAATGCGGCCAAGGCGAAGATCAAGGGCATCGAGCTCGAGACCAACGCGATCCTGGCGCGCGGTTTCGCCGGGCCGGGTTCGAACGTCACCCTCACCGGGACGATGGGTTATATCGACCCCCAATATAAGCATTATATCGGCCCGACCGGAACCGAGGTGTCGCAATATCGCGAGTTCCAGAACACGCCCAAGTGGACGGTGTCGGGGACACTCAGCGGGAACGTGCCGATCGCCGACGGCGACCTCAACGCGTCGACCA
>JBQCHO010000161.1:0-23263 GCA_051954635.1 Sphingomonas sp. | reverse complement strand
GCGCCTGGGGATCGGGCTGCACGTGCAGTTCCGGCTCCGGGCTCATGGCGCGGGTGCGCTCCAGATAGAGGCGCAGCGTCACCAGGTCGATCGGCGTGCCGTTCCAGGTCACCGTCCCGGCCGGATCGACCGAGACCGTGTTCTTGATCGGGTCGATCGGCGGCGGGGTGTTCTTGTCGCTGTTGACCGGAAGGTCGATCTTCACCGCATGGGTCTGGATCGGGATGGTGATGATGAACATGATGAGGAGCACGAGCATGACGTCGATCAACGGCGTCGTGTTCATTTCCATCATCGGTTCGCCGTCGTCGCGGCCACCGCTCATTGCCATGTGTTCTTACTCCTGACTTGTCAGCGGTTCGGCGTCAGACGCCGGGGCCGGTGGGCTGCGAGATGAACCCGACGCGCGCGAAGCCCGCCGACTGCATCGTGAAGATCGCGCCGCCAATGCACTTGTACGGCGTGTTCTGATCGCCGCGGATATGCACTTCGGGCAGATCGTCCGGCGTGATGTTGTTGCCAAGCCGCGCAACCACGGCCTTCAGCTTGTCGACCGCCGCTTGCTGCAGCTCGTCATGCGTCACCGGGCTCATGCCGAGATAGACCTGGCAGCTCTGGCCGTCGTCCGACTTGATCGACAGCATCACGTCTTCGGGCTTGGACTGCGTGGGATCGTACTTCACGTCGGGCAGCTTGAGCGGAATGGTCTGCAACACCACCGGGACCGCGATCATGAAGACGATTAGGAGCACCAGCATGACGTCCACGAGGGGCGTCGTGTTGATGTCCGACATCGGGGTTTCGGTGGAGTCTCCACCAACGCTCATCGCCATTTGCGCAACTTCCTCATGCGTTCTCTGGTGCCGCCGGCAATCGTACCGGCGGAGCGGTCGGGGCCACGATCGATCGCGGCCCCGGCCGTCACATTACTTGCGCGTCGGCACGCCACCGGTCTGGCCGGCGGTGGCGGTCGCCGGCTTGGCAGCAGCCGCCTTGCCGCGGACTTCCGGACGAACCGCACCGTTCGAGGCGAGATAGCCGAGCACGTCGTTCGAGAAGGCCGACAGGTCTTCGGCGATCGCCTTGTTGCGACGCTGCAGCCAGTTGTAGGCGAGCACCGCGGGAACGGCGGTCACGAGACCAAGCGCGGTCATGATCAGCGCTTCACCGACCGGGCCGGCGACCTTGTCGATGCCCGAGGTGCCGCCGGCAGAACCGAGGCTGATCAGCGCGCGGTAGATGCCGATAACCGTACCGAACAGACCGATGAACGGCGCGGTGGCGCCGACCGTGGCGAGGAACGCGAGGCCCGAATTGAGGTCCGAGTTGATCGACGCTTCCGACCGCGCCAGCGAGCCGTGCAGCCAGTCATGCGCCTCGACCGGATCGGTCAGCTGCGTGAACTGGTCCTTGGCGGCGAGGCCGTCATCGACGAGCTGGCGATAGGCGCCGTTCTTGTCGAGCTTGGCTGCACCTTCGCGCAGGTTGCCCGAGTTCCAGAAGCCGGCGCGGACGCGCTTGGCCTCATTGCGCACCTTCTGCTGCTCGAACAGCTTGGTGAACAGGATGTAGAGCGAAATAACCAACATCCCGACCAGGATGATGAAGACCGCCCAGGAGATGATGCCGCCCTGCTGCAGCATCTGGCCGAGGCCGTAATTGTTGCTCTGCGGAGCGCTGGTGTCGGCGGCGGCGGTGCCGGCGGCAAGAAGCATGGTGATCATTGTGGATGCTTTCCTTCAGTATCGTTGAATTTGGTCAGATCAAAACCGGTCTCACTCTTCCAGCTGCCACCGCACCGCGAGTGGATAGGTGGAAGCAATCGGATTACCATTCTGGTCCTGGGCTGGAGTGAATCTCACCCTGCGCTTGGCGATGCTGCACGTCGTTTCGTCGAGGTCGTTGTTACCGCTTGAAGAGGTGACCACGCAGTCCGTTACCCGACCATCGGTACCTACTGTCAGGCGCGCAGCGACACGACCTTCGGCACCCGCGCGAACAGCGGCCGGAGGATAGTTGTCACGCCCGAAGAATTGGCCGGGATTGCCCTTGAGACCGGCCGCCTTGGAAACCCGTGGCGGCGGCGGCGCAGGCGGGGCCGGCGGCGCGGGGGGCACCAGGTTGACCACCGGCGGCGCGACGGCCGCGGTCTGGATCTGAACCGGCGGCGTTACCGTCTTGACGATCGGCGGCGGCGAAACCACCGGCGGCGGTGTCATCGGCTGATCGGGCGGCGGCGGCGGCGGCGGCACGTCGGGCGGCGGCGGCGGCGGTGGCGGCGCGACGTCGAACGTGTCCATCTTGTTGGCCACCTTCTTGACGTACTTGTACGCCAGCCCGGTGACGAAGGCATAACCGAGGGCTGCCAGCAGAATGGCGACGACTACGATCGCCACGGTGCGGTTGCCGCTCTGACTCCTATCAGCGTAGGCCATTCAGAATTTACACTCCTCAATCCCTATGGGCGGTCGGCAGGCATGGTAACCATGCAAGCGACACCCGCTTGCCGCTACAGCTAGCGCAACCTACGGCAGAGCGCGAGTCTCTAACGTCACCAAAACGACGACGCAACGCCCTGTCTCACGCAACAAACGAACAATCGCGATTTTACAGAATTATTTCTGTATAAAATCGATGCCATCGCGTAACGCTTGCCCCATGCTGACCGTTCCCAAGATGCTTTTCGCCGGCGCCGCCCTGACGCTCGGTGTCATCCCGTTTTCGGCGGATGCGCAACGATTTTTGCCTGATCAGCGCCCTGAAATGGCCACACAGGTTGCCGCGCCGCATTACGCCGATATTGCACCCCTCGTTCTCTCCGCGCCGCTGATCCTGGATGCGACGATCCGAAGCTCTGTTGCGATCAACGGACCCGAGGCGGCCGGAGTCGAGCCCGGATTTATCCGACTTTACGTCCAGGCCGACGTCAATGCGCTGATTCGCGGCGCGCAGGGCGTGCCGCCGCGGGTCGGCTATCTGGTCGATTTGCCGGCCGATGCGCGCGGCCGCGGGCCGCGGCTCAAGAAGGTCCGCGTGCTGCTGTTCGCGCGTCCCGTCGCGGGACGGCCGGCGCAACTTCAGCTCGTCGCCAAGGATGCGCAGCGCCGCTGGACACCGGCGGCCGAGGAACTGACGCGCCGAATCGCGCAGGAAACCGTCCAGCCCAACCAGCCGCCGGAAATCACCGGCGTCGGCAACGCCTTCCACGTCGCCGGCTCGCTGCCCGGCGAAGGCGAGACGCAGATCTTCCTCACCACCAAGGACAACCGCCCGGTGTCGCTCGATATCCTGCGTCGCCCCGGCGAGCAGCCGCGCTGGTCGGTCGCGCTGAGCGACGTCACCGACTCCGCGGCGCAGGCGCCCCAGCGCGACACGCTGCTCTGGTATCGCCTGGCGTGCTTCATGCCGTCGCAGCTTCCCGATTCGGCGGTGGCGACGGCGGACCCTGCCGATGCCGCCAAGGCGCGCGAAGACTATCAATTCGTGCTGCAATCGCTCGGCCCCTGCGACACGCGCAAGGCGTATTGATCGGAAAGTCGGCACCAGCCCGCTCCCCCACCCCACCACCCAAGACATCATACGGATTGGGTGGTGGGGTGGGGGAGCGGGCTGGTGCCGGCTTCACCTACGAAAACGCGTCAGCGTCATGCCGATCGATTCGCCGCCCTCGGCGATGGCGAGCTTGACGATCTTGACGGTTACGCGGCGCACGCGCTTGTCCTGCAGGAACAGCGTCTCGGCGATATGGTCGGCAACCGCCTCGATCAGCGTGAAGTGCAAGCCTGCGGGAAAGTTGGTCGCCGCGCGCTTGAGGTCGAGATAGTTTTTCGACGAGGCCAGCGGCGTTTCGGGGGCATAGCGATCGGCGCAATCGAGATCGACCGTCAGCGATATCCTGAGCGGCTGCGGCAGGTGCGTTTCTTCGGAATAGATGCCGGTCAGCACCATCACTTCGAGGTCGTGAACCTCGAGCTTAAGGGTATCGCGCTCGATCATCGCCGCGCCATAGCAGATCGCGGGCCGACCGCTAGGCTTGCGCGCTTGGCCGCGCCGAGGCGGCCTGGTGCCAGCGCCCGATATGGCTGCAACCCAATATATCGAGCTTCGAACGCGCAGCGAAATCGACCGTCACCAACGCGGTGATGTCGGCAAAGCTGTAGGTGTCGCCCGCGATCCAGTCGCGGTCGGCGAGATGGCCGTCGAGCCCCTTGATGAACGCCTTCCACATCACCGCGCCGCGCGTCGCGAGCTCGGGGATTTGCGCGATCGGCGGCCATTTGCCCGACACGCCGCGATCCTTGAGCGCCGGCACCGAATTGCGGAAGGCGTAGGCCGCGGCGACATAGCCGTCACTTTCGATCCGCCGCGTCCACGATTCGATCCGCGCGATCTCGATCGGCGTCGTGCCGAACAACGGCGGCGCGGGCGTCGTCGCCTCGAAATAGCGGCAGATCGCCGCCGATTCGGTGATCACCTCGCCATCGTCGAGCTCGAGCGCGGGAACCGCACCACGCGGGTTGATCGCCAGATAGGCGTCTCCCAGTTGCTCATTGCTGCGCAGATCGATCTGCACGCGATCGACCTCGATGCCCTTCTCGGCAAGGTAGATGCGCACCCGGCGCGGGCTCGGCGCCCAGGCGGCGTCATAGAGCTTCATGCCATGCTCCTCATTCCGCTTGCGTTCACGCGCCGTGACGGTAAAGCGCGCCGCCCCGCCCGTCCACTGGGTGTGCCAGGAACCCATGATGCTGCGTTTCGTGCCGATTGCCGAGATCGCCCCCACGCAGGTCGAGCAGTTGCTCGACCGTGCGTTCGGCCGTGACCGCCACGGCCGCACCGCTTATGCCGTGCGCGAGGGTACCGATCCGGTGCCGCCGCTGAGCTTCGCCGCGCTCGACGACGACACGCTGATCGGCACGATCCAGTGCTGGCCGGTTGCGCTGACCCATGACGACGGCCGACGCAGCCCGATGGTGATGGTCGGCCCCGTCGCGGTCGATCCGCCGCGCCAGCAGCACGGCATCGGTCACGCGCTGATGGCGCACATGCTGGAGGCCGCCGCTAAAACAGGCGCCGATGCGTCGCTGATGCTGATCGGCGATCCCGAATATTACGGCCGCTTCTTCGCCTTTACCGCGGAACGTACCGGCGATTGGCGCCTCCCCGGCCCGGTCGAGCGCCATCGCCTGCTCTCGCGCGGCCACGCCGTCCCCGATGCTGCGGGCGAGCTCGGCCCGGATATCGCCTAAATCAGCGCAGATCGGCGCGGACGAAATCGGCGCAGCGCTCGCCGATCATGATCGACGGCGCATTGGTGTTGCCCGAGACGAGCTTGGGCATCACCGAGGCATCGGCGACGTAGAGCCCCTCGATGCCGCGCACGCGGAGCTGCGGATCGCACACCGCGCCGTCATCCGACCCCATCCGCGCAGTGCCGACCGGGTGATAGACGGTATCCGCCCGCGCCCGAATCAGCCGTTCGAGCGCGGCATCGTCGTCGAGGTCGATCGGATAACGGTCGCGCCCCTTGTGCCGCGTCATCGGCGGCGCCTCAAGAATGCGATACATCGCGCGCACCCCGGCCTTGAGCACCGCCATGTCGCGATCGTCGGTCAGGAACCCCGGATCGATCAGCGGCGCCGTGCGCGGATCGTTCGAGGCGAGCGTCACCGATCCGTGGCTTTCCGGGCGCAGCACGCAGACATGGCACGAATAGCCATGCGCCTTGACCGGGCTGCGGCCGTGATCCTCGAGCGGGGCGATGACGAAATGGAACTGCACGTCGGGCGCAGGGCTGTCCGGCATCACCGTCAGGAACCCGCCCGCCTCGGCATAAGGCGTCGTCATGATGCCGCTGCGCGATTTGACCCAGCGCCCGATCGCCTTGGCAACGCCCACCGTCCCCGCGAGCGAGCGCCCCATGAAATCCTTCCCGGGCGTCTCGAAGCTCGCGACGTAATCGATATGGTCTTGCAGATTCTGCCCCACGCCGTCCCGCTCCAGCCGCACCGGAATGCCATGCTCGGCGAGATGCCCGCCCGGCCCGACCCCGGAGAGCATCAGCAATTGCGGCGTCCCGAACACGCCGCCCGCGAGCACCACCGCGCGCTTCGCCCGGATCACGTGCGCCTCGTTGCCGCGTGAATAGGCCACGCCCCACACGCGCCCGTCGTCGAACAGGATGCGCTCGACCAGCACGTCGGTCATCACGTTGAGGTTGGCGGGCGGCTTGCCGTCGCCGAGATAGGCGCGCGCCGCGGTCCAGCGCTCGCCGCCTTTCTGCGTCACCTGATAGAGGCCGAGCCCTTCCTGCCGCGCGCCGTTGAAATCCATATTCTCGGGAATCTGCAACTGCCGCCCCGCCTCGACGAAATCGCGGCTGCCCTGATTGGCCCAGGCCTGGTCGCTGACCCATAGCGGTCCATCGCCGCCGTGATAGGCGTCGCCGCCGCGCTCGTTATGCTCGGACCGAATGAAATAGGGCAGCACCTCGTGCCAGCCCCAGCCGGTCGCGCCGAGCCGCTGCCAATTGTCGTAATCCCAAGCGTTGCCGCGGATGTAGATCATCGCGTTGATCGCCGACGATCCGCCCATCCCCTTGCCGCGAGGCTGATACCCCCGCCGCCCGCCGAGCCCGGGCTGCGGCACGGTCTCGAACTGGTAATTGGTCGCCGGCGTCTGGAACGCCATGAAGCCGGGGCAATGCGTGCGGATCCCGCGGTTCGCCCCGCCCGCCTCCAGCACCGCAACGGTGTATTGCCCGCCCTCGCTCAGGCGGCCCGCGACCGCGCTGCCTCCCGATCCGCCTCCGACGACGACGATGTCGGCTTCTTCCACGCAGTCTCTCCTTGTTCGAGCCGCTCCTGCCAGCGCGCCCGTATCGTTGCCGATGTCTCGCGGCTGCCGTCGTGGCTCCAGCCCGGCTCGCGGATCATGTAGTTGATCTTGTTGGCGAGGCCCGGCGCGCGCCACACGTCACGCGCGATCCCGACCCATTCGTGCACAGCCGCCCAGATCAGGTTGAACGACCCGAGATTCTTGACGATGCCGTAGCGCGGCCGATCATCGTCGCGCTCGGGCTCGAAGGTGCCGAGCCATTTGTCCCAGACGATGAACACCCCGGCATAATTGCGGTCGAGATAGCGCGCGTTGGTCGCGTGGTGGACGCGGTGGTGCGACGGCGTGTTCATCACGGCCTCGAACCAGCGCGGCATCCGGCCGATCACCTCGGTATGAATCCAGAACTGATAGATCAGGTTCACCCCTGCGACGAAGAACACGAGTCCCGGCGGAAAGCCGATCAGGAACAACGGAAGGCGGAAGATGAAGGCGAGGCTGATGAAGCCCGTCCAGGTCTGCCTGAGCGCGGTCGAGAGGTTATAATGTTGGCTCGAATGGTGGATGACATGGCTCGCCCAGAACCACCGCACGCGGTGCGCCGAACGGTGGAACAGATAGTAGGCGAAATCGTCGAGCACGAACGCGACGACGAACCACCACCACCGATAACCGATGTCGAACAGCCGGAACTGCCACACCCACATCGCCGCCGCGAAAACCGCGCCGCCGGTGATCACGCCGGCCACCGTGCTTCCCGTTCCCAAAGCGAGCGAGGTCAGCGTGTCCTTGGGCTCGTAGCGCCGCCGATCGCGCGCCCAGGCGACCAGCATCTCGGCCGCCACCAGCGCCACGAAAGCGGGAATCGCGTAGGTGACGGGATCGGGCAAATCCATGCCCGCTTGCTTACACCTGTGTCAGCGAGGGCGCCAGTCGTCTCACGTCGAGCACATTGACCCCGGCGACCGTGACCGCCCCGAACCGCCGCTCGCCGGTCTCGACCAGCATCCCGGCGGCAGTGGCGCGGACCTGCCCCCAGCGCACCTCGCGCACCGCGAGCCGCGCGCCGTGGCGCTTGACCAATGCGACGCGGCCATGCTCGCCCGCGACCAAAGCCGCCGCGCGATCGTCGCCGACCAATGCCCCGATCGCCCGGAACCCGGCGAGCGATTGCTCGGCCGCCTCCGCCGCCTGTTCGGGCTCGTCGATTGCCGCCTCGTGCCCGCCGCGGCCGAGTTTGAGCAGCCACGCCAGCCCGGCGAGAATCAGGATCGCGGCGATCGAGCCCGCCAGTTGCAGCCAGTTCATGGAGGTGTGCTCAAGCCTTCGCCAACGCCTCAAGCGTCGGCCGCAGCCCCGCGAGGTCGTAGCCCGCCGCCGCCGCCTTGGCGATAATCTGATCGGGATCGCCGCCCGCCTTGGCCTCGGCCAGCGCCCACAAATTGGTCGAGCGCGTGCCGCTGCGGCAAAACGCGAGCACCGGCCCGCTCGCCGCGTCGAGCGCCGCGCGCATCGCGTCGATCTGCTCGTGCGAGAACCCGCCCGAGATGGGAATCGCGGTGTAAGCGAGCCCGAGCGTCTCGGCGACGATCCGGATCGGATCACCCTCGGGCTGGCCGGCTTCCTCGCCATCGGGACGGTTGTTGATGATCGCTGCAAAGCCCTGCGCCGCGGCCTCGGTGACGTCGGCCGGATTGATCTGCGGCGAGACCGAAATGCGGTCATCAATTCGGCGAATCTGCATTCTCGCTCTTTCCATCTCTTGTTCCCCGGCGAAGGCCGGGGCCCAGTATCGGGCCGGTCGCAACTGGAGCCCGGCCTTCGCCGGGGAGGCGCCAAAGCAGGTGCCGGTCAGTTGGCCTCGCGGATCACCGCCAGGAACGCCTCGCCATAAGCCTCCAGCTTCTTCGCGCCAACACCCGAAATATTACTCATCTGTGCCAGACTGGCGGGCCTGAGCGCGGCCATCTCGCGCAGCACCGCGTCGGCAAAGACGATATAGGGCGGCACCTGCGCCTCGCGCGCGAGATCGCGGCGTTTTTCGCGCAGCGCCTCGAACAACGGATCGCCGATCGGGTTGGCGGTCGCGCCCGAACCGCCGCGCCGCCGCCGCTCGCGCTTGGGCGGCAGCACCAGCCGCAACTCAGCCTCGCCTTTGAGAAGCGCCCGCGCGCCGGGACCGAACTCCAGCCCGCCATGCGCATTGGCCCTGAGCGCATCCTGGAGCAGCAGCGCCCGCGCCACTGGCTTGAGCAGCGCGACCTCCTCACCGTCGACGATCCCCCACACCGACAGCCGCTCATGCCCGTTCATCAGGCTGCGCTCGCTCGACCGCCCGGTCAGCACCTCCTCGATATAGCCGACCCCGAACAGCTGCCCGGTGCGGAACACGCCCGAGAGGAATTTGCGCGCCGTTTCGGTCGCGTCCACCGCCGCGGGCGGATTGAGGCAATTGTCGCAATTGCCGCAGGTCTCGGCTGGCTCTTCACCGAAATGCCTGAGCAGGATCGCGCGCCGGCACCCCGCCGTCTCGACCAGCGCGCCCAATGCGGTCAGCCGCGCGCGCTCGCCCGCCTGCCGCTCGGGCTCGACCTCGCCGATCCGCTGCCGCGCCTTGGCGAAGTCCTCCGCACCCCAGAACAGATGCGCCACCGCCGGATCGCCGTCGCGCCCGGCGCGCCCGGTTTCCTGATAATAACCCTCGATCGACTTGGGCAAAGCGGCATGCGCGACGAAGCGCACGTCGGGCTTGTCGATCCCCATCCCGAACGCCACCGTCGCGCACATCACCATGTCTTCGGAGGCGACGAAGTCGGCCTGGTTCCGCGCCCGCACGCTCGCGTCGAGCCCGGCATGATAGGCCCGTGTCGGCCGCCCGGTCCGGCTGAGCGCCTCGGCAAGCTTCTCGGTCGCCGCGCGCGTCGGCGCATAGACGATCCCGGGCCCCGGCGTCGCCCGGATCAACTCTGCGATCTGCTGCGTCGTCCCTGCTTTGGGACTGATCGCATAGCGGATATTGGGCCGGTCGAACCCCGCGACGATCAGCCCGTCGCGCGGAATCCCGAGCTGGTCGAGCACATCGGCCCGGGTGTGCGCATCAGCGGTCGCGGTCAGCGCGAGGCGCGGCACCTCGGGAAAGCTGTCGAGCAGCGGCCGCAGCAGTCGGTAATCGGGCCGGAAATCATGCCCCCATTCGGAGACGCAATGCGCCTCGTCGATCGCGAACAACGATAGCTTCGCTTGCCCGAGCAACTCGCGAAAATGCCCCGACGACGCCCGCTCGGGCGCCACATAGAGCAGGTCGAGCGCGCCATCGCGAAACCGCGCGATCGTCTCCGCCCGATTATCATCGACCGAAGTCAACGTCGCCGCACGAATCCCAACCGCTTCAGCCGCGCGCAACTGATCGTGCATCAACGCGATCAGCGGGCTGACGACGACGCACGTCCCCTCCATCATCACCGCCGGCAATTGATAGCATAGCGACTTGCCCGCCCCCGTCGGCATCACCGCCAGCGTTCGCTCGCCGGCGAGCACGCGATTCACCACACGTTCCTGCACCCCGCGAAACGCCGTGAAGCCAAATGTCGCGCGCAGCGTTTCGATTGCGTCTTCGGGCATGCCGACCTCGCTAGCGCGGGGACGAGTCGCTTGTCGAGGGCGGCGCGGACAACAGGAAAAGGGGAACGGATGCGCTCGGAACGGTGGATGGCGATTGCGCGGCTGGGGTTTGCGGCGCGTGCTTTGGTCTATTTTCTGATCGGCTGGCTGACGCTTCACGCGGCGCTCCACGGCGGCCGGCCGAGCTCGAACGTCGCGGCGATGGCGAGCCTGCAGCCCAAGCCCTATGGCCACCAATTGTTGTTCGTCGTCGCCTTCGGGCTCGCCACCTATGCGCTGTGGCGCTTCGCCCAGGCGTGGTTCGATCCCGATTGCGCGGGCCGCGAGCCCAAGGGCGTCGCCAAGCGCGCCGGCCGGCTGTTCAGCGGCGCGACGCATGTCGGCTTCGCTTATTATGCCGTCCGCCTTGGGCTCGGTCATGGCGGTGGATCGGGTAACGCGGCAGCCTCCTGGTCAGTCTGGCTGCTGCACAAGCCGGCGGGCAATATGGTGCTGGCGGTAATCGCGATCGGCCTCGTCGTCGCCGGGGTCGACCAGTTTCGCCACGCCTGGACCTGCTGTTTCCTGAAGGACCTCGACGGCCGGCTTCCCGCGCCGCGCTATGTGCGGTGGATCGGCCGGCTCGGCTATGCCGCCCGCGGGGTGGTGTTCGGCGTAGTCGCCTGGATGCTCGCGCGCGCCGCCTGGCATTCGCAAGGTAGTGAGGCGGGCGGGATGCGCGCCGCGTTCGAGCAACTCCGCCAGACCGAGCACGGCCCGTTGCTGCTCTCGCTCGTCGCGATCGGTTTTTGCCTGTTCGGCGTCTTCTGCGCGATCCAGGCGCGCTTCCAGCAGCTTCGCGTCGGCTGAGCGCTGGCCTTGATGGGGCCGATCCGTTAGCCGAATCGCCACGCCACAAGCCCAAGGACGCCCCAATGCCCGCCGACACCGTCCGCGACAACCGCGCCGAACAGGAATTCGAGTTGGAGGTCGACGGCCACCGCGCCGTCGCCGCCTATCAGCGCGAGGGCGACCGCATCGTCTTCACGCATACCCACGTTCCCCACGCGATCGAGGGCCGAGGCGTCGGCAGCAAGCTCGTCCGCGCCGCGCTCGACGCCGCGCGCGATCAGGGGCTCAAGGTCGTGCCGCAATGCCCGTTCGTCGCCACCTATATCGAGCGCCACCCCGAATATCGCGATCTGCTCGCCCGGAACTGAGGTTGACCCCGCCGGACGTCGTCCCCGCAGCTCAACCGATCGAGGAACAGCATGACCGGCCAGCCGCGCGACATCGTCACCAAGGTGCCCGCGGTCACGCTCGGTTTCTGGATCATCAAGATCCTCGCAACCACGCTGGGCGAAACCGGCGGCGACACCGTGACGATGACGATGAACCTCGGCTATCTGATCGGTACCGCGATCTTCCTCGGGCTGCTGGTCGTGCTCGTCGCCTGGCAGATCGTGGCCAGGCGCTTCCACCCGTTCCTCTATTGGGCGACCATCATCGCCTCGACCACGGCCGGCACGACGATGGCCGATTTCGCCGATCGCTCGCTCGGCATCGGCTATGCCGGCGGTTCGACGCTGCTGCTCGCCTGCGTGCTCGCGTCGCTGGCGGTTTGGAAACTCGCCACCGGCTCGATCTCGGTCGCCACCGTCACGCAGCCGCGCACCGAAATCTTCTACTGGATCACAATCACTTTCTCGCAGACGCTCGGCACCGCACTCGGCGACTGGATCGCCGACGACACCCCGCTCGGTTACGAGGGCGGCGCGCTGCTGTTCGGCGGGCTGATCGCGATTCTTGCGCTGCTCTATTGGCGCAGTCGCCTCTCGCACGTCGCCTTGTTCTGGGCAGCCTTCATCCTGACGCGACCCCTGGGCGCGACGGTCGGCGACTTCCTCGACAAGCCGGTCGCCGACGGCGGCCTCGCGTTCAGCCGCCCGCTCGCGACCGCGGTGCTGGCGGTGGCGATCGTCGCGCTCGCCTTGATCCTGCCGCAACGCGCCGGGCGGCATCCGGGCGCGCCGCAACCCGCCTGATCACTCCGCCGCCAGCGGCTCGCCTTCCTCGCGTTCCTGCGCTTGCCGGTTCCACATCTCGGCATAGAGCCCGCCTTTGCGCAGCAGTTCGGCATGGGTCCCACGCTCGGCGACTTCACCGGCTTCGAGCACGACGATCTCGTCGGCATCGACCACGGTCGACAGCCGGTGCGCGATCACGATCGTCGTCCGCCCGCGCTCGATCGATTCGAGCGTGCCCTGAATTTCCGCCTCGGTGCGGCTGTCGAGTGCCGAGGTCGCCTCGTCGAGGATCAGGATCGGCGGGTCCTTCAGCAGCGTCCGCGCGATCGCCACGCGTTGCTTCTCGCCGCCCGACAGCTTCAGTCCACGCTCGCCGACGCGCGTCTCATACGCCTCGGGCTGGCGCTCGATGAAGCCGGCGATCGCAGCACCCCGCGCCGCGCGCACGATCTCGTCATGGCTCGCGCCCTCGCGGCCATAAGCGATGTTGTAGCCGATCGTGTCGTTGAACAGCACGGTATCCTGCGGGACGATGCCGATCGCCGCGCGCAAGGACGTCTGCGTCACTTGCGCGATATCCTGCCCATCGATCGTGATCCGCCCGCCGGTCAGGTCGTAGAACCGATACATCAGCCGCGCGAGCGTCGACTTGCCCGCGCCCGACGGCCCGACCACCGCGACGGTGTGCCCGGCGGGAATGTCGAGATCGATCCCCTTGAGGATCGGCCGCCCGGGATCGTAGCCGAAGCGCACGTCCTCGAACCGCACATGCCCCTTGCCGACCGCGATCGGCGCCGCGCCCGGCGCATCGACCACCTCGCTCGGCGTATCGATCAGGTCGAACATCGCCGCCATGTCGATCACCCCCTGGCGGATCGTTCGATAGACCATGCCGAGCAGATCGAGCGGGCGGAAGAGCTGCGACAACAGCGTCGAGACGAACACCACGTCGCCCGCCGAGAAGCGACCCTGGCTCCATCCCCAGGCGACGAACGCCATCCCGCCGCCAAGCATCGCGTTGGTCACCAGCGCCTGCCCAATGTTGAGCCACGCCAGCGAATTCTCGCTCTTCACCGCGGCGTCGGCATAAGCCTCCATCGCGCGTTCGTAGCGTCGGCCCTCGCGCGCTTCGGCGCCGAAATACTTCACCGTCTCGAAATTGAGCAGCGAATCGACCGCATGCGCCACTGCGCCCGTGTCGAGGTCGTTCATCCGCGCGCGGAGTGCATTGCGCCAGTCGGTCACTATCCGGGTGAAGGTGATATAGGCCGCCACCATCACCACCGTCGAGCCGACCAGCCACAGCCCGAAATTGCTCCAGAAGATGCCGAGCACCAGCGCCAGCTCGAACACCGTGGGGGCGATGTTGAACAGCATGAAATAGAGCATCGTATCGATGCTCTTGGTGCCGCGCTCGACCACTTTGGTGACGGCGCCGGTGCGCCGTTCGAGATGAAAGCGAAGGGAGAGCTGATGTAGGTGTCGAAACACCGTCGCCGCCAGCCGCCGCGTCGCTTCCTGCCCGACGCGCTCGAAGATCACGTTGCGCAGGTTATCGAACAGCGTTGTGGCGAAACGCGACGCGGCATAGCCGATCACGAGCAGCATCACGAGCATCGCCGCCGAACGATCGCCGCTCGCCATCCGATCGACTGCGTATTTGAGCGTATAGGCAGCGCCGAATACCTGGACCAATTTCGAGGCCAGCACGAGCAGCATCGCGCCCACGATTCGCGTCTTCAGCCGCGTCTCGCCGGCGGGCCAAAGGTAGGGAAGGAAGCGTCGAAGGACCGGCCAGAGCGGCTGGTCGATACGGGTCTTGGTGGTCGGATCGGGTGGCATCGCCCGCGGATATAGGGGCGCGGTGATCGCTTCGCCATCATCGCCCGCACGACGAAACGTGGAACCCGCGCGCCCGCCCGATTGTTGATCGGCTTGACTGGGAGGACATCATGCATCCGCTGTTTTACGTCATCGCGATCATGGGCTGCTCGGACGGCGGTCAGACGTGCCAGCAGCAGCGCGTCGAGCCGATCCATTACGTCTCCCCCGCCGCGTGCCAGGCGGCAATGCCCGACGCGCTCGAGCGCAATACCGATCTCGATTATCCGACCATCCAGGTCGCCTGCCGCGCCAACGGCCAGATCATGGTCGACAATGCACGGCCTGCCGCGCGTCGCGGCTGATCAGCCCGACCGCGGCCTGGTCCACAAATCAGGATTTCTCGCTGCCGGCGGATAAAGCTGCACGCGCCTTCTCGCTGCAAGTCCCGCCCGAGCGATCACCGCGAACTTTTCTCCGCTTGAGGTGCTGATCCGGTGATCCCAGGCATGCGTCCCGTGCGCGACCACCTTGCGCGCGATTCTGCCATAGATGTCCGCCGCCGCCAGCACCGCCCAGGCCGAACGGAAAGCCAGTGCCGGTGTGCCGAGCCGTGCGCTAGCCTCGTGCGCCGCCGCCAGTCGCCCGAGCCGCTCGACCAGCACCACGAGCCGATCGCGACACCACGGTTTCATGTGCTCGCCCGGCGGCATATCCATTTCGGCGAGCCATTCGAGCGGCAAATAGCAGCGGTCGGCGCGATCGTCCTCTTCCAAGTCGCGCATGATGTTGGCGAGCTGGAACGCGATGCCGAGGTCGCACGCGCGGTCGAGCGTCCCCTCATCGGCGGGATCGACCCCCATCACCACCGCCATCATGCACCCGACGACCCCCGCGACATGATAGCAATAGCGCAGCAGATCGTCCTCGCTGCGCGGCCGCCATTCCTCGGCATCGAGCGCGAAGCCCGCGACCAGGTTGCGCGCGAAACCGTGCGGCAGGCGCACTTCCTCGGCGACCTGCCCCAGCGCATCGAACGCCGGATCGCCGACCGTGCCGCCGGCCAGCGCCGTCTCGGTCTTGGCCGTGATCTCGGCCAGCCGAGCCTTGGGATCGGCGACCGCGCGCGTATCGCGCCCGTGATCCTGCCCGTCGGCAAGGTCGTCGCACCGCCGGCACCAGGCATAGAGCAGCCACGCCCGCTCGCGCGTCTCCCGATCGAACAGCCGCGACGCCGCCCCGAAACTCTTCGACCCCCGCATGATGGAGGCGCGCGCATGTGCGACGAGATCGGCGCGCCGGGGCCTCATCTCTCCACCAACATAACCACCCCGGCGAAGGGGCACCCCACAAAGTAATACTTTGTGGGCACCCCGATGGCCGGGGCCCAGATGGGAAAGCCGCAGTAACTGCGTGCAACGCTCACCATGGAACGCCCGTAACTGGACCCCGGCCTTCGCCGGGGAGGCGACATGCTGCGAAACTCACAAATCCGCCTGGCTCATCCGCGTGATCGTCGCTTCCAGCGGCCGATGCGCCGCCATCTTGTCGAGCAAGCCCTCCAGCTTATCGTCGACGATCAGCAACTCGCGGTGCTGCGGGCGCAGGAAGCCGACCTCGGCCATTTTGGCAACGAATGCGATCAGATGATCGTAATAGCCCGCTGCGTTGAGCAGCCCGACCGGCTTGGCATGATAACCGAGCTGCGCCCAGCTCATCGCCTCCCACAATTCGTCCATCGTGCCGGTGCCGCCGGGAATGGTGATGAAGCCATCGGAGAGATCGGTGAACAACTGCTTGCGCTGATGCATCGTACGGACCGGATGCAATTCGGTCAGCCCGCGATGCGCCACCTCGGCCTCGACCAGCGCATCGGGAATCACCCCGATCACCTCGCCGCCGGCTTCCAGCGCGCTGTCGGCAACCGCCCCCATCAACCCCAGCTTGCCGCCGCCATAGACGACGCTGATCCCACGCTCGGCGAGGCTGCGCCCGACGGCGCGTGCAGTTTCGATGTAAACGGGGTCGGCGGGGGTGGCGGAGCCACAATAGACGGCGATGCGGTTCATGAGTGCGGGCTAGGCCAGCGCGCCCGCCGGAGCAAGTCGCAGTGCCGAGTTTACATTGCGCGCTCGGGATCGCTCGACCCGATCCTCCCCGCTCGCGGGGAGGGGGACCGCCGACCGCAGGTCGGTGGTGGAGGGGCTTTGGCCGCCAGCGACTCGCTTGCCGCTTGGCCCCTCCACCAAGCCGCTTCGCGCCTTGGTCCCGTCCCCGTGAAACGGGGAGGATCGAAGGGCTACCCCCGCTGCTCCAGCATCAGCGCGGCCGTCGCCTTCGCACTCCCGACCACACCCGGAATCCCCGCGCCGGGATGCGTGCCGGCGCCGACGAAATAGAGATTGGGGATGTTCGGATCGCGGTTGTGGACGCGGAGATAGGCGCTTTGCGCCAGGATCGGCTCGAGGCTGAAGGCGCTCCCCAGATGCGCGTTGAGGTCGGTCGCGAAATCGCTCGGCGCGTAGCTGAACTTGGTGGTGATGCGATCGTGGATATCGGGGATCAGTCGTCGTCCGACCTCGTCGAGGATGCGCTTTTCCAGCATCGGCCCGATCCGATCCCAATCGACCGGAAACTTGCCGAGATGCGGCACCGGCGCGAGCGCGTAAAAGGTCGAATGCCCCTCCGGCGCCATGCTCGGATCGGTCACGGTCGGGTGGTGGAGGTAGATCGAGAGATCCTGGCTCAGCACGCCGTGATCGTAGATGTCGGCAAGCAGCCCCTTGTAGCGCGGGCCGAACAGGATCGAGTGGTGCGGGATGCCCGGCCACGCGCCCTTGATTCCGAAATGGACGACGAACAGCGAAGGCGAGAACTTCTTCCGCTCCAGCCGCGCGCGGACTCGCTGCGCACTGCGCGAGCCGGCGAGCAAGTCACGATACGAATGCATGATATCGGCGTTGGTCGCGACCATGTCGGCCTCGCCGTGCCAGCCGCTCTGCGTCCGCACACCCGTCGCACGGTCGCCGAGCGTGTCGATGCTCACCGCCGGATCGCCGAGCCGGATCGTGCCGCCGAGCCGCTCGAAATGCGTCACCATCCCAGCGACGAGCCGGTTGGTCCCGCCCTTCGCGAACCACACCCCGCCGTCGCGCTCCAACTTGTGGATCAGCGCATAGATCGCGCTGGTCGTCATCGGGTTGCCACCGACCAGCAGCGTGTGGAACGAGAACGCCTCGCGCAATTTCTCGTTTTTCACGAATTTCGACACGATCGAATAGACCGATCGCCACGCTTCATACTTTGCCAGCGCCGGGGCCGCCTTCACCATCGAAGCGAAATCGAGGAACGCGACATGGCCGAGCTTCTCATAGCCCTCGGCATAGACCCCGGCGGAATAGTCGAGGAAGTCGCGATAGCCGGCGACGTCTTCGGGATTAAACCGCGCGATCTCGGCGATCAGCTTGGCATCATCGTTCGAGTAATCAAACGCCGTGCCGTCGGGCCAATTGAGCCGGTAGAAGGGCGTCACGGGTTCGAGCGTCACGTCATCGGCCATGTCCTTGCCCGACAATGCCCACAGCTCTTTCAGGCAATTCGGATCGGTGATGACGGTCGGCCCGGCATCGAAGATATAGCCGTCCTTTTCCCAGAAATAGGCCCGCCCACCCGGCTTGTCGCGCGCCTCGACGATCGTCGTGGCGACGCCCGCCGATTGCAGCCGGACGGCGAGCGCAAGGCCGCCGAACCCCGATCCGATGACGATCGCATTCCTCACAGCGGCCGCCTCATGATCGCGCGGACCGCGCGGCCGATCGGCACCGGCGGCTTGCCGATGAGGATGCGGGCCTGGTCCGGTCGTGTCGTTCGCGCTGCATAGAAACGGCCTATAAGGCGCGAATCGAGCCGGTAAAACCGTTCGAGGATGCGATAGCGTTCCGCCGGTTCGGCCGCCCGGAACAACATGCGGTCGAGCGTGCGGAAGAACGACCGGCTTTTCCACGCCTTGGCAGCGAAGTCGTAGGTGAGGTCGTGCAGCGCCGCCCCCGAATAATCGCGCTGCCGGGCGATCAGCGCCGCTGTGCGCACCGCATCGGGCAACGAATAGCCCGTGGTCGGATGAAACAGCCCCGCGCGCATCCCCGCCTTGGCGACGCCCTTCCCGCCCGATTGCCAATAGCCCTCGAAATCGCCGTCGAGCGCGACCGGCAGCGCCCCCGATTCTTCGCGCATGGCCTCGGCGACCTGCCAGCCTCGCTTGGTCGCATAGGCCGCGATGCGATCGCGCAGGGCGCCGCGATCGAGCTCGCGGCCATCGCTGTAATAGGTGTCCTCGACGAACATCCGCGTCGGCGAAAAGGGCAATGCATAGACGAAGCGGTAGCCATCGTGCTGCGGCACCGTCGCATCCATCACCATCGGCAGCTCTTCGCCGTGCGCGGCGGTGAGCTCGAGCTCCTGGCCCAAGAACTTCTGCCAGCCGAGATCGAGCAGCGAGAGGTCGCCGACGCCGCGCGTGTCGATCACGCCGGTCGCCTCGATCCGCGTGCCGTCGTCGAGCACCACCGCCCGCGGGCTCGCCGCGAGCACCTTTCGGCCGAGCGTCACGCGCTCCTTCAGCACGCCGCGACAGATCGCGTCGAGCCGCCGCGAATCGATCGAGCGATAGCCGGTATCGATCGTCCGTGCATGCGCCGGAAAGGCGACGCGGTAGCCCGGCCAGCGATGCGCGATCAGCTTATCGACGATCCACTGGTCGGCGGGCCCGATGTCGCTGGCGAAGAACGACCACAGATGATTGCCGCCGACGCTCGCGCCGCCCTCGATCAGCCGCACGTCGAGCGCGGGGCGCATCTCGGCCATCGCCAGCGCGATCAACCCGCCGGCGAGCCCGCCGCCGACGATCGCCAGGTCACATCGGATCGTCGTCGCCATCGCCTTTGCAGCTAACCCAAGCGCGCCGCGATAGGAACCGCTTTTGCGCCCGCCGCCGATCGACTAGCGTTGCCAACGATGTCGATCGCCCTCGCCCTGTTCGCTTCTGCCGCAGCGATGACGGCGATCGTCGGCGTGCGCTATCTCGCGGCCTCGGGCGGCTTCGCGCTGGCGACACGACTGCGCCATCCCGGCCTCTACACCGGCCTCGACAAGCAGATGCGTCGCGAGATCGGCTGGAGCTTCGCCTCGACGGCGATCTACGGCGTGCCCGCCGGGGTCATCGCCTGGGGCTGGGCGCATCGCGGCTGGACGCGCATCTACACCGACGTCCACGCGCTCCCGCTCTGGTATTGGCCGCTTTCGATCCTGCTCTACCTTGTCCTCCACGACACCTGGTTCTACTGGACGCACCGCTGGATGCATCGCCCGCGCTGGTTCCGCCTTGCCCATGCCGTCCACCATGCCAGCCGCCCGCCGACTGCCTGGGCGGCGATGGCGTTTCACCCGATCGAGGCGCTGACCGGCGCGGTGGTGATCCCCGCGCTCGTCTTCCTCGTGCCCATCCACATCGCCGCGCTCGGCCTCGTCCTCACGATCATGACGGTGATGGGCGTCACCAACCACATGGGCTGGGAGATTTTCCCGCGGTTCATCTGGGATGGGCCATTGGGGCGCGTGCTGATCACCGCCAGCCACCACCAGCGTCATCACGAACGATATGGATGCAATTATGGGCTTTATTTCCGCCTCTGGGACCGGTTGTGCGGCACCGACGCCGGGCTGGGCAGCTTCGGCGCGCGTCGCCCGGCGGCTGGGCGCAGCGCTGGCGCTCGGCCTGCTGCTGCCGGCGGCGTCGCCGATCGGTGACCTGACTGTCTCCTTCGCCAATGTCCGCTCGGCCAAGGGCGTGTTGCGGCTGTGCGTGACATCGGACCCGGCCAATTTCCCCAATTGCGTCGACGACGCCCGCGCCGAAACGCGCACCGTCCCCGCCGCCACCAAAGTCGTCCACCTCACCGGACTGCCGCACGGCGCCTATGCCGTCGCCGTCATCCATGACGAGAACGACAATGCAAAGCTCGATCGCTTCGCCGGCATCCCCAAGGAAGGCTTCGGCTTCTCGCGCAATCCGCCGCTCGGCTTCGGCCCGCCGCCGTTCCACGCCGCGCAGTTCGACGTCGAAAGTGATGCTGCAATGCAACAGGTGCGGATGCGTTATCTTTTGTGAACGGAGCCAAAGCGCGATCCCGGCGTTACGCGGCTGTAATCACTTTTGATCCGGAGCCTTTT
This sequence comes from Sphingomonas sp., assembly GCA_051954635.1. GTDB lineage: Bacteria > Pseudomonadota > Alphaproteobacteria > Sphingomonadales > Sphingomonadaceae > Sphingomonas. Next base: position 2,750 of record JBQCHO010000161.1, on the reverse strand, counting down.
GTGGGTCGCACCTTCTTCCTTCTCGCCGCGTCCGCCGTGGCGATCGCCGCCACCCCTGCCCTCGCCCAGGATGACAGCGCCCCCGGCGGCATTAGCCAGGCCGACCTCAACCGCGACACCGTGACGGTCGGCGTCGCCGGCGCGTACCTGCCCGATTACGAGGGCTCGAACGACTATCGCTTCGTTCCCGGCCCCGCCGCGATCGGATCGGTTTCGGGATTCAACTTCTCGGTGCTCGGCAACCGCGCCAGCGTCGACCTGGTCCGCGACAAGCCCGGCCCCGGACTCGACTTCCAGCTCGGCCCCATCGCGGTGATCAATTTCAACCGCAGCAACCACAAGAGCATCGACGATCCCCGCGTCGCCGCCCTCCCCGAGCGCGACACCGCGTTCGAGCTCGGCGGCTATGTCGGTATCGGCAAGACCGGGGTGATCACCAGCCCCTACGACAAGCTGTCGCTCTCGGTCAGCTATCGCCACAACGTCAACGGCCCCAATGATGGCGGCATCTGGCAGCCCTCGATCAGCTATTTGACCCCGCTCAGCACCAAGGCGGCGGTGGCGCTGTTCGGATCGATGCAGCATGTCGGGCGCGGCTACAACCAGACCTATTTCGGCATCACGCCCGAGGATTCGCTGGCCTCGGGCCTGCCCGAATATTCGGCGCATGGCGGCTGGAAGAATTGGTCGCTGGGCGGCGCCTTCACCTATTCGCTGACCGGCAATTTGCTCCACGGCGTCAAGTTCGTCGCCGGCGCCAATTACACGCGGCTCCTCAACAGCGCCGCCGACAGCCCGATCGTCCGCATCGCCGGCTCGCGCAGCCAGTGGCTCGCCGCGGCGGGGCTGGCTTATACTTTCTGAAGGACGCGACGGAAATCGCTCGGGCGCATCGCCCAAACGATCGGGGAGGTGCGCGCATGTGTCAGAACGATTGAAAAAGGGGGCTGGCCGGGCACATGCCTGGCCAGCCCAGCGAATGGGTTATGGCGGGTGAGGCTTTCGCCTAACGGATAGCAGATCGTGCGACGCCCCCGCCGACGCGATCCCCCCGGAGCAATGGCTAATCCGCCGGTTCGCGCTGTCGATCGACCATATCGGCGCGCATCAACGCCAGTGGCGTCGAGACTCCAGGGCACTACCTAGGCAATGCAAGACTCTCTATCATACCGCCGCGGGCGACAGTTTTCGGACAGATACATTCACATTGGACATGATTGATCTTGATGACGACCGGCTGACGCGCCTCAGCGAGCGGCAGCGGCAATGCTTAGAGCTTGTGGTTCAGGGACTTACTTCAAAGCAGATCGGTCGCATTCTCAATCTCTCGCCATCCACGGTCGACAACCATCTGCACGTTGCGATTGATCGGCTGGGCGCCGCGAATCGGGCTGAAGCGGCGCGCTTGCTGCGCAACGCCGGGCAAAGGTCCCCTGAAGGTCGCGAGCAGGCTCTGCTCCCGCCGCTGGGCGGCCGGCTCAATCGCGCCAACTTGGGGCGGCGCTATCGCTACGTCATTAACGTAGCGATGTTCGGGATCATGGCGTTTGCAGCGATGACTATCACCATTGCGGGGATAGTTGGGCTGTTCAGCCGCAAGTGATTGAGGAAGCTTTTCGGCAGGCCGATCCCGGCCGATCGAGGGGAACCATCTGTGAAATACGCGATCAAAAAAACGGTTGGCAGCGTCGTCGCGTCGGACACGCAGTCGTCGGTAGCGGCGATGGACATGGCGGTCATCAGCCAGTCGCGGATGTGCGCCAGCGTGATGGAAGCGGCGAGCGATTCGAAGATGCCGATCAATGCGACGCAAAAGCTGCTAGAGGCGATGGCATCAGGGCTCCAGGGCCTTGCGGTCAGCCGCGCCGACATGGTGACCGCAGTGCGCGAATTGCAGCGCATCCAGGCGAGCAGCAGTCTGGTCGAAGAATATTTCGGCTGCCCCGGCGGGCCCGAGACGCACCTGCAATCGGCCGAAACAGCGCAGCTCGTGACGCAGCCCTAACGCGAACGGCTTCTCCCAGACAGGAGCAGCCGCAATGCTGACTGCAATCGGCTTCTGGCTGTTCCTGCTTTGCGCCTATGCAATCGTGTGGATGAACGGCGACCGCGAGGCGCGTATCTTCATCAATTTCACGCTGCTCGCCGCAACCCTGACGGCGCTTGCGATGGCGACGACGGCGGGCAATCTTCATGCCTTGATGGTCTTCGCCACTGATGGGGCGTTACTGATTGTCGCGCTGATTTTTGTCGGTCGATCGCGATTCTACTGGCCGATTTGGTTCGCCGGTTTCCAGAGCATCACCGTCGCGAGCGAGCTCGCTCGGCAGCTTTTCCCCAATAACGTTCCATCGCTGTATGGCGCGATGGCCTCTTTCTGGGCGATCCCGGCGGTTGGCTGCATGACGATCGCGATCGTCAAGGACAACCGCGCCCGCCTGAGCATTGCGAGAGTTGAGAAAAATGACGGCGATCCGACAAGAGTCCGTTAGGGGGCAATCCAGCGACTGTTGACCGCGCAGGATTCAGTCTTAGCCGTCGGCTGGCGCTATCGCGTCAGCCGGAATGACGAGGAGCTCATAATGATAATCGTCTCGCGCCCTCTCTTTTTGCGTCAAACCGAACAAAAGGCGCGCTTTCGGCATCGACAGGTGCCCTCCTCCCGGCCTATCCAGCTGACCTGCAATCGTCAGGAGTTCGTACCGATGACCGATACCGACCAGGCGCTGATCGAGGCATTCGACGCGCGC
>JBQCHO010000160.1:0-12562 GCA_051954635.1 Sphingomonas sp. | reverse complement strand
TAGTCACCAACCCGTTCTGGGCGGTGTCGAGCAGCATCGGCAGCGTCTGGGCGGCGCGCGAGCATCTCGCCGGTTCGTTCTGCCTGATGAACGGCGATACGGTATTCGCCGCGGCCATCATCGCCGGCGCGATTGCGGCCGCGACAGAAGGGGTGAGCCTGCTCGTCGAGCCGATCGCCGCGCCCGAGCTCGACGACATGCTTGTCGAGCTCGACGGCACCCGCGTCCGGGCTGTCGCCAAGACGCTCGATCCGGCGCGAGCGCGTCACCGCTCGCTCGGCGTCATCACCTCGGCCGGCGGCGAGGCATATCGTGATGCGCTCGATGCGGTGATCACCTCCGAAAACGGCATCCAGGCCTATCACCACGATATCGTCGCGCGCCTTGCCGAGACCGTCGGCGTCACCGCGATCGTCGATCGTCACGGCGGCTGGCAGGAAATCGACCGGCCCGAGGATATCGAGCGCTGGACGCACACCCCGCCGCCGGACTCGCTATGAAGCGCCAGGTCGCGTTTCTCTTCCTCGGCGAAACGCTGCTCATCCCGCACCTCTACCCGATCGTCGAGGCGCTCGCCGCGGCCGCGCCCGATCTGCCGATCGAGCTTTGGGTGTCGACCTCGGTCCACGAACAGTTGCTGCACCGCTGGACGGCCGCACTCGGCGCCAACGTCCGCATCCGTCGTGCACCCGGCTTCCGCAAGATCGACGACGACGCCGACGGTCGCAATCCCGAACTCCCGGCCAAGCTACCGATGCTCGCGCGCCTCGCCCCGCTGCTGTGGCGCACCGGCGTCGTCGTGTGCGCCGAGCAGACCAGCCTGTGGCTGCCGACGCTGCTCCCGATGCCCGCCCGCTTCGTCAAGGCCCCCCACGGCGCCGGCACGCTGATGAAGCGCGACGATCGTCGGCGCCGCGCCGCGCATCTTACGCTCGTCCCGTCCGAACGCGAGCGGCTTGCGCTGGCCGACATCGGCGTTGATCCCGACCGCATCGCCGTCACCGGCTACGCCAAGGCCGAGTTCACACATCGCACCGCGTCCGCCGACCTGTTCGCCACGCCGCGTCCGATCGTGCTCTACAACCCGCATTGGCAACAGCATCGCTCGTCCTGGTGGCGTTGGGGCGCCGAGGCGGTCCGCGCGATCGTCGCCAGCGGCCGCTACAACCTGATCTTCGCGCCGCACCAGCGCCTCGTCGAGCGCAATGCTCACGTCGCCGCCTTGTGCGCGGAGCTCGCCGGCGATCCGCACTTTCATTGCGATTTCACCAGCTTCGCGACCGTCGACGGCAGCTACACCGCCGCCGCCGACATCTATCTCGGCGACACCTCGAGCCAGGTCATCGAGTTCGTCGCCCGCCCGCGACCGACGTTGTTTCTCGATGCGCAAGGCACCGATTGGAAGGCCAATCCCGCTTATGACATGTGGCATACCGGCGAGGTGCTGACCGGCCTCGGCGACCTGCTTGCCGCGCTCGACCGCGCCGCTTCGTTGCACGCCACGTATCGCGACGCGCAAATCGCGCTGACCACGCAGTTGCTCGGGCCCGTCGATGGCCACGCCTCGGCACGCGCCGCTGCCGCGATTCTTGCCGCGCTCGACGCGCGCGATTGAGTCGCCCCCATCGCTTCGGCTATCGCCGCGGCGATGACCGACACCTCCACCCCCGCGATGATCCCGATCGGCGACAATTCCACTTCGATCTGGGGCATGAGCGCCGCCGAACGCCTCCGCCGCATCGCGGGGCAATATCGCCTGCCTTTCGACGCGCAAGGCGAGGGCGCGGCGATCCTCGCCAATCTCGCCTTCGCCTTCGACCCCGCCTGGATACCCTGGCTCCGCGCCCGCCCCGGCACCGTCGTCACGCATGACGGCATTCCCGTCTTGGCGCATTGCGTTTCGACCGAACAACGCGCCGACATCACCGCCGCGATGCGTTCAGGCGAGCAGCTCACCCTGGCACCCGGCTTCTCGCTCCACCCGGCCGAAGACCCTGCCGGGATCTACAACGAGGCGCTGCGCAAGCGCGAACGCCCCTTCGTCGAGCCGCTCACACCCGCCACCGTCCCCGCGATCGAACGCGCCAGCTATGCCGGCGCGTACAAGGGCGTCACTGACCTCCTGACCAAATATCTCTGGCCGACCTGGGCGTTCCACCTCACCCGCCTCGCCGCGCGGATCGGACTGTCGCCCAACGGTGTCACCGCGATCGGCTCGGTGCTGTGCATCATCGCGACGATCGCCTTCTGGTACGGCTGGTTCTGGAGCGGGCTGGCGGTTGGCCTTTTCTTCATGGTGCTCGACACCGTCGACGGGAAGCTCGCGCGCTGCACGATCACCTCGTCGGCGCTCGGCAACGCCTGGGATCACGGCGTCGATCTCGTCCACCCGCCGATCTGGTGGTGGGCCTGGGCGACCGGCTGTGCCGCCTATGGCCGCCCGCTCGACGACACGACCTTCTGGATCGTCATCGGCACGATGCTGTTCGGCTATGTCGCGCAGCGGGCGATCGAAGGCGCCTTCATCGCCGGCTTCGGCATGCACATCCATGTCTGGCAGAAGTTCGACAGCGACTTCCGCCTGATCACCGCGCGGCGCAATCCCAATACGTTGATCCTGTTCGCCGCCATGATCGTGGCGCGTCCCGATCTCGGCATCGTCGCGGTCGCGGCATGGACCGCAATCTCCCTGATTGTGCATTTAATTCGCCTCATTCAGGCCTTTTTGCTGCGCAACAGCGGGCGTGCGGTAACCAGCTGGCTGGCTTGAAGCGCGCACCTTCCCATGCCGGAAGCGGCTCGCTCCCTTGCCAACCGTGATCGAACCGCCACATTCGGGGGGATGTGACGCCATGCCTGCTGAACGATGACGGACGACCGGCTCTTGACCACGCCCAACCCAGCCCTCGCCGCCGATTCCCCGCTGCTCGGGGCGGCGCGCGCGCGTCATGACGGCGTGTGGCGGCAAACCACTGCGGAGGGCGGTAACACTACAGCAGGCGATCTGACGCTTTCTCCCGACCGCGTCGGCGTGATCAGCAACGCGCGCAGCCATCGCAACAAGCTGACGGGCATCACCGCGCCGACCGACGATCTTGCGCGCCACGTCGCGAGCCCGCGCAGCCCCGCCGATCTCGCCGCCGCCCTCGCGCAGTTCTCTGCTGCCGGAATCGACCTGCTCGTCATCGACGGCGGCGACGGCACCGTTCGCGACGTCATCACCGCCGCGCCGGCCTTTTTCGGTGACGCGCTGCCCGCCATTGCGGTCGTGCCGTCAGGCAAGACCAACGCGCTGGCGATCGACCTCGGCCTGCCCGCCGCCTGGACGGTGCGCGATGCGATTCTCGCCGCGCGTGCCGGGCGCTTCATCCACCGCGCGCCGATCGAGATCACCCGCGCCGGCGAAGATGCTCCACCAGTGCGCGGCTTCCTGATGGGTGCGGGCGCTTTCGTCCGCGCCACCACGCTCGCTCAGCGCACCCACCGCGCCGGTGCGTTCAAGGGTCTCGCGGTTGGCCTGTCGCTCACCCTTGCAATCGCCCAGACGATCTTCGGGGGTCGCTCCAACATCTGGCGCGCGGGCGACCGCATGGCGATCCGCACCGATGACGGCCGCACCGCCGATCGCGCCTTCTACATCCTGTTCGCCGGGACGCTCGAGCGCCTGCCGCTCGGCCTCAAGCCGTTCGGCCGAACGCGCCCGGGCCTGAAAGTCCTCGCGGTCGATGCGCCGCCCAAGGCGCTCGCCCGGCACGTCCCTTCGCTGCTCGCCGGTTCGGAAAGCGAGTCGCTCAAGCGCGCCGGCTATCATCGCGGCGATCCGCTCGCTTTCCGGCTTGCGATCGACAGCGAGTTCATCCTCGACGGCGAACATTATCCCGGCGGCGACCTGATGGTGTCGACTGGCGCGCCGATCGCCTTCGCGATCCCGTGAGCGGCCTCGACACCGCCGTCGCGGCCGCGCTCGATCGCCCGCTACCCGCGGAGGTCGCCGCCGCCGCCGACCGCCTCGCGACCCGGCTGGGAGGGCGAGCGGTGCTGTTCTACGGCTCGGTGCTGCGCACAGGCGAGCTCGACGGCGTACTCGATTTCTACGTGCTCACCGACGGCGAGCGGCATCAAGGGCTCCGCGCGCTCGCTAATCGCTGGCTATGGCCCGATGTCAGCTATCACGAATTGCCCGTCGCCGGCCGCACGCTGCGCGCCAAGGTCGCGACGATGCCGCTCGACGTGTTCGCCGAAGCGGCGCGCGGCGCGTTTCTCGATACGACGATCTGGGCGCGCTTCGTCCAGCCGACGATCCTCGCCTGGCGCGCCGATCAAGCCGCGCGCGATGCGGTGCGCAAGGCGGTCGCCGCCGCCGCGATCACCGCCGCCCGCTACGCCGCCGCGCTCGGCCCCGATCACGGCACGCCGCGCGCCTATTGGCAGGCGCTGTTTGCCGCCACCTATCGCACCGAACTGCGCGTGGAGCGCCCCGGCCGCGAAGCCCAGATCATCGACAACGCGCCTACGCATTTCGACCAATTACTCCCGCTCGCCTGGGACGCCGCCGGCCTCGACGTCGCGCGCAACGCCCACGATTTCACACCCAATCTCGCGCCGGCCGATCGCCGGCGCCTGCTTGCGGCCTGGGCCAAACGACGCCGCGCCGGCAAGCCGCTTAACCTCGCGCGCCTCACCAAGGCCGCGTTCACCTTCGACGGCGCAGCGCGCTACGCGCTGTGGAAGGTCGAACGCCACACCGGGCTTGCGCTCCCGCTGACGCCGTGGCGCGAGCGTCACCCGATCCTCGCCGCGCCCGGCGTGTTGTGGCAGGTCTGGCGCCGGCGATGAGCTTCAACGCGCTGGTGCTCGCCGGCTCGCGCGGCGGCGCCGATCCGCTCGCCGATTATGCCGGCGTCAGCGATAAGGCGCTGATCGAAATCGCCGGCGAGACGATGCTCGTCCATGTCGTCGCCGCGCTTCGTCAGGCAGGCGTCGCGCGCATCGCCGTCTCCGCCTCCTCTCAAACCGTCGCCGATCATGCGGTATCGCTCGGCGCCGAGCCGCTCGCCGCCGAGCCCGGCCCCAGCCGCAGCGCCGCCGCCGGCCTCGCCGCGCTCGGGGCGCCGCTCCTCGTCACCACCGCCGATCATGCGCTGCTCGATCCGGCCTGGATCCGCGATTTCCTCGCCGACGCGCCCGCGACCGCCGATGTCGCCGCGCTGCTCGCACGGCGCGAACGCGTCGAGGCCGCCGCCCCCGCCACCCGGCGGACCTATCTGCGCTTCGCGGACGGCGACTGGTCCGGCTGCAACCTGTTCCTCTTCGCGACCCCGCGCGCCGCCGCCGCGATCGACCTGTGGCGCGCGGTCGAGGCCGATCGCAAGCGCCCCTGGCGCATCGTCCGCCGCCTCGGCCCCGGCCTGCTGCTGCGCTACCTTCTCCGCCGCCTGACGCTCGCCGAAGCGGTCGCGCATCTCGGGCGCACTGCCGGCGTTACCGCCGCGATCGTCGCCGCCCATGACGGCCGCGCCGCAATCGACGTCGACAAGCCCGCCGACCTCGATCTCGTCCGGACGATGATCGCGGCCTGACGTCGCCAATCCGACCTGATCGTCGAACTTCTCGTTTTTTTACTTTACGGACGAGACATTCTGGCACACCCTATATTCGAATCCGTAGCCAGCCCGAAACGGATGGCTGCGGTCAGAACCATAATAATCAGGAGAGGTCGTCCATGAAATCGTCGCCACGCTTGCGCCTCGTCACCTCCGCGTTCGCAATCGCCGCCGGCTCGATCGCCATTCCCGCGTGGGCCCAGAGCTCAACCACGCCGCCCCCTCCACCCGCTCAAGCTCCGCAAAGCGTCGACGACATCATCGTCACCGCGCAGAAGCGCAGCCAGAACCTGCAGGACGTGCCGATCGTCGTCACCACCGTGAACCAGCAGCTTCTGCAGGACAGCGGCGTCAAGGACATCAAGGACTTGGCAACGCTCGCGCCCGGTCTGCTCGTCACGTCAACTACCTCCGAAGCCTCCACCACCGCGCGTATCCGCGGCATCGGCACGGTCGGCGACAATCCTGGCCTCGAATCGTCGGTCGGCGTCGTCGTCGACGGCGTCTACCGTTCGCGCAACGGGGTGGGCTTCGGCGATCTCGGCAATCTCGATCGGATCGAGGTGCTGAAGGGCCCGCAGGGCACGTTGTTCGGCAAGTCGGCCACCGCCGGCGTGATCAACATCCTGACCCAGGAACCGCAGTTCAACTATCACGGCAACGCCTCGTTCGAGGTCGGCAATTACGGCGCCTATGGCGGCGACATCTACGCCACCGGTCCGCTGGTCGGCGACGAGCTTGCCGGCAGCATCTATTTCGCCGATCGCCAGCGCGACGGCTATTTCGACGTCGATACCGGCCCCGGCCCGCGCACCGCGAAGAAGGACACCAATCGCGACTTCTACACGCTGCGTGGCCAGTTGCTGCTCAAGACCGACGACGTGCGGATGCGCGTCATCGGCGATTATTCGAAACGCAACGAGCGCTGCTGCATCGCCGTCATCACCCGCAACAGCGAGGGCAATTTCGCCAACAACCTCGTCGCCGCATTGGGCGGCAACGACGGCGATGCCGACCATCCCTATCGCCGCCAGGCTTATTCGAACCGCCCCGATGGCCAGCGCATCAAGGATGCCGGCATGTCGACCCAGTTCGATTGGGACGTCGGCCCCGGCACGCTGACCTCGATCACCGCCTTCCGCGACTGGAAGACCACCGCCGGCTTCGACGCCGATTTCTCCACCGCCGACATCGACTATCTGCCGCCCGACAATTCGAACTCGACGCAGTTCAAGACATTCAGCCAGGAATTGCGCTACGCCGGCACCTCGAAATTCGTCGATTACCTGTTCGGCGGCTTCTATTCTAACGAGCAGCTGCGCCAGAACACCAGCGTCCGCGTCGGCAGCCAGTTCACGCCGTATCTCAGCCTGCTGTTCTCGTCGCTGGTCGAGGGCCACCCCGATCCCAATTTCCTGCAGACCGGCCTCACCTTCCCCTATGTCGGCGGCGTCACCTATCATGATGGCGACGGGTCGCTCGACCAGTATCGCCAGACCGACAACACCTATGCGCTGTTCACCGACGAGACCTTCCACCTCGGTGATCACCTCGAGCTCAACACCGGGCTGCGCTACACGGTCGATCGCAAGAACCTGAACAATTACGACCAGAATATCGGCAACGGCCAGGCCTGCGGCCTCGCGAACGCCGCCTTTGCGATCTTGAACGGCGTCAATCCCGCTGCGGCGGAAGAGCTCGCTGCGGTCAACAACACGATGTGCCTGCCGTTCCTCAGCCCCGGCTTCAACGGCTTCCACAACTCCCAGCGCGAGACCGAGCACAATCTGTCGGGCACCGCCAAACTGTCCTACCGCTTCAACCGCGACTTCCTGGTCTATGCGTCCTATGCGCGCGGCTACAAGGCGGGCGGCTTCAACCTCGATCGCGTCCAGTGCACGATCGGCCAGCCCGGTTGCGCGCCCGGCAGCGCCGCCGCGCTGACCCCGATCCGCGACACCTATTTCCCCGACGAGACCAACGACGCCTATGAAATCGGCGAGAAGGCGACGCTGCTCGATCGAAAGCTGCTCCTCAACGCCACCCTGTTCTATCAGAAATACAAGGGTTTCCAGCTCAACACCTTCAACGGCCTTGTCTTCGTCGTCGATTCGATCCCGCAAGTCATCAGCAAGGGCATCGATACCGATTTCGTCTGGTTCGCGAGCGACAATCTCAGCTTCCAGGGCGGCCTCACCGTCGCCGACACGCGCTATCACCTGACCGACGCGCAGCTCGCCGATCTCGAGCTCAAGACCGGCTTTCAGGGCGGCAAGCATTCGCGCCTGTCGCTCGCGCCGCTCTATTCGGCCTCGCTGTCGGGCACCTACAGCCACGACATCGGCAGCGACTACAAGATCCGCTTCAACCTCGGCGCCAAATATTCTTCGACCTACAATACCGGTTCGGACCTCGATCCGGGCAAGACGCAGAAGGGCTATGTGCTGATGAACGGCCGCATCGCCTTCGGCCCGCAGAACGACCGCTGGGGCATTGAGTTCTGGTCGCAGAACCTGCTCGATACCAAGTACAAGCAGATCGCATTCGATTCGGGCTTCCAGAACGTGCCGACCAACGCCACCGGCGTGCTCGACGCATTCCTCGGCGCGCCGCGCACCTTCGGCGCGACCTTCCGTATCAAATACTGAACCGGCCGCGGCCGTCACCTCGGGGGTGGCGGCCGCTTCTCCGATCAGGCGAACAGGCTCTCCGACGGCAGCACCACGCTCGCGCCCGAATGCCGCGTCACGGCGTAGGTAAAGCCCTTCATCAACGCGAACGCCCCCACCTCGCCCGCCGCGGACAGCGCGAGGAAACCGACCTGCTGCCCCTTGATCGCGTCGCCGCGCAGGTGTGCGATATGCTCGCACGCCTCGCGGCACGCCGCCATCGCCGACATGCCGGCGCGCATCGAGGCGACCACCCGCGCCGTCCCGGCAATGCGGATCACCTCTTCGCCCACCCCGGTCGAGGCCGCCGCGCCGACGCCCTTCTCGATGAACAGCCCGCACCCGGCCTGCGGCGAATCGCCGACCCGCCCGTGCATCTTGAACGCCATGCCCGAGGTGGTGCATGCCGCCGCCATCCGCCCGTCGCGCGCCCGCGCCATGATGCCGATCGTATCGTGGTTGAGCGCCGATCCCGGCGGCGAGGGGAATACGTTCTCGATATTGGCGACCGGCTGATACTTCGCGGTCTTGAGCCAATCACGCCACGCCTTCTCGGCCGCCGGCGTCAGCAAATTGACCTTGGGCAGCCCCTGCTCATGCGCGAACCGCGTCGCGCCTTCGCCGACCAGCATCGTGTGCGGGGTCTTTTCCATTACCAGCCGCGCCGCGGTGATCGCGTGGACGACGTCCTCGATCGCCGCGACGGCACCACAGCCGCCAACATCGTCCATGATGATCGCGTCGCACGTCACATGCCCATCGCGATCGGGATAGCCGCCATAGCCCACCGAATGATTGTCGGGATCGGCCTCGGGCACCCGCGCGCCGGCCTCGACTGCGTCGAGTGGCGAGCCGCCCGCCTTGAACTTGGCCAGTGCCGCCGCGTTTGCCGCCTTGCCGAAATCCCAGGTCGAAACCACCGCGATCGGATCGTTCTGGACGGCGATCGCCTTGCTGCTCGCGGCGACGGCCGCTACCGCGCCCAGCCCCAACGCACCCCGTCTGTCGATCATCGCCCGTGCCTCCCTTGTCTTTGCCCTACCCTGCGGACCAGCGGAGCGCGGGTCAATCACGCCCGCCCGCAAGACTCTGCGCGCGAAGTGAGAAATGCCGCCTCGCGCGCGTTCTGAGTAAGAGCGGCAGCCGCCTCGAACGCAGCGCGCGCTTCGGTCAGCCGCCCGGCGCGAAACAGAAAATCACCCCGCGCTGCCGAAAATGGTGCGTAATTGCGCAACGCCGCGGCGTCGGCGATCTCGTCGACCAGCCGCAGCCCGGCCTCGGGCCCGAACGCCATGCTGTACGCAACCGCGCGATTGAGCTCGACCACCGGCGACGGCATGACGCCACGCAGTTGATCATACAGCGCCGCGATCCGCCGCCAGTCGGTATCCTCGGCCTTGCGCGCCCGCGCGTGACACGCCGCAAGCGCCGCTTGCAAAACATACGGCCCCTCGCCACCCAGCGCCTCGGCACGCGCAAGCACCGCCAGCCCGCGCTCGATAAGCAACCCGTCCCAGCGCGCACGGTTCTGCTCGGGCAGCGGCACCATCGCGCCGTCCGCACCGACCCGCGCCTGCAACCGCGACGCCTGCAATTCCATCAGCGCGAGCAGCCCGAGCACCTCGGGCTCGTCCGGCATCAGCCCCGCGAGAATCCGCCCGAGCCGCTGCGCCTCCTGCGCCACGCTCGGCCGCACGAGATCCTCGCCCGCCGTCGCCGCATAGCCTTCGTTGAAGATTAGGTAGATCACTTCTAGCACGGATCCGAGCCGCACCGCCCGCTCGGGCCCGTGCGGCACGGCGAAGGCAAGACCCGCCTTGGCGATCGTCCGCTTCGCACGCACGATCCGTTGCGCGATCGTCGCCTCGTTCGACAGGAACGCCCGCGCGATCTCGTCGGTGGTGAGCCCGCCGACGACGCGCAGCGTCAGTGCCGCGCGAGCCTCGGCCGACAGCACCGGATGGCACGCGGTGAAGATAAGCCCGAGCAGTTCGTCGCCAAGGTCGTCGTCCATCGCCGCTTCGATCGCCTCCGCGATGCGATCGGGCGCGTCGGTCAGGTCGCGCGCGATCTCGTCGTGCTTGCGGGTACGCATCGTATCGTGCCGGATCGCGTCGATCGCGCGACGCTTGGCGGCAGTCATCAGCCACGCTCCCGGATTGGCTGGCACACCAGTCCGCGGCCATTCAGCGAGCGCGACGATCAGCGCTTCCTGCGCCAGCTCCTCCGCGCGATCGATGTCACGCGTCAGCCGGGCGAGACCCGCGATCAGCCGCGCCCGCTCGATCCGAAAGGTTGCCTCGATCGCCCGATGCGTTTCGCCTGCGGTCATGCTGCCTTGTCGGCGAAGACCGCAGGCGAAACAAGCGGCTGGACCTTAGGCGACGCCGAGCTTGCCGCGATCGCCGCCGCGCGGGTTGGCGATCTCCTCGGGCGTCGCGAATCCTTCGAGGTCGGCGGCTTCGTAAAACGGCCGGATCTCGATCTCGCCCGGCGCGCCTTCGACGCTGGGGCAACGCTTCACCCAGGCGACCGCCTCGTCCATGTCTTTGACCTCCCAGATCGAGAAGCCGGCCACCAGCTCGCGCGCCTCGGCGAACGGCCCGTCGATCACCGTGCGGCTCGCGCCGTCGAGCTTGATCCGCTTGCCGTCCTTGCTTGGCTTGAGCCCGGCGGCCGCGACGAACACCCCCGCCTCGACGAGCTCCTCGGTAAACACGTCCATCGCCTGGAACGCCTCAAGCATCTCGGGCGTCGGTTCGAGCCCCTGCTCGGCGGCATCGCTGGACTTGTAGAAAACCATCACACGCATCGTAACGTCTCCTTGTTCGAGCCGGCCCCTCTTGGCCTCTCATCGGGACGACGAGCGAGTGTGTCCGAAATCGACAGCGTGCGTGAAATTTTTTTCGCTTACCCCTCATCCCCCATGCGCAGCGCGGCGATGAAGGCTTCCTGCGGGATACTGACCGAGCCGTATTCGCGCATCCGCTTTTTGCCTTCCTTCTGCTTTTCCAGCAGCTTGCGCTTACGCGTTGCGTCGCCGCCATAACATTTCGCGGTCACGTCCTTGCGCAGCGCCGCAATCGTCTCGCGCGCGATCACCTTGCCGCCGATCGCCGCCTGGATCGGCACCTTGAACATGTGGCGCGGGATCAGATCCTTCAGCCGCTCGCACATGCCGCGGCCCCGGCTCTCGGCGGTCGAGCGGTGGACGATCATCGACAGCGCATCGACCGGCTCGGCATTGACCAGGATCGACATCTTGACGAGGTCGCCCTCACGGTAGCCGATCTGGTGGTAATCGAAGCTGGCATAGCCGCGCGAGATGCTCTTCAGCCGATCGTAGAAATCGAACACCACTTCGTTCAGCGGCAGCTCGTACGTCACCTGCGCGCGCCCGGCGACATAGGTAAGGTTCTTCTGGATGCCGCGGCGGTCCTGACACAGCTTCAGGATGCTGCCGAGATATTCGTCGGGGCAATAGATCACCGCCTCGATCCACGGCTCGGCGATCGACTCGATCTTGTTGGGATCGGGCATGTCGGCGGGGTTGTGCAGCTCGATATGCCCGCCGCCGTGCGTCAGCTCGATCTGGTAGACCACGCTCGGCGCGGTGGTGATGATGTCGAGATCATATTCGCGCGTCAGCCGCTCCTGGATGATTTCCAGATGCAGCAGCCCCAGGAACCCGCAGCGGAAGCCGAAACCGAGTGCCGCGCTCGTCTCCATCTCGAAACTGAACGACGCATCGTTGAGCCGCAGCTTGGAGATGCTCTCGCGCAATTTCTCGAAGTCGTTGGCATCGACCGGAAACAGCCCGCAGAACACCACCGGCTGGACTTCCTTGAACCCGGGCAGCGGTGCCTCGGTCGGGCGCTTGGCGTCAGTGATCGTGTCGCCGACCGCGGTTTGCGCCACTTCCTTGATCTGCGCGGTGATGAAGCCGATCTCGCCGGCGGAAAGTTCGCTCAACTGCTCGATCTTGGGCCGGAAGCAGCCGACGCGGTCGACCAGATGCTGGGTACCGGCTTGCATGAAGGTGACCTGTTGGCCCTTCTTGAGGACGCCGTCGATCACGCGAACCAGGATGACGACGCCGAGATACGGATCGTACCAGCTATCGACCAGCATCGCCTTCAACGGCGCGTCGCGATCGCCCTTGGGCGCCGGGATGCGCTTGACGATCGCCTCGAGCACATCCTCGATGCCGATCCCCGATTTGGCGCTGGTCAGTGCTGCGTCCGACGCGTCGAGGCCGATGATGTCCTCGATCTCGGCCTTGACCTTGTC
>JBQCHO010000159.1:0-33798 GCA_051954635.1 Sphingomonas sp. | reverse complement strand
TCGACCAACGCGCCGATCCACCTGAACGCGATCGCCGGCCATATCGGCGTCGAGCTCACGCTCGCCGACTGGGAGGAGCACGGCGCCGATGTGCCGCTGATCGTCAATTTGCAGCCGGCGGGCGAGTATCTCGGTGAGGATTATTACCGCGCCGGCGGCGTGCCTGCGGTGATGGGCGAGCTGCTGCGTGCGGGCCTGATCGACGGCAGCGCGCTCACCGCCAATGGCGCCACGGTGGCCGAGAACTGCGGCGACGCCCAGATCGTCGACACGCGCGTGATCCGCCCGCTCGCCGATCCGCTCCTGCCCAATGCCGGTCTCCTGGTCCTGTCGGGCAACCTGTTCGACGCGGCCGTCATGAAGACCAGCGTCATCTCCGACGAGTTCCGCACGCGGTTCCTGTCCAACCCCGACGATCCCAATGCGTTCACCTCACGCGTCGTCGTGTTCGACGGGCCCGAGGATTATCACGCGCGGATCGACGATCCTGCGCTCGGCATCGACGAGACCACCACGCTGGTCATCCGCGGCGCCGGGCCGGTCGGCTATCCCGGCGGCGCCGAGGTGGTCAACATGGCGCCCCCCGCCGCCCTCATCCGGGCCGGCGTGCACGCGCTGCCGTGCATCGGCGACGGTCGCCAGTCGGGTACATCGGGCAGCCCATCGATCCTCAACGCCGCGCCCGAGGCCGCGGTCGGCGGCGGGCTCGCGCTCCTGCGCACCGGCGACACCATCCGCATCGACCTCACCAGGCGCACCGCCGACATGCTGGTCGAGGAGGCCGAGCTCGACCGCCGCCGCGCCGAGCTCGCCCAAATCGAGGACGCGGTCACCCCGCGCTCGCAAACCCCTTGGCAGGAAATCCAGCGCGGGCTCACCACCCAGTTCGATACCGGCGCCGTCCTCCAGCCCGCACTCAAATACCAACGCATCGCCGCCAAAGGCATGCCTCGCGATAGCCATTGAGGAGAGAGAAATGACACGCAAGCAATTGGGCAAGCTCGCCGCGGCGAGTGCGATGGCGATCGCGCTGGGCGCCACCGGCGCGCAGGCGGCGACGACGACGAAATCGACCTTCGGCAAACTGCCCGATGGCCGCACGGTGCCGGCGGTGACGCTGAGCAACGGCCACGGCGTCAGCGCCACGGTGCTCGCCTACGGCGCCATCCTGCAATCGCTGATCATGCCCGACGCCAAGGGACAGAAGGCCGACGTCGTGCTCGGCTACAGCAACCTCCAGCA
The DNA here is from genome assembly GCA_051954635.1 of Sphingomonas sp. GTDB lineage: Bacteria > Pseudomonadota > Alphaproteobacteria > Sphingomonadales > Sphingomonadaceae > Sphingomonas. Next base: position 32,556 of record JBQCHO010000159.1, on the reverse strand, counting down.
ATATCTCGATCAGCCGCAATATTTCGGCGGCACCGTCGGGCGCTTCGCCAACCGCATCGCCAAGGGCCGGTTCACGCTCGACGGCAAACAGTATCAGATCCCGGTCAATAACGGCCCCAACGCGCTACATGGCGGCCCCAAGGGCTTCAACGCGGTATTGTGGACGATCACCAAGGTGACCGACGGCCCGACCGCGTCGGTTTCGCTGCGTTATGTCAGCCCCGATGGCGATCAGGGTTTTCCCGGCACGATGACGGTCGATGCGACCTATTCGCTCGACGAGCAGAATCATCTGACGATCGAATATCGCGCGACCACCGACAAGCCGACGATCGTCAACATCTCCAACCACACCTATTGGAACCTGTCGGGCGAAGGATCGGCGGGTGGCGCGATGGGCGACGTGCTGACGATCCCGGCAGAAAGCTACCTGCCGACCGACGCGACCTCGATCCCGACCGGCAAGCGGCAAGCGGTAGCCGGCACGGTATTCGATTTCCGTACCCCCCATGTCATCGGCGACCGCGTCCGCGACGCGAGCGATCAGCAGATCGTCTATGCCCGCGGCTACGATCATAACTGGATCATCGGCAACAAGGTGACGGCCGACCAGCATCTGATGGCGAAGGTCAGCGATCCCGCCTCGGGCCGCGGGTTCGAATTGTGGTCGAACCAGCCGGGGCTGCAATTCTATTCGGGCAATTTCCTCGACGGCACCAGCCACGGCAAGGCAAACAAGATCTATCGCGAAGGCGATGCGATCGTGCTCGAGCCGCAGATTTTCCCGGACACGCCCAACCAGCCGGCGTTCGGATCGGCGCGGCTGGCGCCCGGCCAGGTCTATCGCAACGTGATCACCTATCGCCTGACGAGCGGCGCCGCGAACTGATGGTCGCGGCCGCCGGCTCAGGCGTGGTCGATCAGCTCGACCACATCGGAGATGATCGCACGCATCGCCGTTTGCGCGGTATCCGGCGTGCGGTCCTCGATCGCCTTCAGCACGGCACCGTGCTGGGCGAGGTCGGCGGTGCGGCCCTTGATGCGGTTGGTGAAACGGATCGAGGTGCGCAGCGCAGTGGTCACGACGTCGCGGAACTGGACGAAGAACGGGTTGGCCGAGGCGCGCAGGATCGCGACGTGGAAGGCGATGTCGGCGTCGAGCGGATCGTCCTCGCCGCGTTCGGCGGCTTCCATGCGCGCGAAACCGGCGCGGATCGCGGCGAGACCGTCGGCGTCCGCTGCGCGCGCGGCCAGCGCCGCCGATGCCGGCTCGATCGCGATGCGGAGTTCGCTGAACTGTCGCAGCAGATCGACCGAGAATTTGCGGTCGAGCAGCCAGCGCAGCACGTCGGCATCGAACAGGTTCCAGCTCGACACCGGCTGCACGATCGTGCCCTGGCGCGGTCGTGCCGACAGCAGGCCCTTGGCGGTCAGCATCTTGACCGCCTCGCGCGTCACCGACCGGCTGACCGCGTGCTGCTTGGAAAGTTCGGCCTCGGTCGGGAACGGCGTTTCCTCGTAAGCGCCGGTGACGATCGCCTTACCCAGCGCGTCGAGCATCCCGTAGGTGAGATTGCGGCCGAGCGAGGTGCGCACGTCATTGGGGTCGGCTGCCACGATATTTCCTTTCACACGCATAGCGTAATCTGAACAATGATATAAAAGGCCGTTCCTGAGAATATTGCAAGAGCGGCCGGCAAGGAAAGGGTTTTGAGATGCAATTGGCGACGATCGATATCGTTGTGGTGCTCGTCTATTTCGTGGCGATATTCGGGCTTGCCCAGTTCGTCTCACGCGAGAAGGCGGGACACCAGAAAAATTCGACCGATTATTTCCTCGCGTCGAAGAACCTGCCGTGGTGGGCGATCGGCGCGTCGCTGATCGCGGCCAACATCTCGGCCGAACAGATCGTCGGCATGTCGGGATCGGGCTTTGCCATCGGCCTCGCCATTTCCTCTTATGAATGGATGGCGGCGCTGACGATTCTGATCGTCGGCAAGTTCTTCCTGCCCATTTTCCTCAGGAACGAAATCTACACGATGCCGCAGTTCCTCGAACAGCGGTACGGCCCGACGACGCGGACGATCCTCGCGATCTTCTGGCTCGGCCTCTACGTGTTCGTGAACCTGACCTCGATCATCTGGCTCGGCTCGATCGCGGTGACGCAGGTTGCGGGGATCGACCAGAATATCGCGCTCCTCATCCTCGGCCTGTTCGCGCTTTTCTATCAGCTGCGCGGCGGCCTCAAGGCGGTGGCGCTGACCGATATCGTCCAGGTGACCTTGCTCGTGCTCGGCGGGCTGATGGTGTCGTGGATCACGCTGTCGACGATCGGCCATGGCAGCGTCATCGACGGCTTCCACCAATTGACCACGCGCGTGCCCGATCACTTCAACATGATCCTGTCACCGTCGGACCCGCATTTCAACGACCTGCCAGGCATTTCGGTGCTGGTCGGCGGCATGTGGATCGCCAACCTCTCTTACTGGGGCTTCAACCAGTATATCATCCAGCGCGCGCTCGCCGCGAAGAGCCTGCCCGAGGCGCAGAAGGGCGTGGTGTTCGCCGCGTTCCTGAAGCTGATCACCCCGCTCGTCATCGTCGTTCCCGGCATCGCCGCGGTGCTGCTCGCCCCCAACATCGCCAAGCCCGATGACGCCTATCCGACGATGATGCGCCTGTTGCCGACCGGCATCCTGGGCCTCGTCTTCGCCGCACTGATCGCCGCGATCGTCGCGTCGACCGCGTCCAAGATCAACTCGATCTCGACGATCTTCACGCTCGATCTCTATGCCAAGTTCAAGGGGCAGAAGAGCGATGTCGAAAACGGCGGCGGCAGCGAAGACACCACGCCGAGCGAAAAGCACCTGGTGCTGGTCGGCCGCATCACCGCCTGCGTCGCGCTGGCGCTGGCGCTGATCACCGCGCGGCCGCTGCTCGGCCATTCGGACCAGGCGTTCCAGTATATCCAGGAATATACCGGCTTCTTCACCCCCGGCATCACCGTGATCTTCCTGCTCGGCCTGTTCTGGAAGCGCGCGAGCGAGGCCGGCGCGATCACTGCGGCGGTGGGCTCGTTCATCCTGTCGCTGGTGATGAAGTTCGCCACGCCCGACTTCCCGTTCATGAACCGGATGCTGGTGACCTTCTTCATCACGCTCGCACTGGCGGTCATCATGTCGCTGGTCTGGCCGAACGCCGCCAACCGCAACCGCATCGACACCGCGAACGTCGACTACAAGACCTCGACCGGATTCAACGTCGCTGCGGCGGCGGTGTGCATGATCCTGATCGCGCTCTACGCGACCTGGTGGTGAGCCGGTGAGCCAGGCCGAATTCCTCGCGGTTGATTGGGGGACGACCAACCGGCGGGTCTATGCGATCGGCGCGGACGGCCGCGTGCTCGCGACGACACGCGATGATCGCGGCATCCTGGCGGTCGGCCGCGCAGGGTTCGTCGCCGAAGCGGCGGCGATCCGCGCGCGCTTCGGCGACCTGCCGATGCTGTGCGCCGGGATGGTCGGCTCGGTCAGCGGCTGGGTAGAGGCGGCGTACCGCCCCTGCCCGACCGGGCTTGACGATCTCGCCAACGCGCTGACCTGGGCCGAACCGGGTCGCACCGCGATCGTGCCCGGCGTCAGCTTCGTCGACGCGACCCGCGCGGACGTGATGCGCGGTGAGGAAGTGCAATTGCTCGGCGCGGTCGCAGCGGGCCTCGCGCCGGGCGACGCGCTGCTCTGCCAGCCGGGCACGCATTGCAAATGGGCGCAAATGGCGGGGGGCCGCATCGCAGGCTTCCGGACGACGATGACCGGCGAATTGTTCGCGCATCTGAAGAAGCACAGCCTGCTCGCCGATTTCATGACCGGCGAGGTGACCGACGGGGCGGCGTTCCGCGACGGCGTCGCCGCGTCGGCCGACCGCACCCTGCTCGGCGACCTGTTCGGCGCGCGGGCGAGCGTGCTCACCGGACGCCGCGACCGCGGCGACGTCGCCGCTTATGTCAGCGGCCTGCTGATCGGCAGCGACGTTCGCGAACAAGCGGTCGCGGCCGGGACGACGGTATACCTGCTCGCCGACCCCGCGCTCGGCGCGCTCTATGCGGCGGCAATCGAGATGGCGGGGGGCGCATCAGTGCTGGTCGACAGCCACGACGCTTTCGTCGCCGGCATCACCCGCTTGTGGAGACTGATTCGATGATTGCCCGCCAAACGCTCGATGCCGCGCTCGCGCGCTGCCCGCTGGTCGCGATTCTGCGGGGGCTGGAGGCGCATGAGGCGGAGGCGATCGCCGGCGCGCTGATCGACGCCGGTTTCTCGATGATCGAGGTGCCGCTCAATTCGCCCGATCCGCTGACGAGCATCGAGGCGATCGCGCGGCGCTTCGGTGACGACGCGGTGATCGGTGCGGGCACCGTGCTCGATACGTCGCAGGTCCGCGCGGTGCGCGACGCGGGCGGTACGTTGATCGTGTCGCCGAATACCGACCCGCAAGTCATTTCGTCGGCTGCCGAGTCCGAAATGGTAGTGCTGCCCGGCTATTTCACGCCGAGCGAAGGCTTCGCCGCATTGAAGGCCGGCGCGACCGGACTCAAGCTGTTCCCGGCCGAGGCGGCGACGCCCGCCGTGCTCAAGGCGCAGCGCGCGGTGCTGCCGCGCGACACGCCGGTACTGGTGGTCGGCGGCATCGCCCCCGACAACATGACGCCGTGGCGCGAGGCGGGCGCCGCCGGCTTCGGGCTCGGCTCGGCGCTCTACAAGCCTGGCCGCAGCGCCGCCGAAGTCGCCACGGCCGCAGCAGCGTTCGTCGCCGCGATCCGCGCCTGACCAGTTCGAGTTTGAGGACCAGCACATGACCATAACGTCCCCGATCCGCCTCGGCCTGGTCGGCATCGGCAAGATCGCCCGCGATCAGCATCTGCCCGCGATCGCCGCCAACGACCGCTACTCGCTCGCCGCGACCGCGAGCCGCAACGCCACGCTCGACGACGTGCCCGGCCATGGCGACATCGCCGCGATGATCACCGGCGGTCACGATCTCGACGCCGTCTCGCTGTGCACCCCGCCGAACGGCCGCTTCGATCAGGCCGTCGCGGCGATCGACGCCAGGCTGCACGTCATGCTCGAAAAGCCGCCGGCGGCGACCGTGTCCGAAATCCTGGCGCTCGCCGATCGGGCGAGGGCGCGCGGCGTCGTATTGTTCGCGACCTGGCACTCACGCGAAGCGGCATGCGTCGATCGCGCGCGCGACTGGCTCGCCGACAAGATCATCCAGGCGGTGCGGATCGACTGGAAGGAAGATATCCGTCGCTGGCATCCGGGGCAGGATTGGATCCTGGAGGCCGGCGGGTTCGGCGTGTTCGATCCGGGCATCAACGCGCTGTCGATCGCGACGCGCATCCTGCCGGGCGGGCTGATGCTCGAAGCGGCGACGATGGAGGTCCCCGAAGGCCGCGCCTCGCCCTTGCGGGCCGAGCTTCAGATGAAGAGCGGCGCCGCGCCGGTGACCGCGACGTTCGACTTCCTCCAGACCGGCCCGCAGACCTGGGACATTGCGGTCGACACCGATGCCGGCACGCTGACGCTGTCGATGGGCGGCAGCATCCTGACGCTGCCCGGCCGCGCGCCCGAGGAAGCAGGCGACCACGAATATCCGCGGCTCTATGCGCGCTTCGCCGAACTGGTCGCGGCAGGCGAAAGCGATGTCGACGTCCGCCCGTTGCAGCTCGTCGCCGACGCCTTCCTGGTCGCCGAGCGGCGGGCGGGGCCGCGTTTCGAGTTCTGAAGCGGCCCGCGGATCAGGACGTCAGCCGACGTCCTTTTTCGAGATGCAGCGAAAGCCGATATGGCTGGTCGAGCTCTCGACCTGCTGCGCATGGCGCGCGGCGGGGCGGTAACGCTGGCAATAGCTCTCCGCGCAGAGGTGAGAGCCGCCCTTGAGCACGCGGCGGCCGATGCGCACCCCGGGCTGCGCGCGATCGTAACTGTCGCCGAGCGTGCCGCCGCGCGGGTTGGCGACCACGCAGCACGCGCCGGGGCGCTTGGGCTTGGCCGGGCCGGGCTCGCTGTACCAGTCGCGGGTCCATTCCCAGACATTGCCGATCATGTCCGACAGGCCGTAGCCATTGGCCGGATAGCCGCCCACCGGCGTGGTGCGAAAATTGCCGTCGGCCTTGGTCGTCGCGAACGGGAACATGCCCTGCCAGTAATTGGCGAGCACCGCGCCATCCGGCGCGAGCGTGTCGCCCCAGGCATATTCCTGCCCGTCGACGCCGCCGCGCGCGGCGAATTCCCATTCGGCCTCGGTCGGCAGCGATTTGCCTGCCCATTTCGCGAAAGCGAGCGCGTCATCATAAGCGACATGGACGACGGGGTGATCCATCAGCCCCTCGATCGAGCTTTCCGGCCCCAGCGGATGCCGCCAGTCGGCGCCGAAACAGAAGATCCACCACTGGCTCGGGTCGAACAGCGGCACCGGCGCGGGGGTCGGCACGAACACCAGCGACCCCGGCTGAGCCATCGCCGGGTCCATGCCGGGATAGTCTCTGGGATCGGGCGCGATCTCGGCGACGGTGCGATGCCCGGTCGCCTCGACGAACGCGGCGAACTGGCGATTGGTGACCGGCGTTTCATCGATCCAGAACGGGTCGACCTTGACGCGGCGGCTCGGCGCCTCCTCGGGATAGAAACGATCCGATCCCATCGTGAAGGTGCCGCCGGGGATCAGCTTCATGCCGGCCTTGGTCATCGTCGCTACGGTCACGCCTACCTCTCGTTTGTCGGCCATACAGCCAGTCGCGGCGCGGTCAAACACGCGCAACCCCACCGCCTCGGCCCTTTCAACATATTTGTCATATCAGGATTTGCCTTTCACCGGCATTTTATTATTAGCCGATGGGAGAAGCGGCGGATCGCCGCATGGATCGGAGAGTCGTGCAGCCTCCGACGACAAGGGAGATGAAGCGATGACACCGACCAGGCGACAATTGCTGTCGAGCGCCGCCGCGGTAACCGCGCTGTCGCTGTCGGGGCCGCTCGGCGCCGCCACCGGACGCCGCAAGCCCAACGTCATCGTCATTTATACCGACGATCTCGGCTATGGCGATGTCGGCTGCTACGGCGCGACCCGGGTCAAGACGCCGAACATCGATCGCCTCGCCGCCGAAGGCGTCCGCTTCACCCAGGGGCATTGCCCCTCGGCGACCTGCACGCCATCGCGCTATGCGCTCCTCACCGGCGAATATGCCTGGCGCAATCCCCACGCGCACATCCTGCCCGGCGACGCGCCCGCGCTGATCAAGCCCGGCACCGACACGATGGCGTCGATGTTCAAGCGCGCCGGCTACACCACCGCCGTCATCGGCAAGTGGCACATGGGCCTTGGCGACGGCAATCTCGACTGGAATGGAAAGATCGCCCCCGGCCCGCTCGAGATCGGGTTCGATTACGGATTCTACTTCCCGGCGACGCTCGATCGCGTGCCGTGCGTCTATATCGAGAACCACAATGTCGTGAACCTCGATCCGAAGGATCCGATCAAGGTCAGCTATACCGACAAGGTCGGCAACGATCCCACCGGCCTCGAAAATCCCGATCAGCTCCGGATGCAGTGGAACGACGGCCATAACGGCACGATCATCGACGGCGTCAGCCGGATCGGCTTCATGGAAGGCGGGCATTCGGCGCGCTGGGTCGACGAGGACATGGCCGACACGCTGCTCGACAAGGCCAAGGCGTTCATGACGAGGAGCAAAGACGAGCCGTTCTTCATCTATTACGCGACCAGCGAAATCCACGTCCCCCGCATGCCCGCCAAGCGCTTCCAGGGTGCGACCGACATGGGCCCGCGCGGCGATTCGATCGTCGAGCTCGATTGGGTGGTCGGCGAAATCGTCAACACGGTGAAGCAGCTCGGCCTCGACAACGATACGCTGATCCTGTTCTCCAGCGACAACGGCCCCGTGCTCAACGACGGCTATGACGACGGCGCCGTGACGCGCGCGGGCAACCACCGCCCGTCGGGTTTCTATCGAGGCGGCAAATACGGCATCTATGATGGCGGCCTGATGGTGCCGACGATCGCGCGCTGGCCGGGGTCGATCCCGTCGGGCGTCACCTCCGACGCGCTGATCGATCATGTCGACTTCTTCGCCAGCCTTGCTGGCGTCGTCGGGCAGAAGCTGCCGCAGGCTTCGGCGGTCGACAGCTTCGATCTCGCGCCGATCCTGCTCGGCGCGACCGGCGCCGGGCGCACCTATCTCGTCGAGGACACCAGCACGATCAATGCCGAGCAGGCGACGCTCCAGGATCACGGCGATTCGATCATCGCCTTGGTCGTCGGCAAGTGGAAGGTGATCCAGCCGCACAATCCGGTCGCCTCGTTCCACGGCAACGACATCGGCAGCGAGCCCGCGCCGCAGCTCTACAACCTCGAGGAAGATCCCGCGGAGACGGTCAACATGGCCGATCGCTATCCCGATCGCACCAAGGCGATGCTCGCGCGGCTCGACGCCATCCTCAAGTCCAATCGCACGCGACCGGCCTGATCCGCGCCGGTCTATCAGGGGAAGAACCATGTTGAAGGCCGCAACACTGGCCCTCGCCGCGCTGGCGATGACAAGCACATCGATCGCCGCAGCGGCGGCGACCGGCGCCAAGGTCCGCGTCAATAATCCGGCGACGATCACCGGCGCGATCTATATTCCCTTCGAAGCATACAACGCGCCGCAGATGTGGAAGAATTTCAGCGCCGCCGAAACCGATCGCGATTTCGGCTACGCGCAGGAGCTCGATCTCAACGCGCTGCGCGTCTGGGCGAGCTACGAATATTGGCAAATCGCGCCCGACAAATTCCAGGCCAATTTCGATCAGTTCCTGGCGATCGCCAAGAAGCACGACATCCGCATCCTGATTTCCTTGTTCGAAAATGACGGCGAGGAGCCGACCGAAGCGAATATGTGGGCGACCGATCCGGTCCACGGCATCGACGTCAAGTCGCCGGGCGATGCGATCGCCAAGGGGCCGGCGTCGGGCTGGGACGGACCGCGCGGCTTCGTCACCTGGTTCATGAACCGCTATCGCGACAATGACAGCCTGATCGCGATCGAGGTGATGAACGAGCCCAATCCGACGCTGAAGGGAATCGTCGGCAGCGTGCCGTTCGCGCAGGCGATGTTCAGGACCGCCAAGTCGCTGCAGGGTAGCGTGCCGCTGACGGTCGGCTCGGCGCGGATCGCGCAGGCGAAGGATTTCCTGCCGCTCGGCCTCGACGTCATCGAGTTCCACCAGAACTTCCCGCAGGACACCGCGCGGATGAAGCACGACATCGAAGAGGCGATGGCGGTCGGCAAGCAGGTCGGCAAGCCGGTGTGGCTGACCGAATGGCAACGCACCCGTCCCACTGCCACGGGCTTCGACGACAAGCCGATCGGTGCGGCCGAGCGCGGCGTCGATTACAGCTCGCTCGCGCCGACGGTGAACGGCTATCCGGTGGCGACCTTCTTCTGGTCGTTGATGGTCAAGCGCGCCTACCTCAAGGTCCAACGCACCAAGGGCACCGTCAACGGCCTGTTCTGGCCCGACGGATCGGTGATCAGCCTGAAGGACGCGCGCGCGATCGCGAACAATCCCGATCTTCAATTGAAGGAAAAACCGCTGACCCCAGCCTTCGGCATGGAGGCGGTTCAGCCAGCCGCGAAGTGAGCCGTCAGGATGGGAGCGCACCGATGAAGCGACCGATGATAGGTTTGATGGGGGCGGTTGCCCCGCTCCTGCTCGGTGCCGCCCCGCCGTCGACCACGACCGCGCATTGGCTCACCGCCTACGTCTCGCCGCAGATGCCTGCCTCGGCAAAGCCCGACGCAGGCGACGACACCGTCCGCCAGATCATCCGGTTCGAAGCCGCGGGCACGCAGATCCGGTTGTTCGTCGGCAACGAGGGCGGCAAGGCGCCGCTCCGCGCGCAGGATATGAGTATCGCGCTACTCGACAGCCAAGGCCGCATTCGCCCCGACAGCGTCCGCCGCGTCACCTTCGGCGCGGCGCGTGACGGCATCTCACTCGCGCCCGGCGCGTCGATGTACAGCGATCCGATTTCGCTCTCGGTCGCGCGCGGCGACAGCGCCGTCGTCTCGACCTATTTCCCGCCGAACAGCGGCGCGCCCGACGCCTTGGTCAAGGAAGGCTATCGCGTCGCCGGCAACCATAGCGGCGACGCGACGCTGCCGGCGGGGTCGATCGGCAAAGGCGTGCTCGGCATCGTCGAGCGCGTCGAGGTGATGCCGACGACCGCGCGTGCCGTCGTCGTCGCAATCGGCGATTCGATCACCGCCGGAACCGGCTCGACCCGGCTCGCGCACAAATCCTATCCCGAACAGCTTTCGGACCGGTTCGCCGCCCTGCCCGGCGGCGCCGAATGGAGCGTCGTCAACGCCGGCATCGGCGGCAATCGCGTGCTCCATGACGGCAATGGCCCGTCCTTGGTCAAGCGCTTCGCGCACGACGCGCTCGACGTCAGCGGGGTCAAGGCGGTCGTCGTGCTCGAAGGCGTCAACGACATCGGCCATCCCGCCGCGGCGAACAATGCCGACAACCCGCAGCCGGTGACCGCCGATCAGTTGATCGCGGCCTATCGCAGCCTGATCGCCCAGGCCCATGCCCGCGGCGTCCGCATCTATTTCGCGACGATCCTGCCTTATGCCGCGGCCGCCTATTTCAGCCCGACCGGCGAAGCGATCCGCCAGCGCGTGAACACCTGGATCCGCACCAACCAAGAAGCCGATGGCGTCGTCGAGTTCGCCCGGCCGATGTTCGATCCGGGCAGCGCACCACCGCGGATCAAGCCCGCGCTCAGCGGCAACGGTGATCCGCACGGCCCCGGCGGCCTGCATCCCAACGACGCCGGCTACCGCGTGATGGCCGCGCAGATTTCGCCCGCCGACCTCGCACGATAAAGATCGGCAAGCGTCGGCGGCTTACACGACCGCCGACGCCTCCCGGTCCGTTCAGTCGTTCTGAACCGGCGGCGGCGTGGTCGCCAGCTTGTGGATCAGGTCCACCTCGCTCTGGCGATACGGCGTCCCGTCCTCGTGCAGCACGTCGTGGAACCACACGGTCGGCGCGACGGTGACATAGGGGCGCTGCCAGCTGTCCCACGGCAGATAGGTCTGCTCCTTGCCCTTGACGAAGCCCCAGTTGATCATGCCGACATCGTGCTTCCAGCCGACCGGCAGCGACCCGTCGAAGGTCGAACCCGAACCGCGCGCCATGAATTCGGTGCAGATGATCGGGCGGCCATAGGTTTCGAGCTGGTCGATCCGCGCTTCCATGCTCTCGGGCCAGCCATAATCGTGGAAGCTGATCACGTCCGACTGCGACAGTTGCACGCTCTCGACCGGGTTGAGCGGCCGTCCCTGCGACCAATCGGGCCCCTTGCCCCACACGCCGCTGGTCAGCGGCTGCGTCGGGTTGGCGCTGCGCGCCCAGTCGAACACCTGCGGCAGCAGCTTGGCGACGAGGTCGGCCTTGTTCCGGGGCTGATCGGGATATTGGCCGGCAGGATTGTCGGGCTCGTTCCACACGTCCCAGCCGAGGATGCGATCGTCCTTGGCGAACGCGCCGATCACGCCCTTCACATAAGCCTCGAGCCGCGGATATTGCGACGGGTCCTGCAGCGCCCCGGTGCCGGGCGATTGCACCCAGCCCGAATTGTGCACGCCGGGGATCGGCGGATGCTGCGGACCGAGCTTAGGCGCCGGGTCCCAGCAGCTGTCGAACAGCACGAACAGCGGCTTGATGCCGTGCTTGTGGGCGATCGTCAGGAAGGTATCGATGCGCTTCTTGAAGCCCTCGCGGTCCTGCTGCCACAACAGGTCGTGGAGGAACACGCGCATCGTCGTCATCCCCATGCCCTGCGCCCAGCCGAGCTCCTGATCGATCCGCTTGGGATCGAACGTGTCGCCCTGCCACATCTCCAACTGGTTGATCGCGTCGGACGGCAGATAGTTCGATCCGACCAGCCAGCGCTGATGGCCGTACCAGGTCTTGGCCTGCTGCGGCGTCCAGCGCTCTCGCGCCGCGGCCGGGGTGGCGAACATCGCGGCAGCCAGGGCCAGCGTCAGGCTCGATTTCAGCATTGATCCTCCCTCGGCGACGCTTTCTGCTCGTCGCCCGATTTAACCTGTTTAATCTGATTCAGATACGCTTGTCGCGCTCACGATGGCAAGATATAGAATCAGATATATACGATCTACGGCGAGATGCTTGCTGTTTGGAGGAGAGAAGCGACTCATGACGATTCTGATGGCGATGGCATTGGCCGCGATGTCGAACGCGGCCCCCGTCCCGCTCGATGGCGCGCTCGGCGCCAATTTCAACGAGCATTACGAAGACGTCGATTTCGCACAGCTCCATCGCGCCAACGATCACTGGATTCGCGGTTTTCTCACCATGCCTCAGGTCGATCCGGCGAACCCCGGCGCGCACCCGGCTGTCGCGACCACGCTCGATGCCGAACGCCACGGCTTCCAGACCATCCTTACCTTCGATTGGCCGATGCAGAAGACCGGCATTCCCAAGGTCGGCTCACCCGCCTTCGTCCGCGCGATGCGCAAGCTCGACGCGGTGCTGCCACTCGTCATGGGCAAGGCCGACATCCTCGAGATCGGCAACGAGCCCTTCATCGAATCGATGAAGAGCGAGCAGGACAAGCGCCTCAACGATTTTTACGAAGCGATGGCGAAGCGTGTGATCGCGTATCGCGCCGCGCATTGCCCCGGCGCCTGCCGCACGCGGCTGTTCATGGGCGCGCTCAACCAGATGTGGAACCCGGCCTGGCGCACCGCGACGACCGATCGCTGGCTGCAGTTCGTCCGCGAGACGCCGGAGATCGCGGGCGTCGACATCCATCCGCACGTCCACACCTTCAACCAGTCCAAGGCCTTCCTCGACTACGTGCTGCCGCGCATGCGCCCGGACCAGAAGTTCATCGCCACCGAATTCTCGCTGGTCTGGTACTGGAAGAAACATCTCGGCGATAAGGTTTCCGCCTCGTTCGCTGAGCGCTACGGCATGTCGGCGCAGACACCGATGTGGCAGGCGATCGACGACGCGATCACCAAGCCTTTCCCACAGGCGAAGTGGAACGACCTGCTCACCGCCAGCCCGTGGTTCGCGACGCAGCATAACTATCTGACCGATCAGATGGCGATGTTCCGCCAGACCGGTCGCCTCGCTGTCGCCACCTACGGTTTCAAGCAGGGCAGTTCGATGACGCATCATTTCGACGCCCAGAGCGTGCCGTGGCTGCTCAACAGCGTCATCGCCTCGCGAACCGTGCAGGCCCCCGCCGACGGCCGCGATCCGACCAACCCGTACTGGTATGACGAGTTCCGCGCCCTGACGGTCCCGCGCTGACGCGGCCCAACGCAGCTACGAATGACACCCGGCAGAGAGGAACATCGGCGCTCAAGTCTGTCGGGCAAGCACCTGTCGGTGTGGCCGACGCCAAACCTTCGCTGGTTGACCTCTCAAAAATAGGAATATCGGCACCGAACCATCACCGCCATCTTCTACAAACCATATTGGCAAGTTATCGTTATCAAATAACATACGTATTATTACTTAAGAACTACTCGAATTGTCAGTAGCGTTATGTTGACATACGCCGCATTCTTTGCTAACCGTCCTTTCAGGTCGTCAAAATATACTCGAATGACAATAATCATCGAATTGATGTGTCTGCGAGGGGGGATGACGACTTATCTGAGCGATGTCGCGGTCGTCGGCGAGATCCCGCCGAGCCGCGCCGGAAATCAAGCAGATGCTTCGTGCGACGCCAACGCTGATCTGCTTCAGGCGTTCGGCCAGCTTGCCAACGCCAAGTCGGTCGATCTGGTACATTTCCATGCGAAAGACCGAACAACGGCTACGCTCGCCGAATGGTCGCGAGACGATCAGCCAAGCCGCCTTCGCGCATCGGCCCTGACCGCCGCCGTCTTGGAAGAGGCACGGCTCAAGCGCCCTCGCGGTCGCACCGCCGATGAAGACCAGACGTCCGTATTCGCGATCGAAATAGGGCGGCGCAACGACGGCATCGTCTACCTCGTCGTTCATTTCGATCGCTTCGCACAACGCAACGAATTGGTCCCTTTGATGCTCGGCCTGGTCGCAAACCTGCGCTACGCATTTTCACTCAAGACGCGAATGCTCGCCGCGGAAGCGCAAGCGGTAACGACGATGGCAGCACTCGATCGCGACAAATGCGGTGTCATCGCCGTAACCGCGGAAGGACAGATCGCGTTTAAAAACAGCGCGGCAGCTGCAGCCTTGGCGCGAGGCGACGTCGTGCAGTCATCGCACAACATGGTTCGCCCGACGCATTATACCGATGCCATCCGATTTCTTGCCGCCTTGGATACGATTACCGGTCGCCAATCCGGCACGGAGCAGGAGGCGATCATCATGCGCCTGAACGGCAACGGGCAGGCGATGCCGATGATCATCTCGATTGCACCCTTCGATAGCGACGCGAACGTCGCACCGGAAAGCCGGCCTGCCGCCCTTATTCATTTGCTGCAGATCGATGGGACTGAAGACAGCTTGAGTGCCGTATGCCAATTGTTCGGATTGTCGCCGATCGAAGTACAACTGGCACGGCACCTGTTCCGGGGACGGACGCTCACCGACGCTGCTGCAGCGATGCGGATAAAGGCCGAGACGGCGCGGTCGTACCTCAAGCAGATTTTCACCAAAACCGACACCCACCGGCAGGCCGAACTGATCGGCCTATTCTCCCAATATTCGATAGTCGTAAGAAATACTTACAGATATATCGCCGTGTGACGATTCGAGCCCGCCGAGCGGCCCCGACTCGCCTTGTTCCGTCGCCCGGCACCTCGCGCAACCCCCCATTTGGGAATGTTCGATCCCCCCGAACGGCCAGCCGGGTTCACCCGGACGCGGGGGGAGCAGTGCCGGATTCGCCGATATTCGAGCGAGGTCCACCAGGACAGCGAGGGGGGCTCCACTCGAAAAAGCGGCCCTTCGCCCGTCAAACTCGAACAGAGAGGATCTTCGGCATGCGGACCAGCTTTCTCATCACCTCGTCGGTCGCGGCGCTGCTCGTAGCGACTGCGGCTCACGCGCAACAGCAATCCTATCACTCACCGGATGGCGGCGATCCCGCCAATATCCAAGTTGCCGGCACCTCGGCGGCGCAAGACGACAGTCTCGCGACGGGCGACATCAGCAACAGCGGCAATTCGTCGTCGGTGAGCGACAGCAACAATGGTGGCAACACCGACAATTCGGTCAACGACAGCAACAACGGCGGCAATACGTCATTGGCCGACAGCGGCAACTCGACAAGCGCGGGCACTTCCGCTGCCAATAACGGGGGGACTGCGGTTGGCGATGTCAACGTCGCCGACAACGGCAACACGTCGAACACCGATAATTCTGCCACAGACAGCAACAACGGCGGCAATACGTCGACGAGCTTGGCCGACAGCCAAAATAGCACGACCAACACCGACGCCTCGGCGCATGACAGCAATAACTCGACGAGCGCCGGCACGTCGGCCGCCAATAACGGCGGGATTGCGGTCGGGGATGTGAACGTCGCCGACAACGGCAATACGTCGAGCACCGACAATTCGACCAACGGCAGCAATAATGGCGGCAACACCTCGCTCGCCGACAGCCAGAACACCGCCACCACGACCAACACCGATAATTCGGTGCATGACAGCAACAACGGCGGCAACACCTCGACCAGCCTGGCCGACAGCCAGAACAGCACGACCAACAACACCGACAATTCGACCGATCAAGCGGCGAATGGCGGCCATTCGGCGGCCAATAACGGCAGCCTGGCGGTCGGTGACGTTTCGGTCGCGGATACCGGCAACACGAGCAATTCAAACAGCTCGACCAACACGTCGGACAGCAACAACGGCGGCAACACGACCACTTCGCTCGCCGACAGCCAGAATGGCGGCAACACCGACAATTCTGTGCATGACAGCAACAATGGCGGCAATACCACCACGACGCTCGCCGATAGCCAGAACAGCACCACCAACACCACCAACAACAGCACCAGCAATTCGTCCGATCAGGCGGCGAATGGCGGGCACTCGGCGGCCAATAACGGCAGCCTTGCCGTAGGCGACGTCACGGTGGCCGACACCGGAAATACGAGCGACAGCTCGACCAACGACAGCAATAACGGCGGCAACACCACGACGACGCTCGCCGACAGCCAGAACAGCACGACGAACAACAACACCCAGACCGCGGACAATTCGAATCATTCGGTCAATACGTCCAACAGCGGCAACACGACCAACACCGACAATTCGAACAACTCGGTGAACAACAGCGGCAACACGCAAACCGCCGACAATTCGGATCACTCGGTGAATACGTCCGACAGCTACAATTCCACCACCAACAACAACACGCAGGTGGCGGATAATTCGAACCGCTCGACGAACACCAACACGACCAACACCGACAATTCCGATCATTCGGTGAACAACAGCGGCAACACCACCAACACCAGCAACACGCAGGTGGCGGACAATTCGAACCGCTCGGTCAACACCACCACCAACAACACCGACAATTCGAACCGGTCGACCAACACGGTCAACACCGACAATTCAAACAACTCGGTGAACAACAGCGGCAACACCACGACCAACAACACCAGCAACACGCAGGTGGCTGACAATTCGAACCGTTCGGTGAACACCACGAACACCGACAATTCGGATCATTCGGTGACGACCAGCTACGCCAACTCGTTCAACACCCGGACCGAGGTCGGCGGCAATGTCGACGCTTCGAACAACAGCACGTTCGGGGCCGATGCGCTGGTGGCAAACGCCACGCTGTCCAACTATGTCAGCGGCGTGCATGTCAGCTTCGGCTCGCCCGCGGGTGAGCAGAGCTCGCCCGACAACAGCCTGACCACCGGCGACAATGCCTTCCAGAACTTCGCCGGCATGCAGGCCATCAACCTGAACACCGGGGCGGCTGCGTCGCAGGCGTCCAACGTCAGCGTCGCGATCGGCATGAACAATGTCGATCTCGGCGGCGGCTACGGCCACTGATACTCGGTTCGGCGGGGCCGGTTTCGACCGGTCCCGCCGCTTCTTTTCGCTCCCCTGGGGAGGAGTTGTCATGGTTCAGGTCAAACATATCGCAGCAATCGTCGCCACCGCCGCCATGCTCCAAGCGGGCGCGGCGCATGCCCAGAGCATCGAAGTGGCTCAACCTTCGCAGCAGGCTGCACCAGTCCACGCTCAGGACGCCTTCGCCAATGCCGCCGTCACCGACGACGTGCTCGGCAAGGTCGCCGGCCGCGAGGATACCGCGAAGCTGATCGCTAACGCCAACCAGCAGAACACCGTGGCCAACAACAGCGTCACCGGCAATTCGGTGACCGGCGACGTGGCGATCGACGGCAACGCCTTTCAGAACCTCCAGGGCCTCGCCGTGATCAGCGCCAATTCGGGCAACAACGTCGCGATCAATTCGGCGATGAACGTCACGATCAATCTGGCGCGCTGATCATGATCCGGGTCCATGCCCTTGCCGGGCTGATCCTGCTCGGCGGCTGCGCCGGGCAATTGCAGCCGGCGAGCCCCCAATTCATCAGCGCGTCGAACAGCGTCGGCACTTTCAGCGTGCCCGTCGCCTCGATGCGCGCGCTCAAGTTCGACACCGTCGTCCACCAGCAATATGATTTCAGCTGCGGCTCGGCCGCGCTCGCCACGCTGCTGCGCTTCCATTACGGGTTGCCGCGCAGCGAGGGGGAGGTCTTCACCGGCATGTGGCGCGAGGGCGACCGCGCCCGCATCCGCCAGGTCGGCTTCTCGCTGCTCGACATGAAACGCTACCTCGCCGAACAGTCGCTCGGCGCCGACGGGTACCGCGTTTCGCTCGACGCGATCGCCAAGCGCGGCCTGCCCGGCATCGCGCTGATCACGATCAAGGGCTATCGCCATTTCGTCGTCGTCAAGGGCATCGGCAGCGACACCGTGCTGATCGGCGATCCGTCGCTCGGCCTGCGCAGCGTCTCTCGGCGCGCCTTCGCGAAGATGTGGAACGGCATCTATTTCGTCCTGACCAGCGATACCGCCGAAGGGCAGCGCAATTTCAACGGCCCGCGGCAATGGTCCGCCCTCCCCCGCGCGCCGATCGGCGCACCGTTCGTGCAGCCGCTCAGCGTCCAGGCGCTCGCGCTCGCCACACCCTTCTACCGGGACTTCTAGGGACGATGCGGCTGCTTCCCATCCTTGCGGCAGCGATGCTGATGACGGCGCCGGTCAGCACCGTGGCCGCGGCTGCGCCCGACGACGCGCCGGCCTTCGCCGCGCCCGCGGTCAGCGACGACGACCTGTCGGCCGCGACGGGCAAGTTCACCCTCCCCAACGGCGTCGACCTTGCGCTGTCGGTGACCAGCGACACCGTCGTCGACGGCCAGCTCGTCCTGCGCACCGTCTTCACCATCGACAACAGCGCGCAGCTGAGCGTGCTCGGGCGGGAGTCGACCACCGCCGGCGCGGGCTACGACATGGGCTCGACGCCGAGCACGCCGCTGACCGGCATCTCGGTCAGCCTCGATCGCCAATCGGGCATCCAGACGATCACCCCGACCTATTCGGTCCAGCAGAGCGGCACCGTATCGGTCGGCTCGTCGGGCCAGAATGGCGATGCGCTGGGCCTCACTCAATTGCCCGTCACGCCGGGCGGACCGGCAGTGACCACCGTCGACGGCACCGTAACGGTGCAGCCGCTCGCCAACGGATCGCTGGTCGCCTTGTCGGGCGATCGGTTCTCGGTCGCGAACCTGGTCGGCCAATCGGTCGCCACCGCGATCCTCAACAGTGCCAACGACCGGACGTTGGACACGGTGACCAACGTCACCATCGATCTGCGCAACGTGCAGCCATACCTCCTCGGTTCGGCGGCGTTGCGCGTGGACACATTGGTTCTGGATGCAACACGGGGGATGATCCGATGAACTTGTTGATCGCGGGGGCGCTGCTGGCGGCCACACCGGCTGCCGCAGCACAGCATCAGGCTGCCGAGACGCCGGCGCAATTGCAGGCCGAACTCGAACAGGCGCGCGCGCAGATCGCCGCGCAGCAGCGCCAATTGCAGGATCAGGACGCGCGGCTGCGCGCGCTCGAAACGCGGCTGGCGACGATCGCCACCGCGCCGGCGGGCACCGCCGTCGCGCAAGGCACGACCGCGCCGCAGCAGCCGATCGAACAGGTCGGCGAGCGCCCGGTCGATACCGAGCGGCCGCCCGAGGTCGCGGTGCTCGGCGACCAGGGCAGCGTCGTCACGCACAAGGGCCAGCTTACCGCCGAGCTCGGGCTCGATTATGCGCGCGCCGATCGCAACACCACGCTGTTCCGGGGCATCGAGGTGATCGAGTCGGTGCTGGTCGGCGAATTCAACATCAACGAGAGCCGGCAGGACATCATGACCGCGTCGCTGGCGGCGCGTTACGGCATCACCGACAAGTTCGAGCTTGGCGTCAAGGTGCCGTTCGTCCACCGCGCCGACAACACCGTGCTCGTCCCCGTCCAGGGCAGCACCAACAACGATGCCGCGCGCGAGATCACCACCGCCGCCAAGGGCACCGGCATCGGCGATATCGAGATGACGGCGCGCTACCAGTTCATCACCGGGCACGGCAGTTCGCCGTTCGTGGTCGGCAACCTGCAGGTCGATGCGCCGACCGGCAGCAACCCCTTCTCGGTGCCGCGCCTCCCGTCGGGCGAAGCGACCAAGGCGGCGACCGGATCGGGCTTCTGGGGCGTCTCGCCGAGCCTCACCGCGATCCTGCCGAGCGACCCCGCGGTGCTGTTCGGTACGATCGGTTATACGCACAATTTTGGCCGCTCGGTGAATACCGTTATCCCGCCGGTAACGATCTCCTACGTCAAGCCGGGCGACGCGATCAGCTTCACCGGCGGCATCGGCCTCGCGCTCAACGACCGCACCTCGCTCAACCTCGGCTATTCGCATAGCTGGGCGTTCGGGACGCGCACGCGCACGGTGCTGACCAACCCCGGGCCCAACGACCCCGGCCCGACCACGCAGACCTCGCGCAGCCTGCAGGTCGGCCGGCTGCTGTTCGGCGTCACCTACCGCGCGACCGATCGCGCGAGCATCAACTGGTCGGTCGAGGTCGGCGCGACGCAGGACGCGCCCGACGTCCACACCGCGCTGCGCATCCCGCTGGTGCTGCTGGGCATGTGACGGAACCGGAAGGAGCAATGCGCCTCGACCTGCGCCGCCGCATCCAGGCCCTGGCGGCGGCGCATCCCGCGCTGCGGCGCGCGCTGACGATCTTGCTTTTCGTGCGCAAGGATCTGTTCGCTCACGGCCCGCGCGCGCCGATCGATCGCGATTACGGTGTGCGGACGCAGCGCACGGTGCCGCTTTACCTCTCGCGCACCGGCACGCCGAGCGACGATCATATCGTCCCTTATGCCGGTTGCGTGCCGAGCGTGTTGCGCTGGGCGATCGAGAGCCTGCCGTCGATCGACGGCGCAACCTTTCTCGACATCGGGTGCGGCAAGGGACGCGCGTTGATCGTCGCGTCCGAATATGCCTTCGCGCGGCTGATCGGGATCGAACTCAATCCCGACGTTGCCGCGCTCGGCCATCTGAACGCCCGGCGGGTCGCGCGCCGTCACCCCGAGCGCGCCCGCATCGACATCCGCACCGGTGACGCCAGCGCGCCCGACCTGCCCGACGGCGACCTGGTCGTCTTCATGTACCACCCGTTCGGCCGCCCGCTCGTCGAGCGCCTGTGCCGCCGATTGGTCGACGGCCTCGCCACCGGGCGGTCGATCAGCGTGATCTACGAGAACCCCGTGCATGGCGACGTGTTCGACGCCGCGCCCGACTTCCACCGCTGGCGCGCCGAGATGCGCGCCTGCACCGCCGAGGAGGCGCCGTTCACCTTCGATCCCGACGATGCGACGGTGGTCTGGCGCTCATTGCCAGACCCGGTCGCTGCCAACGCCGCCGCGCGCCCGATCGTCGTCGTCAAACCCGAGTGGCGCGTCATCCTTGGGCCCTAGCGCGACCGCCGCGCAAAAGATTGGCGTTGTCGTATGCCGTGCTTCGATTAAGCCCGCCGCCGATGCGTCGAATCTCTCCGCCTGCCGTCTGGGCGTTCGTCGGCCTGATCGCCGCGCTGATCGTGCTCGCATTCGTCCGCCCGCTCGATCATGACGAGAGCCAATATGTCGCGGCGACGTTGCTCGCGCAGCATCACCGGATCTATGCCGATTTCGCCTATCTACAGACGCCGCTGCAACCGCTGCTGTTTGCCCCGCTGGTCGGGAATTGGGCGCTTGTCGAGCTCCGCCTGATCAACGCGCTGCTCGGCGCCGCGACCGCGGGCTTCGTCTATGCGGGCTGCCGCACAGCGGGAGCTGATCGCCGCCCCGCCCTGCTTGCCGCGATCCTGTTCGCGTGCTGCGACGCATTCCTGTTCGCCTCGACCGTCGCGCGCAACGACATGCTGCCCGCCTGTATGTTGGCAGCAATGCTGTGGCTTTCGGTACGTCAGTGCGGCGACCGCAGCTCGGCGGTGCGCGCCGTCACGATCGGCTTCCTGCTCTCGGCTGCTACCGCGGCCAAGCTGTCCTACGCGATGCCGGCGCTCGCTTATGGTGCGCTGGCGCTGATCGATCGCCGCCACCGGCCGGGCTGGCTGATCCTCGGCGCCGTGCCGCCCGCCTTGCTCGTCGCGGCGACCTGGGCAGGCGCGCCGGCGGCGTTCGCGTTCGACGTGCTGCGCTTCCCGACCGCCGCGCCCGAGCAATTCTACGCCACGCACGGCGCGTTCAAGCTCTCGCTGCTCGGCCGCATCCTCGACACGCTCAAATTCCTCGCACTCGGCCCGGCGTTACTGGCCGCCCTGCTCGTCGCCCGCGATCGCCAGCGCGATCGTATCGCGACTCTGCTTGCCGTGATGACCCTTGCCGGGCTGATCGCTGCGATCCTGCCGGCGCCGACCTGGCGGCAATATCTCCTCGTCATGTTGGTGCCGCTGTTCGTCAGGCTGTCGATCGTGCCCGCGATTGCCAGCCCGGCCAAAGCGCTGCGTATCGCGGCCGCCATATTCGTCGCGGCCGGCGTCGCGCCGTCGCTGGTCGCGCTGGCGATGGCCATATCAAGCGGCCCGCCGTTGGTGACCGCGATCGAAGACGGGCGCGCGCTCGAGGCCACGATGGACCGGCTCGGCGTTACCGGCCCGATCGCAACGCTGTCGCCGCAACTCGTCGCGGCGACCGGCCGGCCGATCGACCCGCGCTTCGCCGCCGGCCCGTTCTTCTTCCGCAGTACCGGCCTGCTCTCGCCTGGTGACGAGCGCCGCTTCGCGCTGCTCGGCCACGCCTCGGCCGCCGCGCAGATCGCCGAGCACCCGCCGGCCGCGATCCTGGTCGGCGGCGAGGGTGCCTGGACCAGCGGCGACCCGCACCTCGACGGCGCAATGGCGATGATCGCGCGGCAGCGCGGCTGGCGCGGCATCGCGGTGACGGGCACGCCGCTGACGCTCTATCTGCCCGATCCTCGATGAATTGACTCGAAGACTGCGGTGATCGTCGCCCGGCGACGTCATCAGGGCGGAGGATCGACTGAATGCCGCTCGACGTCTTGACCCGCCCGCCCGTTGCTGATCATTCGCATGACGACGCGCCGATATCGCCACCGCGCGAGGCCGAGCCGATCGGTGCGCGCACCTGGATCGCAGCCGCCTTCATCGCACCCTATCTGCTGCTTACCGTCGTGCCGCTCCGGCTGTTCTATGTCCTCGCCGGTCGATTGCTGCCGCGACGACGACGCCGTTCGGCGCCTCCCCGGCCGATATCGCTCGAGACGCCGCTGTTCGACTGAGCGCCGGCGCGCAGTAAAAACCCCACAGGTGACGACAAACGTCGAGGCACGCGATACACAGGCCGCGTGAACACCGACGGCGACCTCGCTCTACCCGGCCTATTCGATCACCACCGCGCCGAATTGCTGCGTTTCGTGGCGGCGCGGACCGGCGACATGGCCGAGGCCGAGGATATCCTGCAGGAACTGTGGCTGCGCGCCAGCGCGCAACCCGTGGCCTCGATCGAGCATTGGCGCGCCTATCTGTTTCGCGCCGCCAACAACCTCGTCATCGATCGCGTGCGCGCCCGCCGCCGCCGCGAGGCGCGCGACCGCGACTGGACCGAAAGCCTCCACGGCCCCTCGGCGGGCGGCGAGGAAATCCCCGATCCGGCCGACACCGCCGATCGCGCGATCGAGGCAGAGCAGGAAGCACGCCGCATCACCGCCGCGATCGAGGCGCTTCCCGGCGGCGCGCGCCGCGTGTTCGAGCTGCACAAGATTGACGGACTGAGCCATGCCGAGGTCGCCAATCGGCTCGGCATCAGTCGCAGCGGGGTCGAAAAACACATGGCGGTGGCGATGAAACATCTTCGCCGCGCGCTGGCGGACTGAGGTGATGGCGGCACGAGAACGTCATCAGCGCGGGGCAACGGGATTGTGATGAACGACAGGGAAGAACAGATCGTCGACAGCGCCCTCGCCTGGCAACAGGCGATCACGCGCGACGACATGGATTGGGCGGCCCTTACCGACTGGCTCGAAGCCGATCCGCGGCACCGCGACGCGTTCGACGAGGTCGCGCTGATCGACGCCGCCGTCGACACTCATCGCGGCACGGTGCGCACGTTGCTGAACGACCAGGCCGACATTGCCCAGGACCTCGGCCCGCCCGCCACCGATCGGGCGCGATCCAACGGCCGCCGCTGGTTCCTCGGCACCGGTGTCGCCGCGGCGCTGGCGGTTGCGATCGGCTTGCCGCTGATCCAGTCGCAGCAAGCGCAGTCGATCGCTTACGCCACAGGGCCCGGCGCGACGCGCAGCGTGGCGCTCGATGACGGGTCGCGGCTCGACCTCTCAGCCGACACGCGCATCAGCGTCGGCGCGCATCAACGCCGCATGACGCTCGCGCGCGGCGCGGCCTATTTCGACGTCCGCCACGATCCTTCGCGGCAAATGGTCGTCGATGCCGGCGGCTATCACATCACCGACATCGGCACGCGCTTTTCGGTCGAGATGGCCGGCAGCCGCGTCGCTATCGCGGTCGCGCAGGGTTCGGTGACCGTCACGCCGCCGGTGGGCGACGCGGTCCGGCTCGATGCCGGCGACGCGCTGACCGGCGACGGCGGCGCGGCCCCCGTCGTGTCGAGCGTGAAGCCCGATTCGGTCGCCGCCTGGCGTGGCGGGCGGCTCGCTTACGACAATGCACCCCTGGCGAAAGTGGCGAGTGACATAAGCCGCTATACTGGTAAGCGAATCGATCTTGCCGCAACACTCGGCGATCGCCGCTTCTCGGGAGTGCTCGTCATTGGCGACGGCTCGCATCTGGTTTCCGATCTCGCCGCCGTCGCGGGTCTCGCTGTGCATCGCGGCGGCGGCCGCATCGTTCTGGCTGCCGACGGGCGCTGACGCGCATCCCCTCGCTCCGCTCGCCGCGGCGGGGCAAACCAGGCAACGCTTCGACATTCCGGCAGGGCCGCTGCCCGCGAGCCTCGCGGCCTGGTCGGCGGTGACCGGCCAGTCGGTCGGCACTGCCGCCGCTTTGCCCCCCGTCCGAACGCGCGCGGTTCGCGGATCGCTGACCCCCGCCGCCGCGCTCGACCGGATGCTGGCGGGGACCGGTTTCCGGGCCGTCGCGGTCGGCGCCGGCCTGTTCCGGCTCGAACGTCAGGTGACCAAGCCGCCCGCACCGCCGCGGCCCCGACGCCCCCGGACGACAACCCCGATCGCCGGCACGCCCGCCGATATCGTCGTCACCGCGACCAAGCGGCCCGAACTGCTCGGCACGTTGCCGATCTCCGCCTCGGTGTTCGTGCCCGATCGGCTGGCGACCGGCATCGCCTCGCCCGACAGCGCGACGGTGGCGAGCGGGATCGACGGGCTCGCCTTCACCAATCTCGGCCCCGGCCGCAACCGCGCCTTCATCCGCGGCGTCGCCGACAGCCCGTTCAACGGCCCGAGCCAGTCGACCGTCGCGGTCGTGCTCGACAACAGCCGGATCAGCTACGATTCGCCCGACCCGGACCTGCTGCTGCTCGACGTCGATCGCGTCGAAGTGCTCAAGGGCCCGCAAGGACCGCTCTACGGTTCCGGCGCGCTCGGCGGCATCTTCCGAATCGTCACCAATACTCCCGATCTCGACACCGCGTCGGGCGCCGCGACGCTGGTCGGCGAAGCGGGCACACATGGCGGCGTTGGCGGCGGGGGTGATGCGCTGATCAACGTGCCGATCGTCGGCGGCACGCTCGGCGTCCGGGCGGTGGGCTATTACCGGCTCTACCCCGGCTGGCTGGATACGCTGGGCGGCGCGAACAATACCAACAGCACCGTGACCAAAGGGGGCCGGATTGCCCTGCGCTGGAAGCCCGATGCCGACTGGACGATCGATTTGGGCGGAATTTCGCAATCGATCGACGCGCAGGACAGCCAATATGTCACCGGCTCCCCCGGCACGCTCGTCCGCAACCATCCGATCGCCGAGCCCGCCGACAACGATTTCGCGCAAGCTCATCTCGACATCCACGGCCGCCTCGGCGGGCTGCATCTGGTTTCCGCTACCAGCTACATCTCGCAATCGGTCGATTATCAGCTCGACGCGAGCGACGCGGCGGCCGATTTCCACGTCGCAGCGCCCGCCATCTTCACCGACAACCGCCACTACTCGATCGTCAATCAGGAGTTGCGGCTGTCGCCGATCACGGCGGGGCGGATCGGTTGGGTGGCAGGACTTGCCTATCTCCATTCGTCGAGCAGCATCGACGGCACGATCAGCGGCGCGGGGCGCGATCCCCTTCCGGTCGAGGCGATCGATCAGGACGTCGCCGAATATGCCGCGTTCGGCGAGGCGACGATGCCGATC
This sequence comes from Sphingomonas sp., assembly GCA_051954635.1. Classification (GTDB taxonomy): domain Bacteria; phylum Pseudomonadota; class Alphaproteobacteria; order Sphingomonadales; family Sphingomonadaceae; genus Sphingomonas. The sequence continues at coordinate 6,561 of JBQCHO010000159.1, read as the reverse complement.
GGGCCGTTCAGCCTCACGCTCGGCAGCCGCCTGTCGCTGACCGACGCCGCCGACAAGCGCGCCGAGCGTATGGGGGCGGCTGGCAAGCATACCCACAAGATCGGTTTCGCGCCCAGCCTGTCGCTTGCTTGGCGGCCGAGCAACGACCGCTATTTCTTCCTGCGCTACGCCCGCGCGATCCGACCGGGCGGGCTCGCCGCCGGCACCGGCGACACGCAGGGCCACTTCGAATCCGACGAACTCGAAAGCCTCGAAGGCGGCGCGCGTTTCAAGCTCGCCGGAAACGCACTGCAACTCTCGACGAGCCTCTATTTCGACGATTGGCACGACCTGCAGTCCGATTACCTTCTCACCAACGGATTGATCTCAACGCGTAATGCTGGCCAGGCGCAGATTTTCGGCGGTGATGCGAGCGTCGATTGGTCGATCGGCCGCGGCTGGTCTCTCAGCGCGGGGCTCAATGCCGAGCGCGCTAATCTGGTGTCGTCAAACGGCGTTCGGCTCGAAGATTCGCGCTTACCCGTGGTGCCCGACATCACGCTGCGCGGCTTGCTCGGCTATCGTTTCGATCTCGGCGGATGGACGATGCGCCTGTCGGGCCAGGGCAATTACATCGGCAGCGCGCGGCTGAGCTTCGATCCTTCGCTCGATCGCCACATGGGCGACTATGCAGTCTTCGCCGCTGGCGCGAGCGCGTCGTCCGGCCGATGGAGCCTCGCGCTTCGCGTCGACAACCTGTTCGACACCGCCGGCGACAGCTTCGCCTTCGGCAACCCGTTCTCGATCCGCGACGGGCAGCAGTTCACGCCGCTCACCCCCCGCACGCTTGTCACATCTGTCCGCTTCGCTTGGTAAATATATTTGGCTAGTCGACTGTGGCGGATGCTATATGGCATCGTCATCGTCGGGCTAGGTGAACCAGTTCGGATTGATCATGCCAACACCGACCGCCGACGAAACGGCTTTCGCTCCACCGCTGTCCTTTCACCCTTCCACTACCTCGAACTTCGTTACCCGCGTTCTGCCGACGATCGGCAAACGGTGGGCAGGGGTAGGCAGCACGCTGATCTCGCTCGCGATCTTGGCCGTTGCGTTGTATCAATTGCACGGCACGCCGGTTGCCGAGATTCTATCGCTCGTGCCGCGAAGCTCGTTTTTCTGGTTGATTTTCGTCATCGCATATTTGGTGACGCCCGCGTCGGAGTGGCTGATCTACCACCGCTTATGGTCGATCCCGCCCTCGGGCATGATCGCCCTGCTGCGCAAGCGCGTCGCCAACGAAATCGTGCTCGGGTATCTCGGCGAGGTCTATTTCTACGCCTGGGTGCGGCGTACCGGCCTGATCACGCGCAGTGCACCTTTCGGAGCGATCAAGGACGTCGCGATCCTCTCTGCGCTCACCGGCAATGCCGTCACGCTGGCGATGCTGGCCGCGGCGCTGCCGTTCTTCGGGCTGTTGCAGCTCAATCTCGGCGGCAAGGCGATGCTCGGATCGCTCGGCGTGCTCGCGGTGACCTCGTTTGCGATGCTGCTGCTGCGCAAACGGCTTTTCACGCTGCCCAAGCCCGAATTGTGGCGCATCACGATCATTCATCTCGCCCGTATCGTTGCGACGATCGGGCTGACGGCCTTGATGTGGCATCTCGCATTGCCCGCGGTAGCGCTGGTCTGGTGGCTATTGCTTTCCACGCTGCGCCAATTGTTGTCGCGATTGCCGCTGATGCCCAACAAGGATCTCGCCTTTGTCGGGCTGGCGATATTCATCGTCGGCCGCGACAATGACGTCGGCGCGATGATCGCGATGATCGGCGGGCTGATCCTGCTCACCCATCTGCTGGTCGGCTCGGCGCTCGGTGCGGCGGGTCTCGTCCGCAAGGAAACGCTGGCATGATCGCCCCGCTTCTCGCCGGCATGCTCGCCGCCCAGACATCACTGCAATCGACGCCCGATCTCGGCAAGGCCGCGGGGCGGTGCAGCGCCACCGAAAACGGCCCGTCGTTCCTCGTCACCGTCGATGGCCTGAAAGACCGGCGCGGGCTGCTGAAGCTCGAAGTCTATCCCGACAATGATCAGGACTTCCTTGCCGACGACAACAAGCTGATCGCCGCGGGCAAGGTGTTCCGCCGGGTCGAGGTGCAGACCCCGGCGAGCGGCGCGGTTCACCTGTGCATCCGTGTGCCGCACGCCGGTCGATACGCCGTCAGCCTGCTCCACGATCGCGACGGCAATCACAAGTTCGGGCTGTCGAGCGACGGCATCGGCTTTGCCGGCAACCCCAAGCTCGGCTGGTCGAAACCGGCCGCCGACAAGGCCAGCGCCGATGCTCGCAGCGGCCCGACGCCGATCACGATCGTGATGAACTATCGCCACGGCCTGTTCTCGTTCCGCCCGATCCGGGGGGCCGATTGATGCGGATCGTCGACGTCTGCGCCTTCTACACGCCGAGCGGCGGGGGCGTGCGGACCTATGTCGAGCGCAAGCTGCGCGCCGCGGCCGACACGGGCCACGACATCGTCGTCCTGGCCCCCGGCGAACGCAACGAGGTGCGCCATTTCGGCCGCAACGCCCGGATCGTGACGATCGCGGCGCCGCCCTTCCCGCTCGACCGCGCTTATCGCTATTTCGACGACGAGCCCGCGCTCCACGCCGCGCTCGATGACCTCGCCCCCGACATGGTCGAGGTGTCCTCGCCCTGGACGAGCGCCTCGATGGTCGCGCGCTGGCGTGGAAGTGCGCCGCGCGCGATGGTCATGCACGCCGACCCGCTCGCGGCCTATGCCTATCGCTGGTTCGGCGCATTCGCCGACCGCGCGACGATCGACCGGCGGTTCGACTGGTTCTGGCGGCACTTGCGCCGCATGGACGCCGCCTACGACCTGATCGTGTGCGCGAGCGGCGACCTGTCGCAGCGCCTTAAGGCGGGCGGCCTCACCCGTGTCGTCACCGAGCCGATGGGCGTCGAGCCGGGTATCTTCTCGCCTGCGCATCGCGACGAGGCGTTGCGCGCCGAATTGCTCGGCCATTGCAACCTGCCCGCCGAGGCGACGCTGCTGCTCGGCATCGGCCGGTTCGCGCCGGAAAAGCGCTGGCCGATGGTAGTCGACGCGGCGACGCGCGCAGGTTTCGACCGGCCGGTCGGGCTGATGCTGATCGGCGACGGGCGCGAGCGCGATCACATCGCCCGCGCCGCCTTCGGCAATCCGCATATCCGCCTCGTCCAGCCGGTCCGCAACCGCGCCGCGCTGGCACGCATCCTCGCCTCGGGGGACGCGCTGATCCACGGCTGCGAGGCCGAAACCTTCTGCATGACCGCGGCCGAGGCGCGCGCCAGCGGCCTGCCGGTGATCGTCCCCGACAGCGGCGGCGCGCGCGATCATTGGATCCCGGGCCAGGGCGCGCTCTATCATGGCGGCGACCGCAGCGCGCTCGCCGGGGCCCTCAGCGATTTCCTCGCCGATGATCCTGCAGCGCATCGCCGCCGCGCCGTCGCGACCGCGGGCGCGGTGCGGTCGATGGTCGAGCATTTCTCCGCCTTGTTCGCTCGCTATGCGCGCCTGACCCGGGGCGTCGCCCATGCCGCCTGAGCGCCGGCTGGTCGTCTCGATCCACGATGTCGGGCCGCGCTTCGAGGCCGAGATCGACATGCTCGTCGATCGCCTCTCGCGCCTGCTCGGACAGATGCGCTTCGCGATGCTCGTCGTCCCCAATCATTGGGGCGAAGCGCCGCTCGCCGGCAACCGCCCTTATCAGGGCAAGCTGCGCCGCTGGGCCGAGGCCGGTGTCGAGATGTTCGTCCACGGCTGGTTCCACCGCGACGACAGTCCGCATGACGGTGCCGTGGCGCGGCTCAAGGCGCGGCACATGACCGCCGGCGAAGGCGAGTTCCTCGGGCTCGATCGTGCCGAAGCGCTGCGCCGGATGGCCGACGGCCGCCGGCTGATCGAGGATATCGTCGGTACATCGGTGACCGGATTCGTCGCCCCCGCCTGGCTTTATGGCGAAGGCGCGCGCGTTGCGCTGGTCGAGGCGGGTTTCAACCTCGCCGAGGATCACATGCGCGTGTGGCGGCCGATGACCGACGAAGTCCTCGCGCGCGGCCCGGTCATCACTTGGGCAAGCCGCAGCCGACCGCGCATCGCGAGCTCGCTCGCGGTCGCAGCAGTCGCGCCCGTCGCGCTCAAGGCACAGCGCGTGGTGCGCGTCGCGGTCCATCCCGGCGATACCGGCGTGCCGCGCCTGCTCGACAGCATCGACCGCACGATCGGCGCGCTGGCGCCGCGGCGCCGGCTAACACGCTATAGCGAACTCGCGGCAGCATGACGCGGCTCGCGATCCGCGAGATCGATCGCTCGGCACTGGCCCCGACGCAGGCCTCAGCGGCGCGCCACATCCTGACCTTCGCCCAGTCGCTCGAGGGCGGCGGGGTCGAGCGCGCCCAGTTGCGCCTCGCCGGCGACTGGATCGCCGCGGGGCGCCAGGTGACGCTGGTGCTCGGCTCGACGCGCGGCCCGCTCGCCAGCGAGATTCCGCCCGGCCTCCGCGTGATCGAGCACGGTTCAGGCGCTTATCTGTCGATGTTCGACCTGCCCGACCACATCACCGCGCTGAAGCCAGACATCCTGTTCTGCCCGGGCAATCATTATACCAGCGTCGCCGCTTGGACCTGGCTGCAGCTTGGCACCGCCTGCCCGCCGATCGTCGCCAAGCTGTCGAACACGCTGGTGCGCAACGATCACGCCGCGCTCGCGACGCTGCCCTATCGCGCCTGGACGCGCTTCCACCCGCGCTTTGCCGACCATCTCGTCGCGATGACCCCGGGTATGGCCGCCGAGGCCGCGCAAGTGATGCGCTTCCCCGCCGATCGCATCAGCGTCATCGCCAACCCGCCGGCGCGCCACGCGCCCGACCCCGTCGCCGTGACGCTGCCCGAAGGGCGCTTCATTCTCGGGGTCGGCCGGCTCGAGCCGCAGAAGCGCTGGGATCGCCTGATCATCGCGCTACGCGATGCGAAGACTGCCGACGCGCAGCTGGTCATCCTCGGCGAAGGCAGCACGCGCGGTTTGCTCGAACGGCTCGCCGTCCGGCATGGGGTCGCCGATCGCGTCTTCCTGCCCGGTCATGCGCTCGATCCGCGCCCGGCGATACGCCGCGCCGCGGCGGTCGCGCTCGTATCCGATTACGAGGGCGTCCCCGGCGTCCTGCGCGAGGCATTGGCGCTCGGCACCCCCGTCATCGCGACCGATTCGAGCATCGCGATCCGCGAAATCGTCACCTGCCCCAGCCACGGCGACGTGGTCGCACTCGACGATGCGGCTGCGCTTCGCACCTCGGTCGACCGCTGGCTCGATCCTCGGCGCGCGCGACCCGTCCCCGTGCCCGAACCTGGCGTCGCTTCGTCGCGAGCCTATCTCGACCTGTTCGATCAGCTCGTGCGCCAGCCTGGCCGCTGACGACGCACGAGGACGTCGCGCAACGCGCAGCTTTTTCTCCGTAATCTCCCTAGCCGCGACCATCGCTGCCGATCGCTAAGCTCGCCCTTGGGAGCGAGCATGGCGTCCAGCGGGCCAATCGGCAGCAATTCAGGCCTATCAAGCGCGGCAGCGCGCGATCGCCTCCGCGTCGAAGGCCCCAATGCGCTACCGACCCGCGGCGGCCGCTCCGAATGGCGCATCATCGCCGACGTGCTGCGCGAGCCGATGCTGGCGCTGCTGCTCGCGGGCGGCGTCGCCTATATGCTGCTCGGCTCGCTGGTCGAAGCATTGGTGCTGGTCTGCTTTGCCAGTTTCTCGATCGCCGTGACGATCATCCAGGAAAGTCGTACCGAACACGTCCTGCGGTCGCTACGCGATCTCGCCGCGCCGCGCGCGATCGTCATCCGCGACGGCGCGACGCAGCGCATCCCGGGCCGCGAGGTGGTGCGCGGCGATCTCATGCTGCTCAGCCAGGGCGACCGCGTCGCCGCCGACGGCGCGCTGATCGAGGCGCACGATCTGTCCATCGACGAATCGCTGCTGACCGGTGAATCGGTCCCGGTGACCAAACGACCGCGCGGTGCCGGCGAGGATGTGACGGCGCTGCGCCCGGGCGGCGACGCGCTGCCGCTCGTCTATTCGGGGACGATGGTGACACGAGGCGAGGGCCTGGTGCACGTCACTGCGATCGGCGCCGCCAGCGAGATCGGCCGGATCGGCCAGTCGCTGGCGATGTTGCAGATCGAAGCACCCGGCTTGCGGCGTCAGACGATGCGAATCGTCCGTGCCGCGTCCGTCGGCGCTGGCACGCTGACGCTGCTCGTCATCGCCCTGTTCGGGCTGATGCGCGGCGATTGGCTGCAAGCCGTTCTCGCCGGAATCGCGATCGGCATGTCGCTGTTGCCCGAAGAGTTTCCCGTCGTGCTGACGGTGTTCCTGGCGATGGGTGCATGGCGTATCTCGCGCGCCGGGGTGCTGACCCGTCGCGCCGCCGCGATCGAGACGCTCGGCGCCGCGACGATGCTGTGCGCCGACAAGACCGGCACCCTGACCTTCAATCACATGGCGGTTGCCGAGCGATGGCGTCCGG
>JBQCHO010000158.1:0-50112 GCA_051954635.1 Sphingomonas sp. | reverse complement strand
GGGAAGGCTGATGTGACAAAGCGAGACGCTTGCCAATGGCCGTCTCCCACCTAGGCCCCGGCCTTCGCCGGGGTGGTGCGAGAGCGGGGATGGCAGCGGTAATCAAGCCGCGACAAACATCTCCGGCGGCAGCGCCATCATCGCCTCGCTCCCACCCTCGATCTTCCGCCGCAGCGCCCCCGCCTCGGGCATTACCCGATCGGCGAAATAGCGCGCCGTCACCAGCTTCGCCTCGAGGAAAGCCTCGTTCTCCGCATTCGCTGCAAGCGCTTCGTTCGCGGCCTTGGCCATCCGTAGCCACATCAGCCCGAGCGCGACCACGCCCATCAGGTGCATGTACGGATGCGCCCCCGCCCCCACTTGGTCGGGGTTCTGCATCCCCTGCCCCATGAACCACATCGTCGCCGCCTGCAGTTCACCCAGCGCCTTCTCCAGCTTGCCCGCGAAATCGGCCAGCTTCTCGTCGCCCTTCGCCGCCGCGGCTTCTTCGCCGACCAGCTTGAAGAACGCCTGCACCGCGCGCCCGCCATTCTGCGCCAGCTTGCGACCCACCAGATCCATCGCCTGCACCCCGTTGGTGCCTTCGTAGATCATCGCGATCCGGGCATCGCGGACGTACTGCTCCATCCCCCATTCGACGATGTAGCCGTGCCCGCCATAGACCTGCTGCGCGTTGGTCGCGATTTCGTAGCCCTTGTCGGTGCCATAGCCCTTGATCACCGGCGTAAGCAGCCCGACGATATCGGCGGCCATCTGCCGCTCCTCCTCGCTCGCCGCGCCATGTTCCAGATCGACCTGAAGCGCCGCCCACAGGCACAGCGCGCGCAGCCCCTCGATCACCGATTTCGCATCCATCAGCATCCGCCGCACGTCGGGATGGACGAACAACGTATCCGCCTTCTCGCCCGGATCGGCCGGCCCGGTCAGCGCGCGGCCCTGCCGCCTATCCTGCGCGTATTGCACGGCATTCTGGAACGCGACCTCGGCCACGCCCAGCCCCTGCAGCCCGACTCCGAGCCGCGCCGCGTTCATCATGATGAACATCGCGGCGAGGCCCTTCATCTCCTCGCCGACCAGCCAGCCGGTCGCGCCATCATAGTTCATCACGCAGGTCGAATTGGCGTGGATGCCCATCTTGTGCTCGATCGACCCGCACGACACCGCGTTGCGATCCCCCAGCGAGCCGTCGTCGTTGACGAGGAATTTCGGCACCACGAACAGCGAAATGCCCTTCGAACTGTCCGGCGCCCCCGGCGTCTTGGCGAGCACCAGGTGGATGATGTTCTCGGTCAGGTCGTGCTCGCCCGACGAGATGAAGATCTTGGTGCCGGTGATCTTGTAGCTGCCGTCGCCCTGCGGCTCCGCCTTTGTCCGGATCAGCCCGAGGTCGGTCCCGCATTGCGGCTCGGTGAGGTTCATCGTGCCGCCCCACTTCCCCGACACCATATTGGGGACGTATTTGGCCTGTTGCTCGGGAGAACCCTTGGCGAGCAACGCCGCGATCGCGCCGTGGGTCAGCCCCGGATACATCGCGAACGCCATGTTCGAGGAGATCATGTACTCCTCGAACGCCGTCGCCACGACATGCGGCATCGCCTGCCCGCCGAACGCCTCGGGCGCCGACAGCGTCCCCCAGCCCGCTTCGACGAACTGGTCATAGGCCGCCTTGAACCCGTCGGGCGTCGTCACACTGCCATCGTCGTGCCGCGTGCACCCTTGCGCATCGCCCGACTGGTTGAGCGGAAACAGCACTTCCGCGACGAACTTCCCGCCCTCGTCGAGCACCGCATCGACCACGTCGGGCGTCGCATTGGCGAAGCCGGGCAGATTGCTGTGCTTGTCGAGCCCCACGACATGCTCGAGGATGAAGCGCGTGTCGCGCACCGGCGGCGTATATTGCGGCATCGTCAGTCCTTGTGGTCGGCGCGCCCCGTTTCGAGCAGCGCGATGAAATCGTTGAGTTCGTCGATCGAGGCGTCGATATCGCGCTTCTGCGTCTCGAGCGTGTCGACGCGCTCGCGGCAGCGCTGGATCGTCACGGCGCGCTGGACCTGGCGCCCGTCGCCGATGTCGTAGAGGTCGATCATTTCGCGGATCTCAGCAAGGCTGAAACCCACCCGCTTCCCGCGCAAAATCCAGGCGAGCCGCGCGCGATCGCGGTGCGAGTAGATGCGCTGCGTCCCTCGCCGCTCGGGCGCGATCAGCCCTTCGTCCTCATAGAATCGCAAGGCCCGCGCGGTGACGTCGAATTCCGACGAGAGGTCGGAAATCGAGAAATGCTCGCGGTCGTGGCGCGGCTCGATCGCCGCGTAAGCGGATACGGTCGCCATGGGCTCTCCCGCCGTTCGTGCTGAGCCTGTCGAAGCACCGCTCTTCTCCACCGCTGATGGAAAGAACGGCCCTTCGACAAGCTCAGGGCGAACGGATCAAAACCAATTGACGGCGAGTCTAACCGACACTTTACGTGAACGTCAACCGCCGTCGGGCGCGCACAACGCCCGCCCCTTCGCATCGGCGAGCGTCGTCGCCTCGGACAGCGAGTTGCTCAGCGTATCGACCGACAGCCCCGCCATCGTCGCGCGCCCGGTGCATTTCCTTTGGCACGCATCGGGCAGCGCGCCGGGAAACTTGATCCCCTGCCCGTCGAACCGCGCGTCGAACGCGCAGCCGTCGCCGAGATCGACCTTGAGCTTATCGCCCGATCGCTTGAGCGAGCCGCTCGCACTGCACTGCTGCCCCTCGCCGTAATCGAGCGTGACGCCAATCCGGAATTCGCGAGCGGCCGGCACCACGCACACCCGCTCGGGATCGCTGGCATAGACCCCGGTCAAATCCGCACTCGCCGGATCGCGCACCACGCCGGTCGCGATCGCCGCCTGCTCTAGCCGCGCCCCCGCGCCGCCGGTAGCGACGTCGGCCGCGTCCTGCTTCGACGAGCACCCGGCGAGCGCCATGACGGCCAATAATAATATCCCGTCATTGCGAGCGGAGCGAAGCAATCCAGAGCCCCGCGAGCCTCCCTGGATTGCTTCGTCGCGCCGCTCCTCGCAATGACGATGGGGCGTCATTCGACGCGCACCAGCCGATCGCCCTCGATCCGCCGAAAGAAGCAGCTCCGCGCCCCGGTATGGCAAGCCGGCCCGGCGGGCTCGACGATCAGCCACACCGCGTCCTGGTCGCAATCGATGCGGATGTCGTGGACGGTCAGCACATTCCCCGAGCTCTCGCCCTTCTTCCACAGCTTGCTTCGCGAGCGCGACCAAAAATGCGCCTCCCCCGTCGCGATCGTCGCGGCGAGCGCCTCGGCATCCATATGCGCCAGCATCAACACCTCGCCCGAGGAGCGATCGGTGCAGACCGCGGTGATCAGCCCGTTATCGTCGAATTTCGGATTGAGCGTGAGAGAGGTGTCGCGGTGGTCGGCCATGAGTGGGGGTTAGCGTTATTTAAGGGCAAGGAGTAGCGCGTAAAATAGCTGTATCGCCATCCGATACCACTTGTATCGACAAGCGGTACGTGCTATATCAGTAAGACCATAGACAGAAGGAGAAACCTATGATTTTTGAAAATTCAAGAAAGAAGACGTGCAATGACCATAACAATCGCTTCCGCAAGTAAGGAAATTGAAGCCCTTATGAACTCCCCCGCGGGGAAATCTGTTAAAGGGCTTCAACCCAAAGAAAGTAAGAAAATTCGTCGTCAAATTAGCGTCATCGTAGCGGCGGATTCGATGGTTGAAATTATGAACGCCCATCCCGAATGGGATGTGCATCGGTATAAAGGCGACGAGCGTATTTGGTCGTTTTCGGTTGGCGGCGCGACGCGGCTGTTGATGGAGTGGGATGCCGAGCGGAAGCAGGTTTCGAACCTGCGGTTTGACAACCCTCATTGATTGGAGGGGCGCAAGCCCCTCCATGATCTCAACGAATTTTTTGAGGTATTATTATTTTATGAATCTTGAACTGGCATACCCGGTTCACCCTGGAGAAGTTCTTGCCGAGGATGTGCTTCCTCGGTTTGATCTTAACGTCACCGATGCCGCTTCCAAGCTTGGCGTCGCCCGGCCGGGTTTTAACAACGTGCTTAATGGCAAGCGCGCGGTCACGCCTGAGTTGGCACTTAAGATCGAGCGCGTTTTCGGCTATCCTGCTCGGTTGCTGCTGAACATGCAGGGCAACTATGATTTGTCATGTGCTAAACATGACGCCGAACTTATGAGGAAGCTGCGCGCCCTTGAGCCTGCTTAACTTCACAACAGCCAAATCTGATCCTAGTCACGGCTTGCATGCCGAATAATAGGTAGGAAAAAGAACTTTCCTACACGCCCCCTTTGTGCGCATAGACTGGTCGATGGACGAGCCCGAGCCTCTCGACGACGATCCGTACGACTTCACCCCCGTCGCCACCGCGAGCCGGTCGGACGGGTGGACGCCCGATCGCCAGCGGCGCTTCATCCTCGCGCTCGCCGGGCATGGCGGGGTCGCGGCGGCGGCGCGGAGCGTCGGCATGACGCCGCAGACCGCCAACCGCCTGCGCAAGCGCGCCGATGCCGCGAGCTTCGCACGCGCCTGGGACAAGGCGGTCGACGAAGGCCGCGCACGGTCGCTCGACGAGGCGCTGGCGCGCGGGATGGAGGGCGTGGTCGTGCCGGTGATGCGCGGCGGCAAGGTCGTCGGCCACCGCCGTCGCTTCGACAACCGCCTGCTCTACGCCGCCTGCTACGGCCAGCCGATGGGGCGTTACGGCAACAAGGAGCGGGGGTGATGTCGGTTTGCCGGAACCGTCGGAACCTTTGGGGCCACCAAGCCCCTCCCCTTCAGGGGAACGGTAAGGGGTGGGGGAAGTCTCACCGAGGCCGGCGCTGCTTGGCGTTCCCCACCCCAACCCCTCCCATGAAGGGGAGAGGCTTATGTTCTCTCACCCTTTGCGAATCGCCTCGATCAGCTCGTCCTTGCTCATCTCCGATCGGCCCTCGATGCCGATCTTCGTCGCTTCCTCGTAAAGCTCGTCCTTGGTCCGGTTCTCCAGATGCGTGCTGTCGTGATGCAATGAATGACCCGCCTTGGCATTGGCGATCCGCGCCGACTTCTCCTTCGAATTGCCATCGCGGCGCAGGTCTTCGTAGAGCTTGTCGTCCTTGATCTGCGATCCGTGGTCCTTGGCCATGATGCTTACCTCCTGATGCGTAGAATAAACGCATCGGCGCCCGCCCCGCTCCGCGCTTGTGTGACGAATCCAAGACAAGGCGCGACAAACCGGTTTCGCGCTCCTATATGGGCCGCGGACACGGACCAGATGGGCCCGCAATGCTGACCACGAATCCCTTCGACGACGACAAGCTGCGCGAGGAGTGCGGCGTTTTTGGTGTATCCGGCAGCGAGGGCGACGCCGCCGCTTTGGTCGCGCTCGGGCTGCATGCGTTGCAGCATCGCGGGCAGGAAGCCGCCGGCATCACCAGCTTCGACGGCGCGCATTTCCATACGCATCGCGCGATGGGGCACGTTGCGGGCAATTTCGACAAGGACGAGACGATCCGCGCGCTGCCGGGCAGCGTCGCGGTCGGCCATGTCCGCTATTCGACCACCGGCGAGACCGCGCTGAGGAACGTCCAGCCGCTCTACGCCGATCTCGCCACCGGCGGGTTCGCGATCGCGCACAACGGCAACATCTCGAACGCGATGCGCCTGCGCCGCGATCTCGTCCGCCACGGTTCGATCTTCCAGTCGACCTCGGATACCGAGACGATCATCCATTTGGTCGCCACCTCGAGCTACCGCACGCTGCTCGACAAGTTCATCGACGCGCTCAAGCAGGTCGAGGGCGCCTATGCGCTGGTCTGCATGACGCCCGAGGGGATGATCGCCTGCCGCGATCCGCTCGGCATCCGGCCGCTGGTGATGGGCAAATTGGGCGATGCGACGATCTTCGCCTCGGAAACCGTGGCGCTCGACGTGGTGGGGGCGGAGTATGTCCGCTCGGTCGAGCCCGGCGAGCTCGTCATCGTCAAGGGCGACGAAGTCCGGTCGATCCGGCCCTTCGCGCCGCAATCGGCGCGGCCGTGCATCTTCGAATATGTCTATTTCTCGCGGCCCGATTCGATCGCCGACGATCGCTCGATCTATTCGGTGAGGAAGGCGATCGGCGCGCAGCTCGCGATCGAGAACCCGGTCGACGCCGATCTCGTCATCCCCGTCCCCGATTCGGGCACGCCCGCGGCGATCGGCTATGCTCAGCAGTCGGGCATTCCCTTCGAGCTCGGCATCATCCGCTCGCATTATGTCGGCCGCACCTTCATCCAGCCGGGCGACAAGATCCGCCACCTCGGCGTCAAGCTCAAGCACAACGCCAACCGCGCGCTGATCCAGGGCAAGCGCGTCATCCTGGTCGACGATTCGATCGTACGCGGGACGACGAGCCTGAAGATCGTCCAGATGATGCGCGATGCCGGCGCGGCCGAGGTGCACATGCGCATCGCCAGCCCGCCGACGCGCCATTCGTGCTTCTACGGCGTCGACACGCCCGAGCGCGCCAAGTTGCTTGCCGCCAAGCTCGATCTCGGCGGGATGACCGAGTTCATCCATGCCGACAGCCTCGCCTTCCTGTCGATCGACGGCCTCTACAAGGCGCTGGGCGAGGCCAAACGCGCGGACATCCGCCCGAGCCACTGCGACGCCTGCTTCACCGGCGACTATCCGACCACGCTGACCGACCAGGACGACGTCGCGGCGCCGATCGACCAGTTGGCGCTCCTCGCCGAACGCGTGAACTGAGCCGCCGATGACCGACAAGCCGCTTGCCGACACGATCGCGCTCGTCACCGGCGCCGGGCGCGGGATCGGCGCCGCGACCGCCAAGGCGCTCGCCGAACGCGGCGCGCACGTCGTCCTCACCGCGCGCTCGGCCGACGAGCTCGAAGGTGTCGAGGACGCGATTTTCGCCGCCGGCGGCAGCGCGACGATCGCCCCGCTCGACCTCACCGAAACCGACAGCATCGCCCGCCTGGCGACCGCGGTCAGCGAGCGCTGGGGCAAGCTCGACGCGCTGGTGCTGAACGCCGCGCGCCTCGGCACCCTCGCCGCCGTCCCCGCGATCGACCAGCGCGAACTGGCGCAAGTGCTCACCCTCAACGTGTCTGCGCAAGCCGCACTGCTCGCCGCGTTCGACCCGCTGCTGCGCAAGGCCGCCGCCGGCAAGGTGATCGGGCTGACCTCGAGCGTCGGCCGCGCGCCGCGCGCTTATTGGGGCATGTACGGCGCGTCCAAGGCCGCGTTCGAAACGCTGCTCGCTGCCTATGGCGACGAGATCGAGAACATCAGCAAGGTCCGCGTCGCGATCGTCGATCCCGGCGCCACCCGCACCAAGATGCGCGCCCGCGCCTATCCCGGCGAAGATCCGCAATCGGTCAAACCACCCGAGGTCGTGGCCGACCGCATCGCCGAGCTCGTCGTCGCCGGCTTCCCCGCCAACCATAGCGAGCGTGTCGGCGGCTGACCTTGCATCGGCGCGCGCAACGCGATAGCCGCTGAAGATGACAACCGCTTCCGACATCGTCACCGAACTCGACCGGCTCTACACCGCCTCGGTCTCGCGCCTGCAGAGCGCGCTCAATGCCTATCTCGTCGACGGCACCGCGCCCAATCCCGAGGCGCGCCGCGACGGCTCGTTCGCCTATCCCGAAATCCGCCTCACCTTCCGCGGCAGCGACGACCAGCGCCCGACCCCGATGCGCTCCTACGGCCGCTTGGTCACCCCCGGCGATTACCGCATCAGCGTCACCAAGCCCGCGATGTTCGCCGATTACCTGACCGAACAGCTCACCCTCCTCATGGAGGATTACGACGTCGACGTCGAAGCGGTGACGGGACGCCAGGAAATCCCCTTCCCCTACGTCCTAGATCCCGGCCACGCGCTGAGCCTCGACGAGGTGTCGGCGACCGAGCTCGCCCGCCACTTCCCGGCAACCGAGCTGGCGATGATCGGCGACGAGATCGCCGACGGGCTGTGGCAGGGCGGCGATCACAACCGTCCGCTCGCGCTGTTCGACGGCCTGCGCACCGATTTCTCGCTCGCCCGCCTGCGTCACTATACCGGCACCCCGCCCGAGCACGTCCAGCGCTACGTGCTGTTCACCAATTACCACCGCTATGTCGACGAGTTCGTCCGCTGGGCGTGCAGCCAGCTCGCCGAGAAGGACAGCCGCTACACCGCCCTTTCGGGCGCCGGCGGGCTGATGATCGAGGCGGGCGACGATCCCGAGCGCGTTATTTCCGACTCCGCGTGGCGCCGCCACCAGATGCCGGCCTATCACCTGATCGCGCCCGATCGCACCGGGATCACGCTGGTCAATATCGGCGTCGGCCCTTCGAACGCGAAGACGATCTGCGATCACCTCGCGGTGCTGCGTCCCGAAGCGTGGCTGATGATCGGCCATTGCGGCGGCCTGCGCCCGAGCCAGCGGATCGGCGACTATGTCCTCGCCCACGCCTATCTGCGCGACGATCACGTCCTCGACGAAATGCTGCCGCCCGAAATCCCGGTTCCCGCGATCGCCGAGGTGCAGTTGGCGCTCGCCCGCGCCGCCGAGATCGTCTCGGGCCAATCGGGCGACCAGCTCAAGCGCCGGCTGCGCACCGGCACGATCGTCACCACCGACGACCGCAATTGGGAGCTGCGCTTCTCGCGCTCGGCACTGCGTTTCTCGCTCAGCCGCGCGGTCGGCGTCGACATGGAATCGGCGACGATCGCGGCGCAGGGTTATCGCTTCCGCGTTCCCTACGGCACCCTGCTATGCGTGTCGGACAAACCGCTGCACGGCGAACTCAAGCTCCCCGGCCAGGCCAACCGCTTCTACGAACGCGCGATCAACGAGCATATGCGGATCGGCATCGAAACCTGCGAGGAGCTCCACCGCGAGGGCGCCAAGCTGCACAGCCGCAAGCTCCGCGCGTTCAGCGAGCCGCCGTTCCGCTGACGAAGCAACGCCCGCGCGCCTCGTGCGTTACGGCAGCGAACCAGGACCGAAGGGACCCGATGATGGCCACGCCGCCGACACCCCCCTCCCCGCCGCAGGGCGACGGCACCCCCGATGCGGGCAACCCGGCCGGCGCCGCGCCGCCCGAGGTTGCTCCGAAGCCCGGGCGCCAGAGCGAACGCGCGACGAAGAAGCCGGCATCGAGCTCGGCCAAGAAACCAACCACGCGCAAGCCCGCCGCGAAGTCGACCGTCAAAACGACGGCGGCGAAATCCCCCGCTGCCCCGCGCAAGCCTGCCGCCCCACGCGCGCCGGTTGCGCGCCGACCCGCTGCGCGTCCTCGCCCACGCCCGGCTGGCCTCAGCGTTGCGACTGCCCCGACCGACCAGCCCGTGAGCGTCCAAGCCACCGACCCGGCTACCCGCGCCGGCGGCCGCTGGTGGCGCACGATCGCCGGCGGCGTCGGCGCGCTTGCCGCCGGCGCTGCGCTGCTCTCGCTGCGCGGGAGCGCGCGCCGCAAGGCCCATCAGGCAGATGGCACCGACTCGTCGAAATCGTTCGAAGCGGGCATCGCCGACGAGGGCACGATCCCCGACGAGCCGACCGCGCCTTGACCCTTGACGCGAGCGACCGCGCCCCGTAATCGCCCGCTCTCGCGCCAGCACATGGCCCCTTCGTCTAGCGGTCTAGGACGTCGCCCTCTCACGGCGAAAACACGGGTTCGAGTCCCGTAGGGGTCACCAACGTCGAACGGGATAAGCCTGCTTCCTGCGCGTTTCGCCAAAATCGTTTTTGGCGCGACTACATCTCGTCCTGAACATTTTTGACGCGTTGGCTGTTCTTTTGGGTACTTTGTGAACCAAAAGCCTCCTTTTTTTATCAAAATTAGCGGCGGCGCTTGCTTACCTCGGTCGGCCGAAGCTCATCCTGATTGATGTCGAAAGACCACGTTTGGCCGCTGCGCGAGAGTGAGGTTGTTTTTAGGTAAGATCAGGACTCCAGCATGCCGTGAATTGAGCGGCACCGATCGCTGGCAGGCCATTACGACGCCTTCAGCCCGAGAAATCGAACGAGAGCTACCTTCTGTAGGTTCGATTAGCCGGTTGCGCCTGCCACTGATCCGACCTTTTCGGTGGCAAAGCCCGGCTCGTCGATCGGCCATCCTAGGGCACCTGACGCCCGAGCGAAGAAACGGATGGGTGGCTATCGGACTGACTTTGACCCTCGATTAGATCGGAGGATTCGGATAGGCGGGCGAGTCCGTGTTCAGCCCGCCTTTCGCTAGGCGGCGGTAATTTGGAAATTAAGGCGATCGGTGTCGAAACCCGACGGACCGGGGATCGCTACGATCGCACGATCACGGATGCGCGGCCCCGGCGCGCGGCTTACCACCGTGTTGCCCGAACCGTCGAGCATCACCCGTTCATCACCGATTTCAATAACGGCGCCCCTCAGCGAGCCCGGTGCATAGTTCACGGTTACCATATAGCCGGATGGCGCGTTGCAATATTCCTTGAGCTCGCCGAGGGCATAGCCTTGATCGACGGGGGCGACCGGACCTATTGCGTGCGTCAGCGTGCAGACGACGGGCACATATGCCCGGACAACATAGCTTCCCGACGACTCGACATTGGCGTTCGCGATCGACGCGGGGCACAGCGTCGCGATTATCAGCGAGGCGGCGGCAATGCGCATCTTCATGGACTGGTCACCCGTCTATTGGCGAATACAACGCCTCTGACAGGGCCGCATGAAATCAGCGTAATCGAAAATGGTTAACGTTTCGGCAGTTATTGCGTGGTCGTATCGAGTCGCAAGTCGGCGTTGCCCGGCCGCACCCAATTACTGTCGGTCGCATGACGCCGGGCGATGGCATTATTCCCGGCTAGATGGCGCCCGTTGGTTTGGCGCGAGGATTTGTTCAATTATTCCATTGTGTTGTCCAGAAAGTGCAGCGACGGCGGGTATGGTCGGCGGCACCGGATGTGCTTCATAATAAGACACGAATCTCTTGAAATTTGAGTCGACTCCCTAATCGGGCTTGGTTTAAATACGAGTAACTGTCCCAAGGGGGGAATCAACAGTGTTTGGATCAAAGGGGAGGCGCCATGCCTGCATGGCGGTGCTTGCGTTCGCGACGGCAATTGCCGCGACGACTATGGCGCGGCCAGCATCTGCTGAAATTCTCGACAGTGCCAAGTCAATCGACTTGAACGTGCATGGAGAGATCAGTCAGCATTGTGCAATGGGCACGATTGGCGACGTGAACTTCGGCGATCTGAACCGTCCCAATATTTCGACGAGCCAGCGCATCGCGTTCAGTTGCAACTTGCCCTTCAACATGAAGATCGAAGCAGCGAACGGGGGTTTGACCAACACGCTGTATCCGCACGGGCAAGGGCCGTACTCCGGAACGCTTCCCTATACGATCGATATCGCGATCCCCGTGCGCAAGCCGCAATCTGCCGAAGTCGATCGCAGCTTCAACAGTCGCGACCTGGTCGGCGGCCGGACGTTTTCGAGCGATGGCGGGGTCGCATTCGACGGCATGGGGCTGACCGTGGCGCTCGGCCGTCCGAGCGGCGAGGCTGGTCTGCTTGCCGGAAGTTATGCCGAGACGCTCGTCATCACTGTTACACCAGTTTGAGTGGAGAAATACGTTAGATTAGAGAAGTAATTTAGAGCTTTCCGCTGGCGGGGGGTCGCTATCGTGAACAACACGATACCTAAGGTGGCAAAGAAAGCTTCGGATCAGATCGAGATATAAATGAAACGACCGAAGCTTTTCGTCGAAAGTCCGGATCAGGGGCCGAATGGTCGGTCTCTGCCGAACAACCTAGGGGTGAAAAGCATGAAGATGATTTTTGGTACCGCGGCGGCCGCCGTCGCTCTCGTCGGTTTTGCCGGCGTTGCGCAGGCTCAGACCGTGCATCACACGTCGCAGACGGAATACTCGGATGGGTTTACCCAGTTCGTCAATCAATTCCTTGGCAGCGGCGCTGCCCAATCGTTGTGGGACTCAAACCAGGCCATCGGCTCGATTCCCGGCTTGGAATTCGTCAAGAATAACAGCGGCAGCCGCTATCACCAGGAGAGTGCGGCGACGGGTAACACCGAGTCGGCTAGCAACAATGCGGGCGGCACCTTCACGCTGACGGGCACCGTCGACAAGGACTGCTCGTTCTATAACGGTTCGGCGGCCGGTGGCGCGCACACCATCAACCTCGGCACGATCGGTGTTCGCACCGGCGATGCCGACAACGTGTCGATCGCGTTCAACCAGGTTGCCGACGCCAGCGCCAACGTCAATACGGCGACCGCGGGCTGCAACTTCAACAACCGCGTGACGATCAACAAGGCGCACAAGGGCCTGCAGAACAACACGACGAGCAGCTTCGATCCGAACCAGTTCACCAACGAGATTCCGTACTCGGTGGATGCGACCTGGACCGGCGTTGCCCAGGGTTCGAGCCAGTCTGGCCAGCGCGAGCTGCAGCTCAGCGCGAACACGAGCGGTTCGCAGTTTCTGGATAGCGGCGCCTGGCGCTCGGCGTTCAACATGAACATCGCGATCCCGAAGCAGTCGCTCGGCCTGGTCGCGGGTACCTACACCGACACGATCACCGTGACGCTCGCTGCGAGCTGATCGATCGTATTGGTCTAAGGAGGGGAAGGCTTACGGGCCTTCCCCTCTCATTTCTTAAGACATTGCCGATTATTGTTCTCGCGTACTCCCGGGGGGGGATCGTTCGATGCCGCGTTTTGCCGTCTTGCCGTCGTTCCACATCGTTGCTCGGCGTGCAGCGATCTTCGCGATCGCGATCACCTGCATCGCAGGAGTCGCCGAGGCAATGCGGGTATCCCCGATGGTCGTCGAAATGACGACGGCCGGCGCGGGTTCGACCGCGCGCGTCGAAGTGCAAAATCTCGATTCGACCAATCTGCCGTTCGAAACCCGGATCACCCGCATCGATTACGATGCCCAAGGCAACATGACCGAAACGCCCGCCGATGGCGATTTCCTGGTCTTCCCGCCGCAAGGGCTGTTGCCACAAGGCGGGCGACAGGTCGTCCGGTTGCAATGGGTCGGCGGTGCCGATCTTCCTGCCTCGCGGGGATATTATCTCTCGGTCAACCAGATCCCGGTGTCGTTCGCGGCGGGCGATCAGACCTCGGCCGGCGCCCAGGTTCAGGTCGTTTATCACATGAAGGTGCTGGTCACGGTCGCGCCGCCCAACGCGCAGCCGAAGGTCGATTTGGTCTCCGCCAAGCCTGTTGCGATTGCGCCGAAGCCGGCGCCGGGCGAGAAGACGGCGACCGGCCCGACGACGCCGGGCGTTGAAGTCACCGTGCGCAACACCGGTAACCGCTATGCCATGATGGCCGGCGCGACTTGGTCGATCGAAGGCGTCGGGACTGACGGCAAGCCGCTGAAAGTTACCCTCAATCACGACGATCTCAGCCGCGACATCGGCGCCGGCTATCTCGCGCCGCTGAACGGCATTCGGACGTTTCAAGTGCCGACCAGGCAGGCGTTCGGCTCAGCGCCGATCAAGGTGAAGTTCACCCAGTGAGCCGCGCCTGGTCTTCGCTCCTGGCGACGGCGTCGGCGATCGCAGGAGCGACCGCGGCGCAAGCGCAGGTTTCCGTGGCGCTTCCCCATCCGGGAAGCAGCGCTGCCCCCACTGCTGCGCAATCAACGACCACCTCGCCGCCGCCGCAACAAGGCGGTGTCGCCATACCGCTGCCTACTCAACAGCAGCCGGGCACCACCGCTCCTTTGCCGACGCCGGCACCCGCGCCGCCGATGATTCCGACAGGCACCGACGGCCGGCCCGACATCAACCCTTACGATCGCGACATCGAGATGACGGTGCCGCTGATGTATCATAGCCATCCGCTCGGCGAAGTGCCCGTCCTGCTCACGCATGACGATCGCTTCCTTGTCGACGCCGCGCCGTTTCTGAAGCTGATCGATACCCTCCTCAACGACCAGGGCCGCGCCAAGCTCGCGCAGGCGGTGGGGACGCGCGAGCGGTTTGCTGCCGAAGATATCGCCGCGACGGGAATTTCGCTCAACTACGACCCCAGTTCGCTGTCTGTCGTGGTGCTCGACATCACGCCCAACGAACGCGCGACCGAAGCCCTGTTCAAGACGCCGACGCGCGAGGACGAGACCCCCGATCTCTTGCCCGCGAAATTCTCGGCCTTCCTGAACATCAACGCGATCGAGAACCGCATCTGGGGTGGGTACAATGCCGGCTTCATGGATCCCGCATTCTATTTCAACGGCGCCGCGCGGCTCGGTGGCGTCGTTCTGGAAGGCGACTTCCAGGTGGCGCAGCAATTCCTGTCGCTGGCCGACAACAGCTATCGGTTCGATCGAAATTATGTCCGGCTGGTCTATGACGAACCGGACAAATATCGGCGCTGGTATCTCGGCGACCTGACGCCTGAAGTGCGCGGCGAGCAGTCGTTCGTCCAGATGGGCGGCATCGGCGTGTCGCGCCAGCGCAATCGGTTCGATCAGTTCCGATCGGCGATCCTGCAAGGCAACCGTCAGATCGTCTTACAGCAGTCGTCGACGGTCGAAATCTATCGCAACGGCTCGCTTTACAAGCAATTCCAGCTCGAACCCGGATCGTATGACCTCAGCGCGTTACCGCTGGTCACGGGTAGCAACGACATTCAGATAAAGGTGCGCGACGCATCGGGCACCGTCCAGAATCTCAACTACCAATCCTATCTCGACCCTATCGATCTGGCGCCGGGCGATTATGAATATTCGGCCTATATCGGTAAACTATCCAATCGCTTCGGGCTATCGCCGACCTACAAGGGGCCGCTGGCTTTTTCGGGCTTCTTTCGAAAGGCATTTCTCGATCGGCCGGCGATCGGCGTGGGACTTCAGGCGAGCCGTCAGAACCAGATCGTCACGGGGCAGACCCAGTTCGTCCTGGGCAATGGTTCACGATTGCAGCTCGATGGCGGGGTAAGTCATGCGTCGCATTATGGCGAAGGATTCTCGGTCGGTGTCGGCTACGATCAGATCGTCGATCGTGGCGATTTGAGCGACTCGTTCACCATTGCTGCCAACTATCTTTCCAAGCGTTTCGCCGGCCTCGGTTTCCAAGAACCCGACAATGCCAGTTCGGTCGACGTCAACGCGCAATACGCAAGGGCGATCAATCGCGAGCTGACGTTATTGTTCGGCGGCACCTATGTGAAGAACAGAAGCCATCTCGGGGACAGCTACCGTCTCTACGCATCGACGTCCTACCGGATTTCACGAGTTTGGACGATCCAGGGCGGTGTCGATTATTCTAAATTCGCCGGGTCGCTCGGCGGCAAGGGCGGCATCGGCTTCAGCCTTTCGCTTGTTTACCAGCCCAATTACCGCGACCGCGGCGAGCTGCGGCACGACGATACGTCCGGGCAGACCGAGCTGTCTTACACCCATGCCGCTGACGACCGTATCGGCAGCGTCGGCTATGGCGGCGTGATCGACCACGATTCGGGATCGGTCGATGGGCAGGCGTTCGCCGACTATATCGGCAATCGGTTCGATGCGACGCTCAGCCATTCCGCCTACGGCCCTGATTTCGGTCACGTCGGCCAGCAGCAGATCACCGCGCTGCGCGTCGGTACGTCGCTGGCATTCGCCGGCGGTCATTTCGGAATCGGGCGCCGCGTCAACGACAGCTTCGCCGTGCTCTATCCGCACGAGACGCTCAAAGGGCACAGCGTCGTCGCCGGTCAATCGCTGTCGGATAACGATTATCTCAGCAAGAGCGGAACTCTCGGTGGCGCGGTCAACGGCTACCTTACCTCGTACGTCACGCAATCAATCCAATACGATGTCGAAAATCCGCCCCCGGGCTATGACGTCGGCGCAGGCGTCGTGCGGGTGCGGCCACCTTATCACAGCGGTTACGGACTGGAGATCGGCACGGCGGCCTTCGCCAGCGCTACCGGCACGCTCCAGTTTTCGGACGGCAAGCCGGTACCGCTCAATGCCGGCAAGGTCGTCGCGCTTGATGGCAAGGACAAGGCTTCGATGTCCTTCTTCACCAATTCGATCGGACGCTTTGCGATCCAGAACCTTCGGCCCGGGGTACGCTACCGCGTCGAACTGTTCGGTTCCGACAAGACCTTCGAGTTTACCGTTCCACGCGATACCCATGGTCTGGTCGATCTGAAAATTGTCAAACTGGCGGCAGAAAAATGAGGTTGGTGATGAATGCGATCCTCGGTGCGGCCCTTTTAGGGAGCGTTGCGCTGGCCTCTGCCGGCCAGGCGCAACAGCTGTCACCTAACCTGATGTCGGATACGGACTGCAAGCTGCGCCTCGAGATGCCGACCGGCAACGGGATGATCAACGGTTACGATCCGTTCGGCAACGACGCGCCGACCGGCACATATGACCTGATGTTCGTCAACGACGGCAGTCGCGAGTGCAAATTCTATCCGATTTTCCAGACCGACGGCTCCGTGCTCGGGCTCGCCCAGAATACGGATACCAGCCGGATTCTATACACGTTACTGGATACGTATGGACAATATGACGCGACGCCGATCGGCGGCCGCACGGTGCGCCGTACCACGAACCGCGCGGTCGTGGTCGCGCCGCATTCTCAGCAACTTGTCCGCTACATCTTGAACATCGCCGACCAGACCATCCCGGGCGATGGACTGTTCACCCAGCGACTAATCGTGGATGCCGAAAGTTTGACCGGCGAGCCTTTGGCGCAGCATCAAATCCTGCTGGGCCTGAACGTGCTGCCTTCTGCGGTGTTGGGCCTTGCGGGCGAGTTTCACCGCAATCGGGGTCAAGCGGACATTGATCTCGGCGAGCTTCGGGAAGGCATCCCCGCGATACCGCTCCAACTCCAGGTCCACAGCACCCGCAGCTATAAATTGAAGGTCCAGTCGCTTAACAGTGGGAAGCTTCGGCTGACGGGAAGCGACTGGACCATTCCTTACCAAATGATGATCGACGGGCGCCAAATCCCGTTCGGTTCGTCGGCATCGTTCGGGATCAGCGGCCGCGCCGGCATCCAGCTCGCGGCCCTACCCGTCGCCTTTCGTATC
The DNA here is from genome assembly GCA_051954635.1 of Sphingomonas sp. Classification (GTDB taxonomy): domain Bacteria; phylum Pseudomonadota; class Alphaproteobacteria; order Sphingomonadales; family Sphingomonadaceae; genus Sphingomonas. The sequence continues at coordinate 33,050 of JBQCHO010000158.1, read as the reverse complement.
GGCAATGTCGATGATCGTCGCGCTGGCACCTATTCGGACACCGTCACCGTCACGATCTCGGTTGATTGAGAGCCAAGATCGTCATGTCGTGGCGATCTGTCATAGGTTGGATTGGGTTGCGAATGTTACACCTGAACCTTGGGCCAAGGCGAAAAAGGCGTTGATTTGCGGCAGCCAACTTTAGCCGCCGCAAATCGCCGGCGCTGACGATGCGATTAGCGCACCACGGTCGCCCTCTCCATCGGCGCAAGTTTTGCCAGAAACGCATTCTGCGCGAAGAACGCGACGTGCTCGTGGCGCATTGCCGCCTGGAGGTTTTCGACCAGCGCGTTGAAATCGGCCTGTTGCAAGCCGAGGTCCTTGTGCGAGGCCACCATCGTCCGCCCGGTATAAGTGCAGCCGCCGCCGAGGATGTAGCAGAACTGCTCCTTCAGCGTGCGGCGGAGGCGGACGAGGTCCTGGCCCTTGAAGATGTCGGCGATGCGCGGATCGGCGACGTTGCGCGTTAACATCTCGTCAACGATGCGGTCGACGCCCGCTTGTTCGTGAAACGCCTTCCACATGCGCGTGCCCGAAAACGGCGTCGCGCCGGCATTGGCGTTGCTCTGCGCATAAGGTGCGACCGGTTCCTCGCCAGGCGGGACGACTTGGGCGGTCTGCAGCGCGAGGGCGAGTAGGAGCGAGATCATCGGCGCATATCCTGTCAGAAGCTGGCCTGGAGCGAAAGGAAGGCGCCGTGCTGCGCGGTCACCGTGGCGATGTCGCCGAGGTCGACATAGGCGGCGGTCAGCGTCAGATGACGCACCGGCGCCCAAGCGGCGAACAGATCGTAGCTGTCGTCTTCTTGGGCGAACCGCAGATTGTCGGGCTTGGTGCGATATTCGCCGCCCAGCGCGAGGTGGCGGCTGACGAGCAAAGCCGCGGAGCCCTCGAATTGCGGGTGATAGGCGTCGCTCTTGTCGCCGCCGAAGCCGAGCAGCCCGAACTGGTTGGCCTTGGTGACCCTTACCGTGCCGTCGAGCACCAGGCTCTGGCGCAGCAGCACCTTGCTCGCCGCGACGTAGAAGTCGGTGCCGCTCGTATGCTGCCCGCCGACCGCGTGGATGATGCTCCCTCGCGCCGCATGCTTGTATTGCGCGCCGACCGAGACCTGGGGCAGCCAGCTATCCTGATCGTAGACCGCGTTGCCGAACAGCCGCACCTTGGCGCCGATCACGTCCTGCTTGAAGGTGAAACCCTTGCCGAGGCCGAGCGCGACGCCGACGTCGTGGGTGTCGAACGTGTTGCGCGCGTAGCTGAGCTCGATCCGGTCGCGATAGCCGATCGCGGCGCCGAACCCGGTCAGCGAATAATCGTCGAGCGGTACATAGGTCGCATGCAGCGAGCCGCCGATCCCGTCGTCGGTCTCATCGCCGCCGATCACCGCCCAGGTCGCGAGCCCGCCGCCCGCCGCGCCCTCGATGTTCGAAACGCCGCTGGTGAGTAGCAGCTTGCCGCCCGAACGCCACTCGATATGCGCCGCCGCCGGCGATCCGTACGCGGCCAGCGCCACCGCGCCGGAAATCCACCACGCTCGCATCCGAAAAACCCCCTCGGGACCATCCCGATCGGGGGGTTAATCGCCGCTTATGGTTTCCTTTCGGTAAATACGCGATTCAGTGCTTCTCAATTTCCGCGCGCTACAGCCGCTTCCATGATCCGGGCCGGACTGATCCTCTCCATTATGGTACCGTTCGCCGCCCATGCCGCGACCGCTGACATTACCGTGCGCGGCGCCGACGGGCGGCCGCTCACCGATGCCGTGGTGATGGTCGAGAGCGCTGGCCGCCCGGCCGGCCCGATCCGCTTTCCCTGGCCGATGGTGATGGCACAGGAGAATATCACGTTCAGCCCACACGTGCTGATCGTGCCGGTCGGCGCGACGGTGGCGTTCCCTAATCATGATCGCGTGCGCCACCATGTCTATTCGGTGTCGAAGCCCAAGAAATTCGACATCAAACTCTACGGACGCGACGAAACGCGCACCGAGACCTTCGACAAACCCGGCGTCGTCGCGCTCGGCTGCAACATCCACGATCAAATGAGCGGGTTCATCGTCGTCGTCGATACGCCCTATGTCGCCAAGTCCGATGCGCAGGGCCATGTCCGCCTGACCGGCGTACCGAACGGCGCGGCCACGGTGAAGGTCTGGTCGCCCTCGCTGCGCATGCCCGGCAATCAGGCGGTGCAGGCAGTGACGATCACCGGTCCGGCTTATTCCACGACGCTGACGGCGCGGCGATGACCGGCCCCGGCCGCGCATTCCGCTTCAACCACCTGCGCACCCGGCTGGCGGTGCTCTATGCCGGGCTGTTCGTCGTCGCTTTGCTGGTCGTCGCGGTCGCCGCGCAGGTGATGATCCAGCGCCATGCACGCGAATCGGTGCGCGCCGAGCTGACCGCGAGCGGCACGGTCTATGACCGCATCTGGGCGCTGAAGGCGCGCTCGCTGACCGACTCCGCCGGCGTGCTCGCGCGCGACTATGGCTTCCGCATGGCGGTCGCGAGCGGCGACACGCCGACGATCGATTCGGCGATCACCAATCTGCGTCAACGCGTCGGCGTGCCCGATGCCTTCGTCGTCGATCAGGATGGCGAGGTGATCGGCAACGGCCCCGCCGACCTGCGCAAGCTCGTCGCCGACTTGCCCTATGATCTCACCCCCGGCCGCCACACCGCGGTGATGGCCACCAAGAGCGGCACCTATCGCCTGGTCGTCTCGCCGGTGCTCGCGCCGACCGAGATCGGCTGGGTAGTGTTCGCCGTGCCGCTCAACGCCGCCGAGATGCGTGCGCTCGAAAAGCTCTCGGCAATCCCCTTCACCGCGACGATGCTCGCGCGCGACGCGTACGGCCATTGGGCGGCAACCGACGGCAGCATCGCGCCCGATGCCAAGCTCGATCGCCTCATCGCCACCACCGCCCAGGGCCGAATCGACAGCGCCGAGACGCTTGCTCTGCCCGGCGGCACCGCCTTCGTCATGGCCAAGACGCTCAAGGGCGCCGATGGCAAGCCGAGCGCGGCGCTGTTGCTCAGCTACCCGCTCGCCCAGGCGCTCGCGCCGTATCGCGCGCTGCAGATCGGCATCGGCCTCGCCGGCTTGCTCGGCCTCGCGCTGGTGCTGTGGGGCAGCCGCCGTCTGGCGCGCACGATCGCGAAGCCGATCGCCGCGCTCGACGCCGCTGCGCAGGCGCTCGAAGAAGGCTCGCGCACCGAAGTGGCGGTGACGGGAAGCGACGAAATCGGCCGCCTTGCGGCCAGCTTCAACAAGATGTCCGCCGGGATCGTCGAGCGCGAGCACCGCATCACCCACCTCGCCTTCCACGACACGCTGACCGACCTGCCCAACCGCGCCTTCTTCCGCGAACAGCTCGACGGAGCGCTCGCGCGCACCGCCAGCCGCGGCGGCGAGGTCGTCGTCCTGTGCCTCGATCTCGACGGCTTCAAGGGCGTCAACGACACGCTCGGCCACCCGATCGGCGACGCTTTGCTGCGCATCGTCGGCAATGATCTCGCCCGCCTCGCTCCCGACGCCACCGTGTCGCGGCTCGGCGGCGACGAGTTCGCGCTGATCCTCGCCGAGCCGCGCAGCACCGATCGCCCGCGCGCGCTGGCGCAGGAGATCGTCGATCACCTGCGTGAGCCGCTGATCGCCGCCGGCCACCAGATCGCGACCGGCGCGAGCATCGGCATCGCGGTCGGCCCCGCCGACGGCGCCGATGCCGACACCTTGCTCAAGAATGCCGACCTCGCGCTCTACCGCGCCAAGCAGGACGGCCGCGGGGTGTTCCGCTTCTTCGAACCCGCCCTCGACGAAGCAGCGCGCAAGCGCCGCCAGCTCGAGCTCGACCTGCGCGAGGCGCTGCGCACCGGCCAGTTCCGCCTCAACTTCCAGCCGATCTACGATCTCGCCCAAGATCGCATCGGCACCTTCGAGGCGCTATTGCGCTGGCAACATCCAACGCGCGGGCTCGTCTCACCGGTCGAATTCATCCCCGTCGCCGAGGAGACCGGGCTGATCGTCGCGATCGGCGAATGGGTGCTCCACGAAGCCTGCCGCCATGCGGTCGACTGGCCCGCCGACGTCCGCGTCGCGGTCAACGTCTCGCCGCTGCAATTCCGCAATTCGGGCTTCATCAACATCGTCTTTCAGGCGTTGTCGCAGAGCGGCCTCGCTGCCAACCGCCTCGAGATCGAAATCACCGAATCGGTGTTCCTCGAAGGCGCCGACGCAACCGTCGAATTGCTCCACCAGCTCCGCACGCTCGGCGTTCGCATCGCACTCGACGATTTCGGCACCGGCTATTCGTCCTTGAGCTATCTACGCAGCTTCCCGTTCGACAAGATCAAGATCGACCGCTCGTTCGTCACCAACGTCGCCTCGGACGAAAGCGCCGGCGCGATCGTTGATGCGATCGTCCACCTCGCCCGCGCGCTCAAGATGGACACGACGGCCGAGGGGGTCGAGGATGACGACCAGCTCGCCTGCCTGCGCCAACACGGCTGCGGTAGCATCCAGGGCTATCTGTTCAGCCGCCCGGTCGAGGCCGATAAGGTCGCTGGACTGATCGACAACAGAGCTGTCCGTGCCGCCTAACGTGGCAAGATCGACCCAAGGACCGCTTCTAGGTGCCGCGGCACGACGCCGTAAGTCACAAAATGGAGCGCTTCACCGACAAGTTCGTTCAATATTGGCGATACTGCGCTTCGGTGCATTCAGCTACGACACCCGCCGCGGCCGGCGTGCTGAGCGCCGCGCTGCGAGCGTAGCCAATCTCGGCGCCACCTGCATGTGCCCGACCGCTCATGTCGTCGTCTCGCTCGGGCACAAGCTGCAGAACAGGCAGCAAAGCGACAAATGGAACTGATGCTCCCCAGTCTCCGGCGTTTGCATAGCCAAGCTGGGTACAGCGAGTAGAGGCCGTCAATCGAAAGTCTTGCGGTCAAAACGGCGCTTTGCTGCTTGTGCCCGCCAGCTTCTCGCACGCCACCACATGACGATGCCGGTAACGGCAAGCCCCGAGGGCAGGATACCGCCGATGAAAATGATCGTCTGCCACACCGCGCCCATGCCCTCGCCATCGTGGAGGCGACGCATAATGCCCGAGAGGCTGGTGGCGCCACCACGCGGTCCCGAAGGCGCCGTGGTGATAGCGCCGCTGCGATCGTCGAGCGTGAGCGTCGCACCCGAAGTAACGATCACCCAGGCTGGGTCGCGACCGGCGACGGGCCAAACAAGTGACCGGATCGGCACATGCGTGGCTTTTTGCGCTGCATCGATAACAGCGTGCGGCAAAGTGTCCGGCGCGGCGACAGGATCGCCCCTCAAACGTTCGCGCGGGGGTCCGTGCTCGCCTCGGCTCGGCAAAAAGACCATTGGAAAGGCGATCCATGCCCCGGTCACCGAAAGGACGAACAGCGGCAGAGCAATCCAAAACCCGAATAGGTGGTGGAGGTTGGTGTCGAAATTGCGGTGGCGGCGCCAGCGCAGGCCACGACTCCACTTGCCGATCAGCGGCCACCATAGCCACAGTCCGGTCAGGCAAGACAACGCCATCGCGACGCCGATCCAGCCGACGATGGTGCGACCGACACCGGGCACGAGCAGGTTGCCGTGGAGCATATGGATGAAGCGCAAGGCGCCCGCGCGGCTGTCGGCGACGGCGAGGAGGCGCGCGGTCGGCGGATCGAGCCAGACCGAGGTCCGGGCCGGCGGGCCGGCGCGGTGCGCGGCGCCGGGCGTGCTCGCCTGGACGATGACGGGTCCGGCGCCATCGGGGAAGGCGACGCTGGCGATCGGCGTGCCAAGTGGCAGCGCCGCGCGCGCGGCCGTCAGATAGCGATCGAGCGGGAGTTGGGTAGTGCCGGTGGTCGCGTAACGCGCGGGATTGAGCAGGCGATCGAGTGGCTGGTCCCATACGAGCAACGCGCCCGACAACGAGAGCGGGATGATCAGGATCGCGAGGCCGAGCCCGATCCATTTGTGCACCTGAAACCAGGCGCGGCGCAGTTGGAGCTTGGTCATGGGATCTCGTCAGCAATCCGCCCAGCGGCGGAGGAGGTTGTGATAGACGCCGGTCAGCTTGACGACGGCGGGATCGGCCTGGCCCGCGGTGGCGGCGACGTCCTGCACCGCGCCGTCGAGTTCGAACAACAGGCGGCGGGCGCCGTCGTCGCGGACCATCGACTGGATCCAGAAAAAGGCGGCGGTGCGCCGTCCCCGAGTGACCGGCTCGACGCGGTGGATGCTCGAGGCGGGGTAGAGCACCATGTGGCCGGCGGGGAGCTTGACGTGCTGCTCGCCGAACGTGTCTTCGACGACAAGTTCGCCGCCGTCATAACCGTCGGCATCGTCGAGGAAGAGCGTGGAGGAGAGGTCGGCGCGCACGCGGAAGTCGGCTCCGCGACGGATGCGGACCGCGGTATCGACATGCGCGCCGAATGCCTCGCCGCCTTCGTAGCGGTTGAACAGCGGCGGGAAGACCTTGAGCGGCAGCGCGGCGGCGACGAACAGCGGCGTACGCGCGAGTGCGTCGAGGATCAGCGCGCCGGCGGTGTGGGCGGCTTGCGAGTCCTCGGGGAGCTGGCGGTTGCGCTTGGCGAGCGCGGACTGGCTGCCCGAAGTGACGTTGCCGTCGATCCAGTCGGCCGTGTCGATCGTCGCGCGGATGCGGGCGATCTCGTCGGCGGTGAGGACATCGGGGATCGCGATCAGCATGACGCCGCCTTGCGCATCGCCTGGACGCCGCGGGTCGCGAAGCCGGGTACGCCGCTCGCGGCAAGCCACGCGCACGCCTTGTCGACGAAGGCCGCGGTCGCGGTTTCGCCAGCGCGGGCGAGCCAGTCGAGCGCCTCGTCGATGCAGCCCTTGGCGCCGAGCATCCGGGCATGGTTGAAGCAGCCGCGAAAGTCGCCGCCCTGCGCCGCGCGGGCATAGAGCCGTGCCGCCTGCACAATGTCGCGCGGAACGACCCAGCCGTCTTCATGGAAACTGCCCAGGAAGTTGATCGCCTTGGCATTGCCGAGCCGCGCGGCCTTTTCGAGCCAGTCGAGTGCCGCCACCTTGTCCTCCGCAACGCCGTCGCCGAGCGCGAGCAGCGTCGCGTAATTGTACATCGCCCAATCGAGCCCCTGTTCGGCGGCGAGCCGGAAGCATTGAGCGGCGCGGTGCTTCATCACCGGCGTCCCCCAGCCGAGATCGTAGCAGCGCCCGACCATGTTGAGGGCCATGACGTGATGTTGCGCGGCGGCGCGCTTGAACCAGCCGAGCGCGGCGCGCGGGTCGCTAGGAACGCCGTGACCGTCGAGCAGCATCTGGCCGTAGACCGCCTGGGCTTCGGCCACTCCCGCCTCGGCGGCGGCGCGAACGAACGCCGCCCGCTCGGCCGGCGGACCGGCGAGACGGGCGGCGACGGCGTCGGCCGAAAGCGCGAGGATGTCCGCGCTCAAAACGTCACCTCGACGGTGCCGAACACGGTGCGGCCCGGCGCGATCGTCGCGTAATGCGAGGCATAGGCCTGGGTGAAATAGGCCTTGTTCGTCAAATTCTGCGCGTTGACGCTGAGGCCGATATGGTCGGTGAGCTGATAGGCGATGCGCGCGTCGAAGCGCCAATAGCTCGGGATTTCGCGGTACAGCGTCTTGGTCGCGGGCGTCACGGTGACAGTGCCGTCGGCATCCTGCGACGCGCTCGGGTTGCTCGCGTAACCGCCATATTGCTTGCCGGTGTAGAAGGCGCCGCTGCCGATCTGGAAGCGCTTGGTCGCCTGCAGCGTCGTCCACAGCGTGAAGCTGTTCTTCGCGGTGTTGGGCGCCTGCTTGCCGGTATTGACCGACGGCACCAGCACGGTCTGCGCCGCCTGATCGCCGACCGCCGCGGCGGTAAGCGCGGTATAGCCGCCGTCGGTGATCACCGGATCGAGATAGGTATAGCCGCCGAACACGCTCCAGCCGGGCAGGATCTCGCCGTTCGCGGTGAGTTCGATGCCGCGGATGCGGGTCTTGCCGATATAATCGACCGTGTTGTCGGGGCCGGTGACGCGAGCGTTGGCGGTATCGGTCTGGAACGCGGCGGCGGTCAGCGACAGCCGCTCGTGGAACAGATTGGCCTTGGCACCGACCTCGTAGGACTTGGTCTTCTGCGGCTTGAGGTCGTTGACGTCGATCGCGGCCTGGCCGCGACCGGGAGTCAGCCCGTTATCCTCTCGCCCTTCGCCGAGCAGGCTGTTGGGCGGCGTCGCCGACGTGGCGTAGGAGCCGTAGAGGCTGATGTCAGAGGTCGGTTTGTAGACGAGGCCGGCCTGCCAGTTGAACAGATTGTCGGTGCGCTTGAGCGAGGTCGCCGGGGTGCCAGCGGTCTGCTTGCTCTCGAAATGATCGTAGCGCGCACCGAGGTTGAGGATCAGTTGCGGGATCAGCGTGATCGAATCGAACGCATAAGCCGATAACGTGTGCGCATCATTCTGGGTCTCGCTCTCCGGCCCGGCCTTCACGATCGGTGCGGGCGCGCCCGACGCGTCGCGATTGACCCACGGCGCATAAGGGTCGGGATCGAACAAGCTGGTGCAGTAGCCCGCGGCGATATCGCCGCCGCTGCAGCCGAGCACCGCACTCTGCCCCGAGGTCGCTACATAGGCGCCCTTGCGCGCCTGCTCCCAAGAAATCTCGGTGCCGACCGCGAAGCTGTGCTCGATGCCGCCGGTCGCGAACTTGCCGAACAGGTCGGTCTGGTCGACGATGCTCTCGTCATAGCCGTAGCGCGTCTTGCCGGCATGCCAGACATAACCGCCCGAGCCCGGCACCGAGGGATCGCCATAGACGTTGCCGCGGCTGTCGTCGGGCACGGTGAAGATGAAGGCCTGATCATTGTGCGTCCAGCGCGCGGTGTTGCGCAGCGTCACGCCGCCGAAATCGTGCTCGACGCGGATCGTGCCCTGATCGGTGGTGGTCTTGCGGAAATCGCGATCGGCGAGGCCGTAATAAGCGTCGCGGCCGACATGCCCGGTCTCGCCCGAGATCAGCGTCACATCGCCGAGCGCGGGGCGGGTGTGGATGCCACCGGTGCCGGGCGCGTTGCCGATCGTGTAGAGATAGGGGATGCCGCTGTCGGGCAGCTCGTGGCTGGTCAGGTGGTAATAGCCGATCGTCAGCCGCGTCGGCATGCCCAGCCCGATCGTCAGCGACGGCGCGACACCCCAGCGTTTCTGCCAGATCGCATCGCGCCCGGCGACATCCTGATCGTGCGCCATCGCCTCGACCCGCACCGCGATCGTGTCACTCAGCTTGCGGTTCACATCGAGCGTGCCGCGTTTGTAATCGGCATTACCGTACGAGAGATCAGCGATCGCGAAATCATCGAGCTCGGGCTGTTTCGAGACGATGTTGATCGAGCCGCCCGCCGAGCCGCGCCCGCCGAGCGTCGAATCCGAGCCGCGCACGACCTGCACCGAATCGACCGCAAACACTTCGCGGCTCTGCGCGGCGGTATCGCGGACGCCGTCGACATAGGTCGAACCCTGGCTATCGAAGCCGCGGATGAACGGCCGGTCGCCAAGCGGGTTGCCGCCCTCCGCCGCGCCGAAGGTGATGCCGGGCACAGTGCGCAGCGCATCGGCGAGCGTCGTTGCACCGGTTTGCTCGATGATCTTTTTCGGGAGCACGACGACAGAGCGTGGCGTGTCTATGGGGCGGGCGACATCCTTGGCACCGCGACGCTCGCGATTACCAGTTACCAGAATGTCGTCATGGCTTTGCACCTGACTTGGATCGTTGGACGGCACTGGCGCAGAAATCTTACCAATTGCCGGGCTGGAAACGAAGGTGCCGACACAACCGAGTGCCAGAAAAGCAGGCGTGGCGGCTCCAGTCGAGCGCGCGGCGGCAAGCGATGACACGGTAATTAACCCTCCGATGACTCTAATTGAAGGGCTGCTATTGCGAGTCGGTCGCATTGTCAATGCTATTGCGATTTATTCTCAGTTAAACTTGGCCTGGCCCAATTCTGAGATAGCGTTGGGATCGCAAATGTGCCGCCGTGAACGCAAGCACTTGATTCTGGTCCGCCGGTTAAATGCCCTATCTCGGCTATCTGTAATCGTTCTTGCTCGTGCCAAACCGACACGCCCGGCAGTTGTGCGTCAAAGAACCGGGTAACCCGCCACGTGATCGGGATCAGCGCGCCGCCCATCACGAAAGCGAGTGTCGGATCCCACGCCCCGCCGCTCAGGTCGAGAAAGGCGCGGACCCGCGTCGGATCGGCCATTCCCGAAATCGCCGGTCCCGCGCCGAATATCGTGCAGGCGACGAGCGCGATCACCCAGCGGGTCACCACGATATTCCCAGTCGCGCGCATCGCGGCGACAGTCGCGAATCCTGCCAACATGAAGGCCGCCGTCGCGGCCAGCGATCGCGGCGACAGTCGGAAAATGCCGCAAACGCCGTGCCCGCTGGTGCAGCCGCTGCCCAGCCGCGTGCCGAACCCGACAATCAGGCCGCCGATCAACCCTGCGATCGGCATCGCCTGCGCCCAGCCCACTACAGCACATCTAGCGGCAGCTTGAGGTAGCGCGTGCCGTTAGCCTCGGGCTCGGGCAGGCGGCCGCGGCGCATGTTGACCTGCACGGCGTGCAGTATCAGCCGGGCATCGACGGCGTCGCGTCGCGCTCGGTCCGCATTTTGACGAAGGCGTTTTCATCGACGCCTTCATGGACATGGACGTTGCCGGTGCGCTCGGCGTCGACAGTCGTCTCCCAGGCATAGGCGTCGCGACCTACGGCCTTATAATCGTGGCACAGAAATAGCCGCGCGTCAGCCGGCAGGAATAGCAAGCGCCGGATCGAGCGATAAAGCTTCCGGGCATCGCCGCCGGGTAAATCGGCGCGCGCAGTGCCGTAGTCGGGCATGAACAGGGTGTCGCCCGCATTGGCTAGCGAGGATCCGATATGCCGGGGGATCATTTCGAGGTACATTAGTCTCGATAGGCGCGCTAGATTCGACCACCTAGGTATTGGATTGATGTCGGACGCGGGCAAGCGGGTAGCGCCCAGTGATGGCACCGCTCCTGATCGAGGAGAGTGCAAATCGGGTTGATCGGCCTCATTCACAATTGATCACAGTGAGGACATAGATTGTCTTCCCAGCTGTCCGACACGAATGGTCGACGCGTTATCCGCGCAAGCGATAACCAACGCCCGGCTCGTTGAGGATGATTGAGCCGCTCGCCAGGTCCTCGCCAAGCTTTTGGCGGACCCCGCGTACGGCAACGCGTAGGTATTCCACATCACTATCGTGGCCGGGGCCCCAGATTTCGCGCAGCAAATGCGCATGGGTGGCGACCTTGCCCGGACGCTTTGCGAGTTCAGCGAGAAGGGCGTATTCCTTCGGCGTCAGGTGAATGTCGGCGCCGGACTTACGGACGACGCGGGCATCCAAGACAATTTCGATCTCATCTATTTTCACGCAGCTGGATTCCGCACTCAGCGCCAAGCGGTGGCGTAGCGCGGTGCGGACTCGCGCGAGCACCTCTTCGGTGTCGAACGGCTTGGTGACGTAATCATCGGCGCCGAGATCGAGCGCGGTGACTTTCTGCTCGGTGGCGTCGCGGGCCGAGACGACGATCAGCGCGATGCCCGCCGCCTTGAACAGCGGCACGAGTTCGAGGCCGTCGCGATCGGGCAGGCCGAGATCGAGCAATGCCGCCTCGGGCTTGTCGATCTGGATCGCGTTCATTGCTTCGCGGGCGGTGCCCGCCTCGACGATACGATAGCCCGCGCGCCCCAGCGCGGTGCCGAGCAGCTTGCGGATCGCCGGCTCGTCGTCGACCAGCAGCAGCCGGGTTTGAGTCGTCATGCCGGAATTTCTCCGATGCGAATACGGTTGTTGGAGAAGCGGATTGCGAAGCACGCGCCGTCGCCGTCCTCGCGGTTCGAGGCCGAAACGCTGAGCCCCATCGCCTCGGCGAACCCCTTGACGATCGCGAGGCCGAGGCCCGTGCCGTGCTTGCGATCCGACCCCTCGATCCGGGCGAAGGTTTCGAAAACGCGCGTCAGCTCTTCGGGCGGCAGGCCGGGGCCGTCGTCGATCACCTTGAGCAACAGGCCATCGTGGCGGCGCTCGGCGACGATCCCGATCGCGCCGCCGGGGTCACCATATTTGGCCGCGTTCTCGATCAGGTTGATGAGGCAGTGGTGGAACAATTGCGGGTCGACGATGACGAACGGCAGATCGGGCGCGATGCGGATGTCGAGCGGGTGATCGGCGAGCACGCGACGCAGATCGTGGGTCGCCGCCGCCACCGCGTCGACGAGATCGACGGGCTCGAGCGACTGACCGAGCGCCCCGGCCTCGATCCGTACCATGTCGAGCAGATTGGCGACGAAGCGGTGCAGCCGTTCGGCCTCGCCGCGCGCGGTGGTGAGCTGGTCGGCCTGATGCGGCGAGGCGGGGTCGATCTCGGCGAGCGTGCCGAGGATCGTCGTCAGCGGCGTGCGCAGGTCATGGCTGACCGAGGACAGGAGCGCGGCGCGGAGGCGGTCGCGTTCCTTGAGCTGGGTTACGGTCGCCATCTCGGCCTCGAGCGCGATGCGTTCGAGCGCGAGCGCCGCTTGATCGAGCAGGCTGAGCAGCAGCGGCAATTGATCCGATCGGATCGTCGCCGCGTCGGCGCGCGCGAGGCCCATTACGCCAAGCGTGCGACCCCCGGCAGCGAGCGGGTGGAACAGCCATTCGGAGGCGGTTAGCGTCTCCGAGCCGCGGCCGGCGGGCCTGTTGTTCTCATACGCCCAGCGTGCCGCGGCTTGCTCGATCGCGGCGAGCCGGTCTTCGGGCGGCACGGCGGCGGCGACTTCGAGATCGCCGTTCGAGGGAAACAGCAGCACCGTATGCGCGTCGAGCAGGCGACCGATCTCGGCGCACAGCAGGCGACCGAGCTCGTCGCGCTGGCTGATCGTCGTTAGCTGGCGCGCGAAACCGGCAAGCGCGCTGTTCTGCGCGGCGCTTTGCTGCGCGAGCAGCGCCTGGTCGCGCACCCGCGCGGCGAGCTGGCTGGTCGCCACCGCGACGCCGAGTAGCACCAGCACAGTCAGGATGTTCTGCGGATCCTGGATGGTGAAGGTGTGGGTCGGTGGGATGAAGAAGAAATTGTACGCCAGCGACGAGACCAGTCCGGTGATCACGCCGGGCCTCAGCCCGTAGCGGGTGGCGACGATCATCACCGGCAGCAGATAGAGTAGCCCGATATTGGTGATATTGCCGGCGGTGAACAGCGCCGCACCCACGATCGTGACGAAGGCGATCAGCGCCAGCGCGACGATATAATCGCGCGGTCGCCCCCACCCGGCGCGCAATCGCGCGGGCGGCGCGGCGGCCTGGTCGCTTTCGAGTGGAAGGACGTGGACCGCGACCCCCGGCGTCTCGCGCACGACGCGGTCGACCACCGAGCCGTGGCGCAGTTCGAACAGCCGCGAGCGGGTCGATTTGCCGACGATCAGCTGCGTCGCGCGCGCCTCGACCGCGAAGCGCTTGAGGCCGTCGATCACCGTCTCCGCGGGCACCGAGGCGACCTGCCCGCCGAGCTGGCTGGCGAGGTGCATGATCGCGGCGATGCGCGCGTTCTCGGCATCGCCAAAGCGCAGGCTCCGCGGGGTTTCGATATGCACCGCGGTCCACGGCGCGCCGAGGGCGTCGGCCAGTCGCTTGGCGGCGCGGACCAGCGACGCCGAGCCGCCATGTTCGCTGACCGCGACGACGATCCGCTCGCCCCCCGCCCAGGTGCCCGCCAGCGCGTGCGCGCGAAGATAATCGAGCATCTGCGCGTCGACCGTCTGCGCCGCGCGGCGCAGCGCGAGTTCGCGCAACGCCGACAAGTTCGACTTGGAAAAGAAATTGCCGAGCGCGCGGCTCGCTTCCTCGGGGACATAGACCTTGCCGCCGCGCAGCCGCTCGATCAGTTCGTCGGGCGGGATGTCGACCACTTCGATATCGGCGTTTTCGAGCACCCGGTCGGGGAGCGTCTCGCGCACGCGGACCTTGGTGAACGAGGCGACGACGTCGTTGAGGCTCTCGAGATGCTGGATATTGACCGTGGAGAGCACGTCGATTCCGGCGGCGAGCAGTTCCTCGACGTCCTGATAGCGCTTGTCATGGCGACTGCCCGGCGCGTTGGTATGGGCGAGCTCGTCGACCAGCACCAGTTGCGGCCGACGCGCGAGGATCGCGTCGAGATCCATTTCGGCGAGGGCGTGGCCTTCGTGCGCGACGACGTGACGCGCAATAGTCGGGAGATCGCGAGTCAGCGCCTCGGTATCGGCGCGGCCGTGCGTCTCGACCACGCCAATGACGACGTCGGCGCCGGCCTCGCGCCGCGTCGCCGCCTGCTTGAGCATTTCATAGGTCTTGCCGACCCCGGGCGCGGCGCCGAGGAACAGCTTCAGGCGGCCGCGACCCTCCTGCGCGGCGGCGCGCAGCAGGGCCTCGGGATCGGGGCGTCGGTCGGGCGCGGCGTCGGTCACTCGGTCGCTTGTGCGCCCGCAGCAGCCAGTCTGTCGAGCGCGCGATTGAGCAGAAGCACGTTGACGCGCGGTTCGCCGATGATGCCGAGCAAGGGCTCGCGGGTCTGGTCGGCGATCAGCTTGCGCACTGTCGGTTCGGGAAGCCGCCGCGCTTGCGCGACGCGGGCCGCCTGGAAGGAAGCCGCCTCGGGGCTGATGTCGGGATCGAGCCCCGAGGCGGAAGTCACCACCAGATCGGCGGGGACGGTCCCTTCCGGTGATTTGGGGAGCGCCGCGACATCGCTCTTCACGCGATCGACCAGCGCCTTGCTGGTCGGCCCAAGGTTCGAGCCCGACGAGGCGGTGGCGTCATAGCCCTTGCCCGCCGCCGATGGCCGGCCGTGGAAATAGCCAGGCGCGCTGAATTGCTGGCCGATCAGCGACGAGCCGATCACACGGCCATCGTCGCGGATCAGGCTGCCATTCGCTTGGGCAGGAAAGACGAGCTGGCCGATCCCGGTCAGCAACGCCGGATAAGCGAGCCCGAGCAAGGCGGCGAACAGCAGCGTCATGGCGATCGCGGGGCGCAGTGCGGCAGTGAGGGCCTTGGACATCGAACGAACTCCTCAGGCGAGGTGGAGGGCGGAGACGGCGAGGTCGATCGCCTTGATGCCGATGAACGGCGCGACGAGCCCGCCGAGGCCGTAGATCGACAGGTTGCGGGCGAGCAGTTGGCCGGCGCCGACCGGGCGATAGCGCACGCCCTTCAGGGCGAGCGGAACGAGACATGGAATGATCAGCGCGTTGAAGATGATCGCCGACAGGATCGCGGAGCGTGGGGACGCCAGCCCCATCACGTTGAGCACGCCCAAGCCCGGATAGAGCGTGACGAACATCGCCGGGATGATCGCGAAATATTTCGCCACGTCGTTGGCGACCGAGAAGGTGGTGAGCGCGCCGCGCGTCATCAGCAATTGCTTGCCAAGGCCGACGACCTCGATCAGCTTGGTCGGATCGCTGTCGAGATCGACCATGTTACCGGCTTCTCGTGCGGCTTGAGTCCCCGTGTTCATCGCCACGCCGACATCGGCCTGGGCGAGCGCGGGAGCGTCGTTGGTGCCGTCGCCGCACATCGCGACCAGCTTGCCGCCTTGCTGCTCGCTGCGGATCAGCGCCAGCTTGTCCTCGGGCGTCGCCTCGGCGAGGAAATCATCGACCCCGGCCTCGGCGGCGATCGACGCGGCGGTGAGCGGGTTGTCGCCGGTGATCATCACCGTGCGGATGCCCATCCGGCGCAGCTCGGCGAAGCGCTCGCGTACACCCGCCTTGATGACGTCCTTCAGCGCGATAACGCCGAGCAGCTTGCCGTCGCGCGCGACCGCGAGCGGGGTCATGCCGGCACGCGCGATCTCGTCGGTGATGCGGCGCAGTTCGGTCGCCGCTGCGGTTTCGCCCACGCCCGGATTGGCGCGCAGCACCGCATCGACCGCACCCTTCTGAATCAGCGTCTCGCCGAGCCTGACCCCGGACAATCGCGTCTGCGCGGTGAACGCGATGATTTCGGCATCGGCCGGAAGGCGGCGCGTGTCGATCGCATGGTCGCGCTGCGCCAGCGTGACGATCGAGCGACCCTCGGGCGTCTCGTCGGCGAGGCTGGCGAGCAACGCGGCATCGGCGAGATCGTCGAGGTCGATGCCGCGCAGCGTGCGGAACTCGCTCGCCTGGCGGTCGCCGATCGTGATCGTGCCCGTCTTGTCGAGCAGCAGCACGTCGACATCGCCCGCCGCCTCGACCGCGCGGCCCGATTTGGCGAGCACGTTGAAGCGCACCAGCCGGTCCATGCCGGCGATGCCGATCGCCGACAGCAGCGCCGCGATGGTGGTGGGGATCAGCGTGATCAGCAGGGCGGCAAGCTCGCTGACCGGGATCGACCCGCCGGCATAGGATGCGAAGCCGGGGATCGTCGCCACCGCGATCAGGAAGATAATCGTCAGCCCGACAAGCAGGATGGTCAGCGCGATCTCGTTGGGCGTCTTCTGCCGCTCGGCGCCCTCGACCAGCGCGATCATGCGATCGAGGAACCCCTGCCCCGGCTCCTGTGTGACGCGAACCTTGATCGCGTCCGAAATGACGCGCGTGCCGGCGGTAACCGCCGAACGGTCGCCGCCCGCCTCGCGGATGACGGGCGCGCTCTCGCCGGTGATCGCGGCTTCGTTGACCGATGCGACGCCCTCGATCACCTCGCCGTCGGCGGGGATCAGGTCGCCGGTCTCGACCAGCACGATCTGGCCGCGCTGCAATTTGGCGGCGGGGACGATCTCGCAGCCGGCCTCCTTCGGGAGCATCAGCTTGGCGGTAAGGTCGCCCTTGGCGGCGCGCAACGAACTGGCCTGCGCGCGCCCTCGGCCCTCGGCCAATGCCTCGGCGAAAGTCCCGAACAACACCGTCAGCCACAGCCAGATGACGAGCTGGACCTGGAACCCCGCCGACAGCCCTTCGCCGCCGAGCAGCAGCAGGAGCGTGAGCAGCGTCGCGACGACGGCGGTGACGAACAGCACCGGGTTGCGGATCAGCGCGCGCGGGTCGAGCTTGCGGAACGACTGGCCGATTGCCGGACCGACGAGCTCGGCCGAGAAAATCGAGGTGGTTGTGGTGGACATGGGAAGCGTCCTTCAGAACAGCTGGCCGTGGATCATCGCGAGATGATCGGCGATCGGACCGAGCGCTAGGCTGGGGAGGAAAGTCAGCCCGCCGAGGATCAGGATGATGCAGATCAACAGGCCGACCCACAGCAGGCCGGTGGTCGGGAACGAGCCCGCGGTCTCCGGCGTGTAATTCTTCGCCGCCAGGCTGCCCGCGATCGCGAGGATCGGCACGATCATGAAGAACCGCCCGATCCACATCGCGACGCCGAGCAGCCCGTTGTAGAACGGCGTGCCGGCGCTGAGGCCCGCAAACGCGGAGCCGTTATTCCCGGTCGCCGAGGTGAAGGCGTAGAGGATTTCGGAAAACCCATGCGGCCCCTTGTTGAGCGGCCCCGCCAGCCCCGCCGGCAGCACCGCCGCCAGCGCCGAGAAGCCGAGGATGCACAAAGGCAGCACCGCGATCGCCAGCACCGCCAGCTTCACTTCACGGCTCTCGATCTTCTTGCCGACATATTCGGGCGTGCGGCCGACCATCAGCCCGGCGACGAACACGCCGAGGATCGCGAACAGCAGGAAGCCGTAGATGCCGGCGCCGACGCCGCCGATGATGATCTCGCCCAACTGGATGTTGAACAGTGGGATCATGCCGCCGAGCGCGGTGAAGCTGTCGTGCATCGCATTGACCGCACCGCACGACGCGGCCGTCGTCACCACCGAGAACAAGGCACTCGCGGCGATGCCGAAGCGCACTTCCTTGCCCTCCATGTTCGCACCGGGGACGCCGAGCTGATGGAGGATCGGGTTCCCCGCGGCCTCCTGCCAATAAGTGACGGCGATGCCGGCGATCAGCAGCGTCATCATCGCCGCCAGGATCGCCCAGCCCTGCCGCGTGTTGCCGACCGCCTTGCCGAAGCACCAGGTCAGCCCCGAGCCGATCGCCAGGATCGAGACGATCTGGACGAAATCGGTGAGCGCGTTCGGGTTCTCGAACGGGTGCGCCGAATTGGCGTTGAAGAAGCCGCCGCCATTGGTGCCGAGCATCTTGATCGCTTCCTGGCTGGCGACCGGGCCGAGGATCAGCGTCTGCTTCGCGCCCTCGAGCGTGGTCGCGTCGATCGACGAGAGGAAGGTCTGCGGCACGCCGCTGGCGATCAGGAACAGCGCGTAGATCAGGCAGACCGGCAGCAGCAGATAGAGAGTGACGCGCGTGACGTCTGCCCAGAAATTGCCTATCGAGCCAGCCTGTCGCCGCGCGAAACCGCGGAACAGCGCGAAGGCGATGGCGATGCCGGTCGCCGCCGACAGGAAGTTTTGCAGCGTAAGCGCGAGCATCTGACTGAGGTTCGACATCGCGACCTCGGGCGAATACCATTGCCAGTTGGTATTGGTGGTGAAGCTGACCGCGGTATTGAACGCCCCGTCTGCGCCGATCCCCGCCAGCCCGCGCGGATTGAGCGGCAGCACCGCTTGCAGCCGCAGCAGCGCGTAGGTGAACAGGAGCGCGACCAGCTGGAACATCAGCATGTGCAGCGCATAGGCGCGCCAGCCCTGCTCCTGCTCGGGATCAATGCCCGACAGGCGATAGAAGCCTCGCTCGACTGGTCCGAGCACGACGTGAAGCGGCGTCCGCCGGCCTTCGTAAAGCGCGAACAGCCATGCGCCCACCGGCTTGGCGAGCCCGACGACGATGACGGCGAACAGGGCGATCATCGCCCATCCCTGAATGGTCATGGCGATGTGCTTCAGAACCGCTCGGGCCGGAGCAGCACGGCGACGAGGTAGATGATCAGCGCGAGCACGGTCAGCCCGGCGAGCCACAGGTGGAGGGTCATGCGGATATCCTCAGGCGCGGTCGCACAGCCGGACATAGGCCAGCGTCAGCAGGAACAGCCCGACGAGCACGCCGAGCCACAGCAAGTCGGTCATGATTGGGTCCTCTTCGGCGTGAAGCGGGCGTAGCGCCCCGGCACGGCCACCTGGCGGAACAGTCCCTTGCCCTCGCCGAGCAGCGCCCAGCCGCACGCCCAACTGATGACAGCGCCCGCGCCGGCCGCGAGTTCGCCGATCGTCGCGGGATGCGCTGGCGGCCGATGGACGGCACGATACAGCCCCCACGCGGCGAGCGCGCACAGGCCGAGCAGCACGCAGCCGAGCCCGCGGATCGCGAGATCTGCAGCGAGCCATCGCTCGACACTATGGATGTCCGGGGTCGTCATCGGCCATGATGTGCGACCGGAGCGGATTAAGATTCCACGGGGAAGTTCGCGATCCGCATAAAGATTCCATAAAGGTCGTGGCGGGCCTTCGACCGCGCGCCTAGGGGCGCGACGATGGAAGACGCGCCCGCGCATGACGGCCATCGGGAATCGCTCCCCGCGCTTGCGATCGGCGCGGTGGGGGTGGTGTTCGGCGACATCGGCACCTCGCCGCTCTATGCGCTCAAGGAAAGCTTCGTCGGCCCGCACCCGCTGGCGGTCGATCAGCCCCACATCTTCGGCGTGCTGTCGCTGGTGTTCTGGACGATGACGCTGATCGTCACGATCAAGTACGTCTTCATCATCCTGCGCGCCGACAACAAGGGCGAAGGCGGCAGTCTGGCGCTGCTCGCGCTCATCACCCGCAAGCTCTCCGACCCGCGCTGGACCGCGGCGATCGTGATGATGGGCGTGATCGCCACCGCCCTGTTCTACGGTGACGCGATCATCACCCCGGCGATATCGGTGCTGTCGGCGGTCGAAGGGCTGGCGGTCGTCGAGCCGGCGCTGACCTCGCTGGTCGTGCCGATCGCGATCGCCATCCTCGTCTTCCTGTTCGCGATCCAGTCGAACGGCACCGCCGCGGTGGGCAAGCTGTTCGGGCCCGTCATGCTGGTCTATTTCCTCGTGCTCGCCGTCCTCGGCGTGATGGGGATCGCTCAGGCGCCGCAAATCCTGTGGGCGCTGTCACCGCATTACGCGCTCGATTTCTTCCTGCTCGATCCCGGCCTCGCCTTCCTCGCACTGGGTTCGGTGGTGCTGGCGGTGACCGGCGCCGAGGCGCTCTATGCCGATATGGGCCATTTCGGGCGCAAGGCGATCATGATCGCGTGGCTCTACGTCGCCTTTCCGTGCCTGCTGCTCAACTATCTCGGCCAGTCGGCGCTGCTGATGGTCGATCCCACGTCGGTGCAGAACCCGTTCTTCCTGATGGCACCCGATTGGGCGCGGCTGCCGCTCGTCATCCTGGCGACGCTCGCCACGATCATTGCCAGCCAGGCGGTGATCTCGGGCGCCTATTCGATCTCGCAGCAGGCGGTGCAGCTCGGCTATCTGCCACGACTGCGCATTCTCCACACCAGTGCGAAAGCAGCCGGGCAGATCTATGTTCCTTTGGTCAATTGGGGTCTGTTGCTCCTCGTCATCCTGCTCGTGCTCGGCTTCCAGAGCTCGAGCAACCTCGCCGCCGCTTACGGCATCGCGGTGACCGGCACGATGCTGATCACCGCGTGCATGCTCGGCGTGCTGACCTTCAAGATCTGGCGCTGGCCGCCGTGGATCGCCGGGCTGGTTACGGGCGTGTTCCTGCTCGTCGATGGCGCCTATTTCGCCTCGAACGTCACCAAGATACCCGATGGCGGCTGGTTCCCGCTGCTCGTCGCCGGCATCACCTTTACCGTGCTGACCACCTGGGCGACCGGCCGCGCGCTGATGCGCCGCCGGCTGCACGACGGCGCGATGCCGGTCAGCGTCTTCATCCGCTCGGCCGTCAATTCGGTCGTCCGCGTGTCCGGCACCGCGGTGTTCCTGTCGTCGAACGCGAGCGACATTCCGCCCGCCCTGCTCCACAACCTCAAGCACAACCACGTACTGCATGCCCGCGTCGTGTTGCTCACGGTCTCGATCGAGCCGGTGCCGCACGTCGCTGCCGCCGACCGCCTCTCACTCACTGACCTGACCGAGGGCTTCTACCGCATCGTGCTCAGCTACGGCTTCATGGACGAGCCCGATCTTCCCGCCGAACTCGCACGCATCGCGATCGACCCGCCGTTCACCCCACTCGACACCAGCTTCTTCCTGTCACGCCAGACGCTGATCGCCGCCGAGCGGCCCGGCATGGCGCTGTGGCGCGAACAGCTGTTTGCCTGGATGGTCCGCAACGCCGAAAGCGCGATGGCGTTCTTCAAGCTGCCGACCAACCGCGTCGTCGAACTTGGCAGCCAGGTCGAGATTTGACTGAACAGCAATGCTTCTACGCGGATAGCAAGCTCGAATAGCTGCAAACCGCGGCGCGGTGCCAATCGGCCGTCAGCTCTCCCCGCGCACGACCGATCCGATCGGCCGGTCGACGCGCAGATAGTCGGGCATCGGCAGTTCGCCGGTACGCGCGCCGGGGGGCGTTTGCGGCATCGGCCAGGGTTGCGCGCCGACCCGCCTGGCCCAGGCTTCATATGCCGCGGCAAGTCGCGTCACCTGCTCGGGCTCGCGATCGACAAGGTCGTCGCTCTCGGTGCGATCGGCCTCCATGTCGTAGAGTTCCCAGCTGTCGGGGAAGCGCGAGACGAGTTTCCACTTGCCGTCGCGCACCGCGCAATTGCCCTCATGCTCCCAGAAGATCATGCCGCGGTTCGGCACCGGCTTGCCGGCGAAGGCGGGCAACAGGCTGCGCCCTTCGAGCGGCGGCGGCACCGAACCGGCGACGCTGTCATGCGGGTACGACACGCCGCTCGCGGCGAGGCAGGTCGCCATGACGTCGATCTCGTGGCCGATCTGCTGCGTCACGGCGCCCTTGGCGGCGATCCCCGCCGGCCAATGCGCAATGAACGGCGTGCTGATCCCGCCTTCGTGCGCGAAATGCTTGTAGAGGCGGAACGGCGTGTTGCTGACATTGCCCCACGGCCCGCCATAGCTGGCATAGGTCGTCTCCGGCCCGGGCATGATCCTGGGCGAATTGCCGGTCTCGATCGGCCGCCCGTCGCGGGTCTTGTAGTTCATATAGATCGGGCGCTTGGCGCCTGGTGCGTGAGCACCCATCTCCTCGAAATTGCCGCCATTGTCGGCCATGAAGAAAATGAGCGTGTTGTCGAGCTCGCCCTGCTTTTCGAGTTCGGCGACGATCCGGCCGATGCCCTGATCGAGAATGTCGACCTGCGCGGCATAGACCGCCATGCGTTCGGCTTCCCATTCCTTGAACGACGCGCGTTCCCAAGCCGGCACGCGCGGGTCGCGCTTGGTGAGCGGCCATTTGGCGTCGAGCAGCCCGGCGGCGATCTGCCTGGCGTGGCGATCGGCGCGAGTCTTGTCCCAGCCCTGTTTGTAGCGTTCGCGGTGCTTGGCGACGACCTTTTCGGGGGCGTGGAGCGGCCAGTGCGGGGCGTTGAACGCGACATAGCCGAAGAACGGCTTGTCCTTGGGCGCCTGCTCGATGAACTTGACCGCGTTGTCGGCGATGCCGTCGGTGAAATAGAAATCGGGCGCGTTCTCGCGGATCGGCGTGTTGTCGCGGCACAAGGTATTGGGATTGTAGTAATCCGCCGCGCCCGTGATGATGCCGTAGAAATGGTCGAACCCGCGCTGGCACGCCCAGTTGCTCTTATCGACCTTGGGGTCGGTGGTGTCGGCATGCGGCGTCAGGTGCCACTTGCCCGCCATGAAGGTGGAATAGCCGCCCGATTTGAGCGCCTCGGCGATCGTCACGGCGCCCTTGTAAAGGTCGCCATCATAGGCCGGGAACGGATAGCGGCCGGCATCGACGACCATCATCCCCATATGCGCCTGGTGCGAATAGAGCCCGGTCATCAGCGACGCGCGCGACGGGCAGCAGCGCGGCGAATTGTAGAATTGCGCGAACCGCATCCCCGAGCCTGCGAGCCGATCGAGATTGGGCGTCGGGATTTCCGAGCCGTAGCAGCCGATGTCCGAATAGCCCATGTCGTCGGCGAGGATCAGGATGATGTTCGGCCGCTTGCCGCCGCCCCCCGGCAGCATCGCCGATGACGCGAAACCCGGCGTCGCCTGCAGCCCGGCCGCGACCATCGCACCGTATTTGAGAATGTCCCGCCGGTTACCGCGCATTGCTCTCTCCTTCGTTCATTGAATGACGTGGCCGACCGCGACCTTGTCCGTTTCGCGCGGCAGGCGCCTTTCGATCACCAGGACACCGATCCCCGCAGCGGCGAGGCACAGCGCGAGGAACAGCACCGGCGCGAGCGTGCTACCGGTGCGATCGCGGATCGCCGGCACCAGTGTCTGCGCGATCAACCCGCCGAGGTTGCCGACCGAGTTGATCGCCGCGAACCCGGCCGCCGCGCGCGCGCCGGCGAGGAAACGCGGCGGCAGCGTCCAGAAGATCGGCTGGCCGGCGAAGATCGCGACGGCGGCGAGCGACAGGCAGGCGAACTTGGCGATTGCGCCGGGCACGACGACGCTGGCGACCAGCAGCACGGCGCCGATCAGCGCCGGCGCGACGATGTGCCAGGTCTGATCGGCATGACGCGCGGCGTGTCGCGGCACCGCCCAAAGCGCCACGCCGACCAGCGCCCAGGGGATGATGTTGAGCAGGCCGTTGGCGGTGTTCGACACGCCGAAGCCCTTGACGATCGTCGGCAGCCAATAACTGAGCCCGTACGCTGCAAGCGGAAAGCCGATATAGACGAGGCACAGCAGCACAACACGGCGATCGAGCAGCGCGCGGAGCGCTCCGCCCTCGACTCCTTCAGCCGATTGCGTCAGCGCCCCCGCCAGCCAGGCCTTTTGCTGCGCAGTCAACCAGCGCGCCTGTTCGGGCCCGGCCGGCAGCATCACCAGCACGACGGGCGCGAGCAGGATCGCCGGCACGCCGGTGGCGACGAACACCCATTGCCAGCCCGCCAGCCCCAGCGTGCCGCCCTGATCGAGCAGGAAGCCGCCGACGCCCGCGCCGATCGCGTTGGCGACCGCGCTCGACAGCATGAACAGCCCGACCGCGCGGGCGCGGTGCGCTTGCGGGAACCAGAGCGTCAGCACGTAGAGCACGCCGGGAAAGAACCCCGCCTCGCACAGACCGAGCAGGAAACGCAGGACATAGAAGGCGGTCGCCGATTTGGCGAAGGCGAGCAGCACCGTCACCAGCCCCCAGCTCACCATGATCCGCGCGAACCACACGCGCGCGCCGACGCGGTCGAGCAGTAGGTTCGACGGCACCTCGAACAGGAAATAGCCGAGGAAGAACAGCCCGGAGCCGAGGCCATAGGCCGCCTCGCTCATGCCCAGCGCGCCGACCATCTGCAGCTTGGCATAAGCGACGTTCTGGCGATCGATATAGGCGACCATGTAGATGAGGCCGAGCAGCGGCATCAGCCGCAGCATGATCGTTCGGATCGTCGCCGGGCCGATGTCGCGCATGGGTCGCCTGTCCTGGTCCGCGTCAGAAGCGATAGCGGACGCCCATCGTATAGGTGGTTTCGTCGTAGAAATAGTTGCCGGTGAAGAACGGCTCGCCGCGATAGGTTTGCGTATGGTTGCGCAGCACGTTGGTGCCGCCGATGTCGAAATGAAGCTGATCGTTGAGATCGAAGCCGACGCTGAAATCGAGCCGCCCCGCGGGCCGGACATATTCGAGCAACGTCGGGACCATGTCGGTCACCGCCGGATCGAAGCGCCGGAGCTGTGGCTGCCCCGTCAGATCGGCCGAATAATAACGCGAGCGATAGGTATAGACGACGCGACCACTGAGCCCGTATTTCTCGTAGAGCAGCCCGGCGGTGTAATTGTATTTGGACACGCCCTGCAGCGGCTCGCCGGCGAGGCTGTCGTCGCCCTGCACCTTCGAATCGGCAAAGGTGAACGAGCCCATCACGCCGAGCCCGTCGAGCGCGCCGGGCAGGAAATCGAAGAAGTTCTGCCCGCTGACCTCGACACCCTTGAGCTGCGCACGGCCGACGTTGCGCGGGCGCGTGATGATGAAGGTGCGCCCGTCGATATCCTCCTGCGCGCCGGCCGAGATCACGCGGTTGGTGATCTTGCGATAATAGCCCGCGACCGAGATGAAGCCGCTCTTCCAATAATGTTCGATCGTCGCATCGAAGCTGTCGGATTTTTCCGGCTGCAGGTCGGGATTGCCCGCCGATCCCGTGCTGAGCTGCGCCGGGTTGACGTCGATGATCAGCGTCACCGCGGGATTGAGCGAAGAGAATTCGGGGCGGCGGATCGCCTTGGAATAGCCCAGCCGCGCCTGGAAGCCGCCGGGGACGCGCAGGCGAGCGGTGGCGTTGGGCAGGACGTCGGTATCCGACGTGTGCGTGCGGATCGGCGCGGCATTTTCGTCGAAGGTGACGACGGTGCGATCGGTCTTGGTCAGACGCGCGCCGACGACGCCGTCCAACGACATGCCGCCGCCGAGATCGGCCTGGTAGTGCGCCTGTCCGTAGCTGGCATAGGTCGCCTCGTCAGCGTCGAACTGGCGGAGCGGATCATAGGCCGGCTGTCCCGAAGGCAGGCCGTAGATCGCGCGCAGGCGATTGAGGCCGTCTTCGGTCAGCATGAGATCGCCGTTCGGCCCGGTGAAGCGCGCGCCGCCGTTGATCCGCGGCTGGATTTCCGAAAAGCCGATGAAATCCGGGAACAGCTCGGTGTCGGAAACGAGCTTCGCCTGCGCTTCGGTGTTGGTGCCGACATTGCCGAACGGGGTCGCGGTGTTGAGGTGGACGTTGGCGTATTTGGCGGTGCGCTTGGCGTAGCGCAGGCCGACCTTGATCGAATCGAGGAAGCTGCCGATTTCCTGCTCGCCGTCGAGCCGCGCCTGCAACAGGCTGCCGCGCGCATCGCCGAAATCCTGCTGCAACTGGTTGCGATAGGACAGGCCTTGGCGGTCGATCAGCGCATCGTTGGGCACCGTCAGCCGCTCGCCGCCGTTCGCGTCGGTCACCAGGGTCATTTCCGGAATGCGGTCGCCGAGCGCGGTGCGGATGTCGGTCGTGAGGCTGCGCGAGGTCTGGTAGCCGAGATCGAACGTCGCCTTCGATCCCGCGCCGTTATTGTAGCGCAGGCCGCCGCCGATCAGCTTGTTGGTCTGCCTGGTGCGGCTCGCCCCCGTCGACCGGTTGACCACCGCATTGTGGAGCACCGCGCTGTCGATATCGCACAAATTGACGACGCTGCTGCTTTCGAGCGTGTCGGTCCCGTTGGCGCCGGTCTGCAGATTGGGGTTCTGCCCGTTCGCCTTCGAGCGGACGTCGAAGCAGTTAGAATTGCCCTGGATATCCGAGATCGTGACGCCGTTGGTGAACGGCTGGACGTTGAATCCATAGTCGAGATCGCGGCTGCTGAATTTCGTATAGAGCCCGTCGAGATAGACTTCGAGATTCTTGGAGGCCTGCCATTGCAGCGCCGCGTTCGCCTCGCGCCGCTTGACGGTCGAGGCGTGGGTGACGTTCTGCAAGATGTTGGGAATGAAATAGCCCGGCACCTTGAGCGGCGTCGCGGCCGAGTTGCGCCGATCGGTGAGGTTGTTGTTAGTGCGCAGCGAGTCCGAGTTCGACCAGGACGCACTTACCAACGCGCCGATTTCGCCGATCCCGGTATTCCAGCGATCGGTCGCCAATGCGCCGAATTGCGGATTGAGTTCCTTGGTCTCAAGCCCGTAATTGCCCCGCGCCGTCACCACGACCGTCGGCTTTGTGAAATTGAACGGCTTGTTGAGCCGCAGGTTGATCGCGCCGGCGACGCCGCCCTCGATCAGGTCGGCGGTCTGCGACTTGTAGACGTCGACCCGAGACAGCGCATCGGCAGGCATGTCCTGCAGGTCGAAATTGCGCCCCGTCGTCGTGAACACCTCGCGCTCGTCGATGGTGGTCAGGATGTCGGTCAGGCCACGGATGCGGACGCTGCCCAGTTCGTTGTGATTGTCGTTCTCGACCTGGACGCCGGCGACCCGCTGCAACGACGAGGCGACCGAAGGATCGGGGAACTTGCTTATGTCCTGCGCGACGATCGAGTCGACCACCTGCGTCGAATTCTGCTTCACCTCGGCGGCGCGCTCGAGCGAGGAGCGGATGCCGGTGACAACGATATCGTCGTTCTGCGAAGACTGATCGGCGGCAATGCCGGCGTCGGGGAGCGGAGCGGCGGCCTGATCGGCCTGCGGCTGCGCATCCTGCGCAAAGGATGCCGTCGCCATCATCGCGAGCGGCGAGGCGACCAGCAGCAATGCGGCGCGGCCTGCAAATAGTGTCATGTCCCTCTCCCCCTGCACGATGATTGCTACGTGTCAGTCGCGAAACGGGCTTCCCCGGCCGTCTCTCTATAAGATATTTATCGTATCATTATTGTCAGACTTTGATAAAACAAATCGTGTCGTTGGCAAGAGGGTATGTGATCAGGTGGCCGGGTTTACCAAAATCGTCACGGCAAGCGACGCTATTTGATCGTATTTATATTTTGCAGGTATCTGCCTCGGTTATTGCGGGGTGCAAGAACCAAACTCGGAGGGGACAAAATGGCAGACCGACTCGATTTCGCTGCGGCCGGCGCAGCCTCAATCCGCTGGACCTCCCTGAAGCTGGTCTTTCGTCGCAGCGCGATCCTGCTCGGCACATCAGCGCTGACCTGTGCGGCGCTCGCAGCCCCGGTCGGCGGCGCGCCAGCCACCCCGCCGCAGCCCCAGCGCGCAGCGCAGCGCCCGCCGGCGGCCCGCCACCCCAACATCCTGATCATCATCGCCGACGATCTCGGCTATCAGGACGTCGGGTTCGAGGGCGCCAGCTTTCCCACGCCCAACATCGATCGCATCGCCAGGAACGGGATGGTGCTCGATCATTTCTACGCCTCGGCCTTGTGCTCGCCCTCGCGCGCGGGGCTGCTCACCGGCCGCTATCCCAACCGCTTCGGCATCATGGGCGACACGATCACCCCGGGCAGCGATTTCGGCATGGACCCGAACGAGCAGACCATCGCCAACGTCCTGTCGCGCGCCGGCTACGAGCGGCGTTCGTTCCTCGGCAAATGGCATCTCGGCCACCGCTCGCTCGATTTTCATCCGATGCATTTCGGCTTCACCAGCTTCTACGGCCATTACAACGGCGCGATCGACTATTTCACGCACAAGCGCGAAGGTCAGGTCGACTGGCACCGCAATTATGCGCCGTCCGCCGACAAGGGTTATTCGACCGATCTGCTGGGGGCCGAGGCGGTTCGCATCATCCGCACGCCTTCGCCGCACGGCAGTCCGTGGCTGATGTGGCTCGCCTTCAACGCGCCGCATGCTCCGCTCCAGGCGCCACCCGCCGACCTTGCGGCAGCCGGGTTCGATCCGTCGAAGCCGCTGTTCAAGCACAAGGAAAGCGCGCGCGAGAGCGCCGATTTCGGCGAGCAGGGCCGCGGCAACACGCATCGGCAGACCGCGCTCGCCGCGATACACGCGCTCGATCGAAACATCGGCAAGGTACTCGACGCGCTGCGCGACACGGGCCAGCTCGACAATACGCTGATCCTGTTCACCAGCGACAATGGCGGCCCCGGCAAGACCGGCGCCAAGGACAATCCATCGAGCAACGGCCCGCTACGTGGTTGGAAGGCGCAGCATTACGAAGGCGGCGTGCGTGTGGCTGCGGCGATTTCCTGGCCGGCCGAGCTGAAGCCGCGCCGCGATGCGGACATCGGCCCCGTGTCCTATGTCGATCTGGTGCCGACCGTGGCGCACATCGCCGGCGCGAAACTCACGCAAGCCGTCGACGGCCGCGACATGTCAAACGCCCTGCTGACAGAGAAGCGGCCCGGCGGCGAACGCACGCTCTTCGTCGGCGAGGATTACAGCACGCCGCCCAAATACGGCAATCGCTTCCCGGGCGATCTCGAAACACAACGCGCCCGTGCCGGCTCGGTGATCGTCGGCAAGTGGAAGCTGGTCGGGGATCGGCTGTTCGACCTCGCAACCGACCCATACGAGAAAAGCGACGTCGCGGCGCAGCATCCGAAGATCGTCGTACAACTCAAGGCACAGGTCGCGAAATTCTCGGCTGACCGCAAAGTGCCTCGCGACGCTTTGAACGCGACGCAGCTGCCGCCGCTTCCCTTGTGGACGCTGCCAAAAAATGGAGCTCAAGACAGATAGCCATGGTCTACTGAGCCGATCGAAGCGCCGCACGCTTTTGTTTGTCGAATCGAGGCCCCTACTGAACGATACGACCGGATAAGTTCGATATTGTCAGATTGTCGAACCAGCTCGAAAAGCAGCGATGTCACATTCTTCTGCTAGCGTCGCGGGCGGGAGGTACTCACGTTGAACATATTGCTGCTTAGTTCCTTGGTGTTGCTGGCTTTATCGCCAGTGATAAGTCAACAAACACCGGTCGGCGAGCCGCTTCCGACCGGGCAGCGAATTACGCCGACTGCGGCGCCGGGCGCGCGGTTCGAGCCGCTGGTCGCGCATGTTGGGCCCCACCCAGCTTATGTCGCTGATGGCGCCGCGGCGATTGCGACCAGCCCGGGCGGGCGCGAGATGCTGGTGATGACCAGCGGGTTCAATCGCTTCAACGGCGCCGACGGCAAGATAGTCGCGGCGCAATCGGTGCAATATATCTTCCGTTACGCGATCGACGCGCGCGGCAGCCGCTGGTTGCAGACGATGACGGTGCCCAACAGCTATGGCGGGATCGCCTGGCGCCCCGATGGGCGCGGGTTCGCTGTCGGCGGCGGGGTCGATGACGTTGTCCACCTGTTCGCACGCGGGCGAAAGGGATTTGCCGAGACCGGCACGATCGCGCTGGGCCACAAGGCAGGGCTCGGCGCCGACGTGAAACCGCAGGCGGCGGGCGTCGCGATCAGCCCCGACGGGCACCGCGCTATCGTGACCAATTACTATAACGACTCGGTCAGCCTGCTCGATCTCGATCGCCGCAGGCTGATTGCCGAGCAGGATCTGCGCCCGGGCAAGATCGATCCCCGACAGGTCGGCGTGGCGGGCGGTGAGAACCCGTTCGCGGTTGCCTGGACCGACGCCACGCACGCCTGGGTCACGGCGCCGCGCGATCGGCAGATCGTTGCGCTGACCGTCACGCCGTCGAGCATCCGCGTCGCCAGTCGTATCGCCACCGTGGGCGAGCCGACCGCCCTGCTCGCCGATCGCCGCACCGGCCGGCTGTTCGCGACCGAGGACAATGACGATCGGCTCGCGATCGTCGACATGGCCGCCGCGCGGCTCGCCGCCGAACCGCGATTGGCGATGCCCGAGGCGCTCGGCGCCCCGCCGCTTGGCAAGGGGCTCAATCCCAACGGGCTCGCGCAACTGCCCGACGGCCGGTTGCTCGTGACGCTGGGCGGGATCAATGCCGTCGCGGTGGTTTCCCCTGCGACGGGCGGCGCGGTAATCGACGGGTTGGTGCCAACCGGCTGGTATCCAAGCGCCGTCGCGACTGCCGGCCGCGGCGCGCGCGTGTTCGTCGCCAACCGCAAGAGCCCACCGGGGCCGAACCCGCAAGGCTGCGCGCCCGCGCTGGCGATCTATCGCGGCCAGCCGAGCGCATGCGGCGCGGCCAACCAATATATCTTCCAGCTCGAAAAGGCCGGGCTGCTGCAATTCCCGATGCCCGCCGACAAGGCGCTTGCGGCGACCACGCTCCAAGTGGCGTCTAATATCGGACTTTCGAGTGCGGATGCGCGCGCCGCGGCCGATGCGAGGATGGCGGCGATCCGCGCGCGGATCAAGCACGTCGTCTTCATCATCAAGGAAAACCGCACCTACGATCAGCTGCTCGGCGATCTCGACATCGGCAATGGCGATCCGCACCTGGCGATCCTCGGCCGTGCACTGTCGCCCAACCACCATGCGCTCGCGCGCCAATTCGTCACGCTCGACAATTTCTACGATTCGGGCGAGCAATCGAGCACCGGCTGGACTTGGTCGACCGCGGCGCGCGTGCCCGATCTGCTCGAGAAGACCGCGCCGGTAAATTACGCCAGCCGCGGCCTCGCCTATGAGTCCGAGGAAGCCGATCGCTTCCTCTATCCGCAACAGACGATGGCCGAACGCCATGCGACCAATCCGGCGCTGTCGACCGATCCCGACCTGCTGCCCGGCCCCGCGCTGTTGACCGCGCCCGATCCCGACGACGATGACGAGCCCGGCCAGGGTTATCTGTGGGACGCCGCGATCCGCGCCGGACTGAGCGTGCGCAACTACGGCTTTTCCGACGCATCGATCTATGATGCCGACGCGCCCGGCGCGGTGCCGGTGGTGCGCGAGCCGTTCAAGGAGCATCGCCGCATCTACACCCCCGGCGACCGCCTGCTCGCGAGCCGCAGCGATCCCTATTTCCGCGGTTTCGACCAGAAGCTGCCCGATTATTGGCGCGAGCTCGAATGGCAGCGCGAATTCGATGCGCAGGACGCCGCCGGCAAGGTGCCTGCGCTGACGTTGCTACGCCTCAGCCACGATCATTTCGGCGAGTTCGACAAGGCGATCGACGGGGTGAACACCGTCGAGACCGAGATGGCCGACAACGACTATGCACTGGGCCGCGTGGTCGAGCGGATTGCGCAGAGCCATGTCGCCGATTCCACGCTGATCTTCGTGATCGAGGACGATGCGCAGAACGGCGCGGACCATGTCGACGCGCGGCGCTCGATCGCGTTGGTGGTCGGGCCTTATGTACGGCAGGGCGCGCTGGTGTCGACGCGCTACACGACGGTCAACGTGCTGCGCACGATCGAAGCGGTCCTCGGTCTCAAGCCGCTCGGGCTCAATGACGGGCTGGCGACGCCGATGGCCGATCTGTTCGATCCGGCGCAGGCGTCGTGGACTTTCCATGCCGAGGCCGCCGATGTGTTGCGGTCGACCAAACTCCCGATCGCCGCCGACCGTTTCGTCAAGGCGAGCGCGGCCGTGACGGCTTGTTCAGGGCGTAGCAGCAGCTGGTGGGCGAAAGCGATGCACGGGCAGAATTTCGAGGTCGAAGATCATCTCGACACCGCGGCGTTCAACGCGGCGCTGTGGCGCGGCCTCGGCGACGGGCCAGAGCCGGCAACACGCAGCGGCGCCGATCTGCGAAGCGGGCGCGAGCGGCTGTTGCGGGATGCGGCGAAGATCGACGACTGCATGATTGGGCGGCATCTCGCGACGAGCAATTGAGCCGATTTCCGCGCTCGCCCCTTTACCGCGGGTTCTGACGGTCAATCCTGGAACGATCAGAAGATCAGATCGACCAGCCCGATCGCCGACAATGCCATCACCGCTACCGCCAGCCACCCCAATACGCGCAATCCACGCGGCGTCACGAACGGCCCCATGACCGATGGCTTTGCCGCGAGCCGGACGACGACGACCAGGATCGGCAACGCGACGACGCCATTGACGACCGCGCTCCAGACGAGCGCGCGCATCGGGCTGATCGGCGTATATTGAAGGATGATCGCGGCGAGCACGCTGATCGCGATGACCGCGTAAAAGCCCTTGGCGTCACGCGCGCGTCGCTCGAGACCCTCGCGCCAGCCCATCGCCTCGGCCATCGCATAGGCGGCCGATCCGGCAAGCACCGGCACGCCGATCATGCCGACGCCGAGAATGCCGATCGCGAACAGGAAGAAGGCGAAGTTGCCGGCCAGCGGGCGGAGCGCGCTCGCGGCCTGCGCGGCGGTGTCGATCGTGGTGACGCCGCCGACGTGCAAGGTCACCGCGGTGGCCAGGATGATGAAGAACGATGCCGCGTCCGAATAAAGCATGCCCGTCCAGCTATCCCAGCGCATCCGGCTGAGCTCGCGCGGCACCTCGGCCGGCGAGGCGATCAGCGCAGGTCCCCCCGCCAAATCCTCGACCTCTTCGGACGCCTGCCAGAAGAACAGATACGGGCTGATCGTCGTGCCGAAGATCGCCAGGACCATCGTCGCGCTCTCGCCGTTCAACGCGACATGCGGCAGCAGCGTTTGTCGCGCCAC